>JAZQIH010000189.1:0-2557 GCA_045541015.1 Anaerovoracaceae bacterium | reverse complement strand
GGCGATCCAGCCGCTGCCGCCGAACAGAGCGCCGGCGATGAGGCCAACGATGGGCATCTTGGCGCCACAGGGCATAAAGCAGGTGGTCATAATGGTCATCTTGCGGTCACGGTCCTGGTCAATGGTGCGGCTGGCCATAATGCCGGGAACACCGCAACCGGAGGCAACCAGCATGGGGATAAAGGACTTACCGGACAGACCAAACTTCCGGAAGAGGCGGTCCATGATAAAAGCAACCCGGGACATATACCCGCAGTCTTCCAGCAGGGACAGCAGGAGGAACAGAATCATCATCTGGGGAACAAAGCCCAGAACTGCGCCTACGCCGCCTACTATGCCGTCCAGAATGAGGCTCTTGAGCCAGTCTGCGCAGCCTATCTTGTCCAGAAGGCCTTCTACCAGCACGGGTATGCCGGGCACCCAGGTGCCGTACTCAGCCGGATCCGGTGCGCCGTAAGCGCCCTTGTATTCGGTGTTGAGGAAGTTTGCCACAGCCTCCTTAAGGGCCTCAGCGTCTGCTTCTTCAACGGATTCGTCCAGAGTCTCTTCGTCTACAATTGTGTATTCTATCTTGGCGTTTGCCGGAGTTGCAGCAACAAGGGCTTCCAGAGCAGCCTTGGCCTTTGCTTCGTCAAAGTCTTCGCTCTCGAGATCTATAGCAGCTGCTATGTCGTCGTTTCCGAACTCGGAGTTGAAGGCCTCGATTATAAGGTCTGTGTCTCCGTAGTTCTCTTCTGCTTCTGCAGCGGCCTTGGAACCGATGCCAAGCAGGTGCCAGCCGTCGCCGAACAGGCCATCGTTAGCCCAGTCTGTGAGCTTGGTTCCCGGAGCGTCCGGAGCCATTGCTATGAAGTAGACCAGGAACATTACTACTGCAAAGATAGGAAGACCCAGCCAGCGGTTGGTAACTATCTGGTCTATCTTGTCGGAAACGGAGAGCGCGCCTACTTTTTTCTTCTTGTAGCAGGCCTTGATAACGTCTGCAATGTAGACGTAGCGCTCGTTGGTGATGATGCTTTCTGCATCGTCATCCAGCTCTTTTTCTGCAGCAGCAATGTCTGCCTCCACGTGAGCCTTGGTGGTGCTGTCCAGGTTCAGCTGAGCCAGGACCTTATCGTCCCTTTCGAAGACCTTTACAGCGTACCAGCGCTGCTGCTCTTCGGGCATGTTGTGGACAACTGCCTCTTCGATGTGAGCTATAGCGTGCTCTACCGGGCCGGAGAACTTGTGCATGGGAACGGTCTTGGTGTTGGTGGCAGCCTTTATCGCAGCTTCAGCAGCCTCCATTACGCCGTCGCCCTTAAGAGCGGAGATAGGAACTACAGTGCAGCCCATCTGCCTTCCGAGCTCTTCCAGGTCTATCTTGTCGTTGTTCTTCTTGACAAGGTCCATCATGTTGATGGCCATGACCACTGGAATTCCAAGCTCTGTGAGCTGGGTGGTGAGGTAGAGGTTTCTTTCAAGGTTGGTGCCGTCCACGATGTTGAGGATGGCGTCCGGTCTCTCGTTGATAAGATAATTTCTTGCTACTACTTCTTCAAGTGTATAAGGTGAGAGAGAATAAATACCGGGAAGGTCTGTAATGGTAACGTTGTCGTGCTTCTTGAGCTTACCTTCCTTCTTTTCTACCGTAACTCCCGGCCAGTTTCCTACGAACTGGTTGGAGCCGGTGAGTGCGTTGAACAGTGTTGTCTTTCCGCTGTTCGGGTTGCCCGCCAGGGCAATGCGCAGATCCATATAATTGCTCCTTTCTGTGCTATTCTACTTCGATCATTGCGGCGTCTTCCTTGCGCAGGGAAAGTTCGTAGCCGCGGACGTTTACTTCTACAGGGTCTCCCAGGGGTGCTACTTTTCTGATGTAGACCTCTATGCCCTTGGTGATGCCCATGTCCATGATGCGGCGCTTTACGGCACCCTCTCCATGGAGCTTGACGACTTTTACGGTCTCACCGATCTTGGCGTCTCTGAGTGTTTTCATGCTTGCTCCTCCTATATCATTATCTTGCGTGCCATTTCTTCGCTGATGGCTACGCGCGATTCTTTGACCTTAACTATTACGTTTCCACCCATGGTGGAGATTACTGTGACAGCGCCTCCTGCCACGAAGCCGAGCTCTTCCAGGTGCTGGCGCACCGCGGGACTTCCGCCGACTTTGCGGATGATGTTTTCTTGTCCCTTGTCTGCCAATGCCAATGGCATCATAAGCTTCTCCTTTACTCTTCAGAACTAAATGCATTTTGCGGCTGAGATTAGCGTTTGCTAACCAGCAAGCCTTTTAAAAGGTTAGTCTGCGCTAACCTCTTGTTTTTAGAAACGGGTTAGGAATTGCTAACCCGACAATGTATTATAGTTAGTTTTCGCTAACTTTGCAAGTGTTTTTTTTTCGATGCACGCATCAGGGCGCATCAGGGGGACGGTTCTTCCGATGCCGACGAAACGCCCGGGCCGGCACTTCGGGGACGGTTCTTTGGTGCCAAAAAATAATTATCATAGGGGACGGTTCTCTATGCTGTTTTCAGCAAGGGGGACGGTCCTCTTTTGTTGCGCTGAAGTAGCC
>JAZQIH010000188.1:0-14967 GCA_045541015.1 Anaerovoracaceae bacterium | reverse complement strand
GTCGAACTTAACACTATAGTAGGTCTTGTTGTAATCAGTCCATTCACTGAACGGATAGGTTACTGTTACATCATCACGGCCATCTGCATAGGTCTTTCTGACTGTTATGTAGTAGTCTTTGGTAGTATCTACATCCGCCTTCTTTACAAAGAAGTTCATGGACAGCTCGTTACCAAGAGTCATGTTGGCACCGGCTATGCTGAAGTCACCTTCCGCAACCGCATCCTCTATCTTCGCATCTGTATAGGTCTGTCCGCCGTACTCTGCGGTGGCAGTGTAGATATATTTGCCAGCGGCGTCGCCTTCGCCCTCGGTGCGGGTGACGGTGGCGTCAACTGTCATGGTGTGGTCTTCGCCGCTTTCGCAGACGAAGTTGGCAACTGCAGTGTAGCCGCTGGAGGTCTTAGTCCATGTGAAGTCCTTGAACGTCCAGGTGTGGCCGTGGCCTTCAACGGTCTGCTCTGCCGGGGTTTCGGCAACAGCAAGATCCGCGCCGCGCTCTACTGTCTTGACGCTTATAACACCAGACTCGCATGCCTCGCTGAACTGCAGTACACAGACGACATCGCCGTCTGCAGGCTGTCCGGTAAGCGCGTAGGCTATCCTGACAGTTGTGAGGCCGCCTTCTGTCCTGAATTCTGGGTTGTCAGAAAGGATGACGTTGTTTCCTATCTGAGCAACCTTTTCGAAGTTGATCTTTGCAGGATCGTAGGTG
Source organism: Anaerovoracaceae bacterium (assembly GCA_045541015.1). Taxonomy (GTDB): domain Bacteria; phylum Bacillota; class Clostridia; order Peptostreptococcales; family Anaerovoracaceae; genus RUG13409. Next base: position 14,252 of record JAZQIH010000188.1, on the reverse strand, counting down.
ATCTCTGCTACGCCGTTGGTATCGTTAGTGCCGTCCTCTGTGTAGGTTACGGTGACCTTGGATGTATCAGCATCCTCGGTGATCTCTACATCGCGGGCAATCGTCTTAGTTCCGCCTAGGCTCTTTACGCGGTTGAGGCCGCCGGCAGGCTGTTCTGCGGGGGCTGCCGCATCTTCTTCTGCAGCTGCAGGCTGAGCCTTGCTTGCGAACTTAGCCGCCTCTGCTGCGAAGCGAGCCTGGATATCGGCTGTCATGAGCTGATCCCTGGCAGCAACAGGCTTGAGGTTCTGGAGCTCTGCTGCGTCCGCGGCCATGGTCTCGGACTCGCTGCCGGTGGATGCCGGAGCAACGGAGCCATTTACATAAAGACCTGCTGCAGGCCATACGCCCTCGCCGAAGTTGCCGGCGTGGTAAACAGCACTAGTGCTTGGGTTGATGATTATCAACTCGGAAATGTTATCTGCCTGATGCGACCAGTAAATGTATTCTCCGTCGTAGTACAGGCTCTGATACAGGAAGCTTGTGGCAATTCCGGTCTCGACCACCTTTGTAGGTGTGGAGAATGCCAGTCCTGTACTTTGGCTATAAGATGTACTTGTCTGCCAAATGATACCATTCTCATCAAGTATATAATATGTATCACCTGAGCGACCGCTTGATTTGATTGCCATACCTGCAATATAAGCATTGCCTATGGATGTTGTACTGCAGTCCAGAAGTCCATATGGGAATCCGCTATAAGTACCCAACTCATCATCTGCTTCAGGGGCAAGGTTACCAAGGACTAAATACTTAGCATATGGATATACAAAATATTCTTCTCCGAAATAGGGAGTAGCCGCCATATCCATAGCAAGCAGATAGTTTTCACCATATTCTGTTGTAGCGTATGTGCTTCTGTTGATGCTATAGATCATAGAAACGAAGCTATTAGTATCACACGTTGCAGCGTATAGCGATGTATCGTTTGCCATAAACGCGGAGTGCAGGTACAGCGCAGTCTCGTTGAGCTCTATCTTGCTGCTGTTCTTGGTCCATGTGGGCAGGTTATTTGCGTTGAAGCTGGAGAAGTAGACCTCACCTAAATCATCCCAGATAATGCTGTTGAGTGTCTTGTTGACACTGGTGACCTTTACAGCGCAGGACGCACTGACATCTGGATAGGAGTTTGATGTTGCTGTTATAGTTGCAGTGCCTGCGCCGACTGCCTTAACGTGTCCGTCCTGAGTGACTGTTGCCACACCTGTATTGCTGGACGACCAGGTAACTGTGCGGTCCTCAGCGGTAATATGCATTACCTTAGCCACAAGATCAGTTTCGTTGCCCTTGTAAAGATCCAGAGAATCTTCGGTAAGGGAAATAGACGTTACCTCGTAAGGATCTGTCTCTATCCTGATGACTGTCTTCTGGAAGAGGTAGACGCTATTTGTAGTAGTACTAAGGCTGAATGTGTTGTTATAATACCTCAAATAGCGACTGCCCGATGAAAGACGATTATTAGTTCCATCCCAGGTCCATGTATTATAAGTGTTGTTAGTTCCGACCTGAAGCGTGGATCCGTTATTGCTGTTGCGCCTAAGGTAATAGCCACCATTGGTGAACTTATACCCTTCTCCCACAGTCCAAATAGCGGTACTTGGAGCATCGCTGCTGTCAATATAGACAGCGCCGTTTGTTCCGCTCATTGCAGGATTGATCGTTACTTCACTCTGAGCAACAGTCGTCCCTGTGTGTCCAAGCGCATGTCCGGTCCCTACCGCGTTGGTATTGACTATCAGGTAATCCTCGCCTGCGGTCAGAGTACTTGTATGGACATAGACTGTCTTTTCCACGTAGGCCTTATCATTGACCCTTATAGCCTTTGCAGTCTCGTTGCCTGCGTAGTCGCCCACGAACACTGCAACGTATCCCTGAGCGTTGGCGATGGCGCTGGAAGCATCAAGGGTTATTGTAGTCTCTGCAGTGCCGGGAGCGGATTCTGCGTAGATAACATCTCCGTCCAAAGAGAGCACTGCAATGTATGCTATGTTCTGATCATCGCTTGCGGAAACTGCCAGAGTATTTCCATTCAGGGACGCAACACCTACCTGCGGAGCCTCATCATCTACAGTAAAGTCGTATCCTACGAAAGCGCCCTTACCAAGGACATTGCTTTCTATTACATCCACGAATCCCTGGGAGCTTAGCATGCCAGCCACATCGGAAGTAAAGTCTCCGTTGTAGATCATGCCGTTGTATTCCGGTATAGCATAATAGCCTATACGGAATGTATCCCCCGCGGAGAATCCATAGGAGGCTGCGTTCCTGTTAACACTGTAGAACTTTGTTCCCTTGTTGTTCCAGACTCCATCGTGCTCGTCATACCAAAGGCCTGTTACACCGTTGCCTGTTACAGCGGCGCTTACGACTTCTGTAACATTTCCGCCAATGCTATCCACTCTGGATACAGCAAAGCCTGTGGTACCTGCGCTGCGGATCAGGTTGTAGAAGATATTCACAAAGTTGGAGCTGCTGTTTACAGCAAGCTTATCAGCAGGGAACGTATCCTCTATCATGTATGGGTTGCCGGAGAATGTGTTGGTAACTCCGTTGTACTTGACTGTAAGGTAGTTGGTGAGCGGATTTCCTGAATAGTTCTCCTTTGCAGGTCCGTAGGCGATGTCCATGGCGGACATAGTGTCGAACATGTTAGGATCTGTCCAGGATCCGTAGAATCCAATCAGAGGAATGCTGTGCTCGTGAGCAAGAGACTCGCCATCTGCTGTTGCGGCGTCATCGCAGGTAACGTAAGTGAAACCTTCGATGTAAGCGCCGGAAGTGTAGGTCTGATCCAGAGCGGCCTTCTGTGCTGCGGTAAGGCTGATCTTGACATTTACCTTGCGGCTGCCTCCTGCGGGTACAGTGCCTTCCTGCTCTGCGGCCTGTATCATCTGGATAAGCTTGTAGGCATCGCGGGAGCTGATTCCAGCCACACCATCCAGGTCTGCTTTAGCAAGATCTATATCGGACGCAGTCTTGTTCTCTACAACATAATCAAGTATAGCCTGGGCATCATCGTAGTCGGTGTCTCCGTCTTTGTCCACATCGTGGCCCAGATCAGAAGCGGCGTCCCAGGTGTAGTTGGCGTTGGCGTTCAGCCTGGTGGTGGCTGTATCCATGTAGGTATTGCCTTCGTACTCATAGTTGCCCTGGGTAAAGAGCTCAGTGCTGAGCTTGAAGGTCAGATTCTCGCTGGAAATGTTGTGAATGGTAAAGCTATATTCGTAAACGCCTGCCTTTTCAGCGTCGTCTCCGAATTCGACCTTGACCTTGCCGTCTGTTGCGGAACCAGTCTTTGCGGTAAGGGTATCGTCCTCAGTTCCGACAAAGACCACGGAAGCTGCGCTGATGGCCTTCTTCACATCTACAAGGCCAGCTCCCTGCTGCAGAAGGGAAACATACTCACCGTTATTGACCATCGGTGTAGCGGTAGACATCAGCAAGCTCTGCATAATAGCCCTGCGGCTGTAACCGTTAATTGTTATAATCTTGGCCTTCATGTACTGGGCAAGAACGCCTGTAAGACCAGCGATGTGCGGTGCTGCCATAGAAGTACCGGACATAAACTCGTACTGGTCCGATCCACCTGCATTGCCGCCATTAGTGGTCTTATTCGTTCCCCATACAGAATATATATTTCCTCCGGGTGCAGCTATCTCCGGCTTCATGATAAGAGATCCGGGAACGCCCCAGGAGCTGAAATCGGAAATGGTTGCATCTGCGCGGTCAGTTATATTTTCCGTAATGACATCCGATGTTACAGTTAGGCTTCCGGTATAATAGGTTATTCCGCCGGCAGTTTTCTGTGTTGCACCGTTTTTTATAGTTGAGGCATCGTTGCCTGTAATAGTAATGATGGGGAAATTGCCAGTATAATCATCAAGAGATATTCCGCCTATAGCCCCAGGTTGATTATTTGCTATTATCAGAGCTTTGGGGCTGTAGTTTATAGCGTTATTACCCTTCTCAATGAAAGTAATATCTCCGCGGTTAACGATGACGATTTTGTTGCTCAAAGTCTCTGCCGCATTAACAGTTGAATAATCACTTTCATTGCCTACGGCATCTATGTACACAAAACTGAATGTGCCTACAGGCATAGATATGTTCTCAGTACCAGTCCCCGGGAACATATTCTTGCCGTTAAATTGAAGCGGAGCGCCTGTTGCGCCGGTGTTATCGGCAGAGGCCACACCTAAACTGTTGATGAATGTTCCGGGAGATCCGCCGGTATGCATAGCAATATCGTCTATGTAAAGATTCTGACCAAGATTATATGCCATGCTGCCGTTGTTTCCGGCAGAAATAGACACCACCATGTTGGCATTGTGATCAGGATCACTGAGAGAGTTCAGGATATCCTGGTAAGTGCTGTCGTATGTCCAGCCTGGATCTGAGGATCCTAAAGAAAGGTTTACTGCGTCACAGCCTAAAACTATGGCATCCTCTATGGCTACCATGTAATCGGAATCGTAAGCTCCACCGCCTGCGCCAAAGACCTTCATTATAAAGAGCTGTGCGTCCGGGGCCATACCTACTGCGTGTACAGTCTGAGCTGCATCGCTGTAGCTGCTGCCTATATACTTATTTGCTGCAGCAATACCTGCAACGTGGGAGCCATGTTCACCCTGAGTATCATTAAGGTGAGTTATGGTAGTGTTGTTATCTACATAGTTGTAACCGTAAGGGATCTTAGAACTTACGTAGTTGCTGCTCTTGCTGTTCAGCTGGCTGGCAAGTGCCTGGACCTGAGCCCGGGTCATCAGAAGACTTGTCTTGCCCTGCTCGCTGACAGAGTGCTCAAAAGGAGCCGCTGCAAACGACTGATGGCTTGTATCAATACCCGTATCTATTATCGCTATCCTGCTGCCTGCGCCTGTGTAGCCGGCGGACCAGGACTGAGCAGCGCCTGTCATGTACTGGCTGGTGTTGGCCGTGTTGGGATCGGCGGCCTCGCCCTCCATGGCGGTGTAGAGCTTCTCGCGCTCAACGGACTTAACGCCGGCCATCCTCTCTATGATGGGGATATCCTTGACCTTAACGTAGGCTGAAATAGCGTTGGTAAGAAGGGTCAGATTCCACTTGACGTTGATGCTGTAGCCCACCTTCTGCTCTATGGAAGCGGTGAGGCTCTTCTGCTGCGCCTTAAGGCTGTCGCGGTAAGAGATCGCGGCCTTGTTGGTGCCTATGCCCTGAGTGGAGTAGCCTGCGTCCACTGTGCCGGCCTTGTCCAGGAAGATGGACACGCGGACAACCTCCTCCAAAGACATATCTGGCTTGAGATCTATGGCCACGGGTTCTTCTTCCGCGGGCTCTTCGATCTCTCCAAGCTTTTTGACGCCGAGAGTTGCAGGATCAAGATCCTCCATCTCCAGCTCTGTGCCCTCTGCCGGCTGGTCTGCAGTCTGGCCGGGGTCGTTGGCGCTTACAGCACCTGATACCTGCGCAAAAGCTGTGCCAGTCATGGACAGCACCATGATCAGCGCAAACAGCAGCGAGGCTAAACGTTTTCCGGATTTTTTCATATTATCCCCCATTAGAAGGCTCTGATAATGCATGGGTCCGGGGCTTTGATACGCGCCCGCAATCCTTTTGGAGCCTTGTTTATTTAACTAGATATTATAAACTAATGAGGACAAATGAGCAATTGAAATTTGTGGATTTATAACAAAAATATCACACAAAAGTAGGCTTGGTAGCACAAAGGCTACGGTGTGAACCCCTGCTGCACCAAAGTGAATTCACCATGGGTTCAGAATGATCTCAAAACCCTCACTCCGCCATCTCTGCCAGCTCTTCCTTGAGCACGGAGAGGTCTACTACGCATTTGTCGTCCCAGATGGACACGGGCATGGGGGCGTAGAGGTCCGAGATACGCACATCAAAATCATCACCATCGAACAGGTAGGCGGTGATCTTTTCGTTATAGGGATCCAGGATCCAGTACTCTTTGGCGCCGGTCTCCTGGTATTTTAAATATTTGATCCTGTAGTCCCGGACCTTGGTGGACGGAGAAACTACCTCTGCTACAAAGGCCGGGGCTTCTTCTCCACGTTTCCAGCCCTTGCAGTGGACATAAACATCCGGCTGAAGAACCGTATTTGCTCCTATCTTTACGTCTGATGGCGCAATCACGGCTCGGCATGAGCCTTTGTTATCACGGATATACTGTTTTAGCTGATAATACAGCTCTCCGGCTATCTCCTGATGCAGATCCGTTGGCGACGCAAAATCGTAGATAACGCCGTCTATGAGCTCGCAGCGTTCCTCGTCCGGCAGAGCAAAATAGTCCTCCGCGGTATACTCACCCTGCTTTTTATTCATATACTGAGGCTCTATGCCGTTCTCTGACGCATAGGCCGATCTGGCCGGAGCCGCGCTATCCCTTACCACAGGATCCGACAGAGCCATCTCTATAAATGATTTGGTGTAGCCGCGCGGGTTTGGCGTGGTGCCGGTGATTATCCGCTTTACAGTTATGACAGACAGCCCGGAACGCTCCGCTATCTGCTCGTAAGTTAAGCCCAGCTCCCTTTTGCGCTGCTGCATTTCTTCTATAGTCATAACTCTTCCTCCCGGATACACCTGATATCCATCCGTTGAACTGACGACCGCCAGTCAGTATCATTTAGTGTATTAATGATATCAAATGATATTAATTATGTCAATCCATATCGCAAAATCTCTTAAAATGATACTTTTCAGCAATAAAAAAGCAGGGATCGCGAAGATCCCTGCCTCTTTGTCCTATAATCCGTTGTACTTCTGCATGGCGGCGTCTACGCCGTCGGTAACGATGGTCTCGCAGGCGTCGGCGGCGCGCAGGACTGCCTTGGCAAGCTCCGGGCGCTCGGACTCGGTCCAGGTACCGATAACGAACTTGTCCAGAGGGATGTCCTCGTGGGGTCCTAAGCCTATGCGCACCCTCGGGAAGTTGTCGAACTGCAGCTGGTAGATAACAGAACGCATGCCGTTGTGGGTGCCGGAGCTTCCGGACGGACGTATGCGGGTGCGACCCAGCGGCAGGTCAACATCGTCGTAGACCAGTATAAGGTGGTCCGGCTCGATCTTGTAGTACTCCACCAGCGGGCGGACGGCATCACCGGAAAGGTTCATGTAGGTCTGCGGCTTTACGAGTATCACCTTTTCGCGGCCTATGCGGGCCTCGCCCACAAGAGCCTTAAAGCGCAGGCGGTCTACACGCACGCCAAGACGGTCTGCCAGTACGTCTACTGTCATAAACCCCATGTTGTGCCTTGTTTTTTCGTAAAGCCTGCCCGGATTGCCCAGGCCGCAGATCATATACATTATTCTGCCTTTCCAGTAATTACCAAAATGACAATTTGGGACCGTCCCCAATTACATTTATTTCTTTTCGAAGATGGAGCTGAGCGGCTCGTTGCTGTAGACGCGGCGTATGGTCTCTGCAAAGACCGGTGCCACGGACAGGAAGTGGTACTTGCTGCTCATCTTCTCTGCCGGTACGGGTATGGTGTTGAGGAAGATCATCTCCTCTATAGCGGAAGCCTCTATCCTTTCCCTTGCAGGTCCGGAGAGAACGCCGTGGGTAGCGCATGCCTTAACGCTCTTTGCGCCGCGCTCCTTAAGAGCGTTTGCAGCGTTGCAGATGGTGCCGGCGGTGTCTACCATGTCATCTACGAGTATGCAGTCCTTGCCTTCGATATCTCCGATGATGTTCATGATCTCGGAAACATTGGGCCTTGGACGGCGCTTGTCTATGATAGCGATTGGAACTCCCAGAGGCTCAGCAAAGTCTCTTGCTCTCTTAACAGAGCCGTGGTCCGGAGAAACGATAACAAGATCGTCTGTCCTGATGGTCTTGAAATACTCTACAAAGATTGGAACTCCAAGCAGGTGGTCTGTGGGGATGTTGAAGAATCCCTGGATCTGGGAAGCATGCAGGTCCATGGTTATGACTCTGTCTGCGCCTGCTACCTGGATGATGTCTGCAACAAGCTTAGCCGTGATAGGATCTCTGGCCTTTGCTGTGCGGTCCTGCCTGCCGTAGCCGTAGTAAGGGATAACTGCGTTGATCCTGCCTGCGGAAGCCCTCTTCATAGCATCGATCATGATGCACAGCTCCATCAGGTTGTCGTTTACGGGATCGGATGTGGACTGGATGATGTAGCAGTCCTTGCCTCTTACGCTCTCGCCGATGTTGATGGCTATCTCGCCGTCGGAGAACTTCTTTACGGAAGCTGCTCCAAGTGGCTTGCCGATGATCTGTGCGATCTCTTCTGCAAGAGGATGATTGCCGTTGCCCGCGAATATCGCGTAGTCTTTGTAAAATGCGCTCATAATTCACCTTTCCGCTATATCTAAAAAATAATAATTGTCAGCTTGTCTGCAGCCGCTGAGGTTGCCGCTGTTTGCAGCCGCGCTGCGCCCGCTATTTGAGCAGATCCGGGTTTGCCGTCACCTTGCACACGCTGCCGGTGTCGTCGTAGTGGAAGATGGGGAAGTAATTTCCTATCTTCTTGACCTCTCCGTGGCCTGCCACTATAACAACGCCCACGCCTGCAGTCTTGGCCTCGAACTCTCTGAGCATGTCCTCCATGCCCTTGACAGAGCCTCCGCCCCGCATAAAATCGTCTATGATTATTGCCTTGGAGCCTGGCTTTACCGCGCGCTTGGACAGGCTCATCTTCTGTATCCTGTCCGCGGAGCCTGAGAAGTAGTTGATGCTTATGGTAGAGCCCTCGGAGACTTTGGCCTCGCGCCTTATTACCACCAGCGGCATGTCCAGAAGCCTTGCTGTTTCCATCGCAACGCCAATGCCCTTGGTCTCCACGGTGACCACCATGTCCGCGTCCGTAGCCGCAAAGTGCCTTGCGAATATCCTGCCCGCAAGCGTTACGAATGCAGGATCGGACATCAGGTCCGTGGTGTAGATAAAGCCGCTGCCCAGCACTCTGTCCGGATCCGCCAGCTCCTGGCTGAACTTTATAAGCTGGGGAGCCGCAAGCTCTGAACTTATGTAGGGCACGTAGCGCACCCCGCCTCTGGCTCCGGATGTAGTCTCCACGTAGCCGAGGCCCGTGGATTCAGCCGCCTCTCTTACTATCTGCAGGTCCTCTGATATGCTGGATTTTGCGCAGCCGAACTTCTCGGCAAAGTAGCCGAGAGGAAAATCCTTGTTGGGGTTTTCGGTAAGGATCTGCGTAATAACGCAGGCGCGCTGAGCCCTTTTCACTGCTTGTTACCTTTCTCCAGTATCATCTCGCCGACGCGGTAGATATCTCCTGCGCCCATGGTTATGACAACGTCTCCCTCCTTGGCGTTTGCCAGGACGTAGTCTGCCATCTCGTTAAAGTCCGGTATGAACTTAACGTCCTTTCCGGGATGACGGGCCATTATATCTTCTGCAACTGCGCTGGAGGAGAGCTTGTAGATATTCTTTTCTCTTGCCGCGTAGATCTCAGCAAGGCAGACGGCGTCTGCGTCCTCGAACGCGTCCGCAAACTGGTCCATAAGGGCCAGGGTCCTTGTGTAGGTGTGCGGCTGGAAGAGGCACCAGACCTTCCTGTGCGCAAGCTTTTGGGCTGCTGCCAGGGTAGCCTTGATCTCTGTGGGATGGTGGGCGTAGTCGTCTACGATGGTGAAACCGTTTACGTGCCCTATGATATCGAACCTGCGCTGGGTGCCGGTGAAGGCCTCCAGGGTAGCCTTGATGGTGTCTATGTCTACGCCAAGGGTCATGCAGGCTGCAATGGCTGCAAGGCTGTTGGCCACGTTGTGCTCTCCGGGAACGGAAAGCGTTATCTTGTCCACGTAGCCGCCCTTGTTGAACAGGTCGTAGGACGGATGACCGTTGGAATCGAAGGCTATGTTGAGAGCGTAGTAATCGCTGTACTCGTTGAAGCCGAAGGTAACAACATTGCACTTAAGGCCGTCTATAACGGACTTTACGAAGGGGTTGGCGTCGTAGGCAATGACTGTGCCGTTTTCAGGAACCGCGGAAGCGAACTTATCGAAGGACCTTGCAATGTGGTAGATGTCCTTGAAGTAGTCCAGGTGATCCGAATCTATGTTGAGTATTATCTCCATAGTCGGGCGCAGGTCAAGGAAGTTGTCCATGTACTCGCAGGCCTCGGAGACTATTATGTCATGGCCGCCTACGCGCACGTTTCCGTGAAGCTCGTTGAGTATTCCGCCTACCAGTATGGTGGGGTCCTTCTTTGCTCTTTCGAGTATGAGGGATACCATGGAGGTGGTAGTGGTCTTGCCGTGGGTGCCGGATACCGCTATGGATACGGGGTATTCGTCCATCAGCATGCCCAGTGCCTCAGACCTTGGAATTACAGGTATTCCGAGCTCCTTAGCCCTTTTGATCTCCGGGTTTTCCATGGAGACTGCGCTGGAGTACACCAGAAGGTCCGCGCCCTCCACGTTCTCCGCAGCATGGCCTATGCTTACCTTGATGCCTTCTTTTTTAAGCATCTCGGTTACGGTGCTGGCCTTCATATCGGAGCCGGAAACTTCCACTCCGCGGTCGTTCATGACCTGGGCTATTCCGGATACGCCGATGCCGCCTATGCCTAGAAAATGAATGTGTTTATACGATTTAAGATCCATTTTGTCCTCTGTGCTTATATATTCTTATCCGTCCGCCAAAGTGCGGGCCGGCTGTTTACAGTCCGAGCAGCTGAGCTACGCGCTGCTTCATGTCCTGGCGCTTAATGGCCTCCTTGTGGATGACCTTGCGTGCCTTGAGGTTCTTAAGTCCTTCGGGCACCGGGACGCCGGTCTCCTTGTTAAGGAGCTCTATGGTCTCGAAGGGGTCCGCGCCCTGCTCAAGACCTATGCTTTCCGCTATGGAAGCCGCGAACTTGTAGGGGCTTGCCGTAGACGCTATGAGCGCAGGCGTCCTGTCCCCTGTCTTTTCCGCGTAGTCCTTCCAGACCTTGTATCCCACAGCGGTGTGGGTGTCCATAAGGTAGTGCTCTTCTTTGTAGAGCTCTCCTATGGCGCTTTCTATCTCGGCCTCGTCCGCGTATCCTGCGGAGAACAGAGCATCCAGGCCCTTCTTGACCTGCTCGCCTACGGTGTACTTGCCGCAGTCCGCCAGCTGGTCCATAAGGCTCCTTACCTCCGCGGGGTCCCCGCCTGCCAGATGGTAGAGCAACCTTTCCAGGTTGCTGGAGATGAGTATGTCCATGGACGGGGAGTTGGTAACGTAGAACTCCCTGTTGGCGTCGTAAACGCCTGTGTTTATGAAATCCGTAAGGACTTTGTTCTTATTGGACGCGCAGATGAGCCTTCCCACAGGCACACCCATCTGCTTTGCGTAGTATGCGGAAAGTATGTTTCCGAAGTTTCCGGAGGGCACGCAGATATTGACAGGGTCTCCTGCTTTTACTGCGCCCTTGGCCACCAGCTGCGCATAGCCCCACACGTAGTAGACTATCTGCGGCAGCAGCCTGCCTACGTTCATGGAGTTGGCAGCGCTGAAGGTGTAGCCCTTTGCAGCCATCTTTTCCGCAAGCTCCGGGTCGTTAAGTATCTGCTTCTGGGTGGTCTGTGCATCGTCGAAGTTGCCCATGATGGAGAACACGTGGGCGTTGCTTCCGCTTGCCGTGCGCATCTGCTGCTCCTGGACTGGGCTTACCGCGCCGTCCGGGAAGAAGACCACTATCTGGGTGCCGGGAACGTTCTCAAAACCCTTAAGAGCCGCCGTGCCAGTATCTCCGGAGGTGGAGACCAGTATGACTACGGTCTTTTCCTCCCCTTCCTTTCTGATGCTCTCGGTAAGAAGCCTTGGCATCAGCTGAAGAGCCATATCCTTAAAAGCCGCAGTGGGGCCGTGGTAGAGCTCCAGGAAGTAAGCGCCTCCGGCCTTCACCACAGGAACTATCTCCTTGGCGGAGTACTTGCCGTCGTATGCGCCGTCTATGCAGGCTTTGAGCTCCTGGGCGGAAAACTCGGGCAGGTAAGGCGCAAGCACCTCCTGCGCAAGTTCCTTGTAGGAAAGCCCGGAAAGGCGGGTCCAGTCTGCATCCAGCCTGGGGAAGCATTCCGGAACGTAGAGCCCCTTATCGGATGCAATGCCTTTAATTATAGCCTGGCAGACGTTCATCTGAGGGGCAAAGCCCCTTGTGCTTTTGTAGTTCATCGTTCGCTCCTTTCTTTTAAAGGATCAGGCCTGCATAGCCTTTTCTATGCGCTGAGCTACCTTTTCTTTGCCCATTATCTGCTGTATGGTCCAAAGATCCGGGCTGTTTGCCCTGCCTGTAACGGCTATCCTTATGACGCCGCTAACGTGGCCTACGTGGCCCTTGTAGGCGTCCGGATTCTTCTTGTAGTCCTTTGGCTTTACTGCGTAGCCCAGGTCTGCGGTTATGCCGCGCACTTTTTCGAACCAGGCGGAGTTGTCGTCCGCGGGATCGTAGCCTGCGATGTAGCGGGCAAGGATCTCTTTGCGGTCCTCCGCGCTGACCTCTGCGGGCCATTCGGATTCGTACTCAAAGGTGTCGTCGAAGAAGTACTTTATGAAGGCGAAGATCTGCTGAGCGTAGATAAGGTCTTTTCTGGGTTTTTCCCCGCCGCGGTCTATATCGAAGACCTTAAGCAGCATGCCCTTGTTATCAGCAAGCAGCTTGTACTTTGCCTGGTCGAACTCCTTTGCCCAGCCAAGCATGAAATCGTATATCTCGGCCGCGCTCTTCTTTGCCAGAACGTCCTTGGAAACATCGTTCAGCTTGTTGATATCGAACAGCGTGCCGGAATCGCTCATCTTCTCTGTGGAGAAGTGGAACTCGTTGTAATCCGCCAGAGGGTTGGCAATGCGCCACTCCTCGTAGTCGGAGCAGAGTATGGTGAGCAGGTATTCCCTGACTGCTTCGGGGAAGTAGCCAAGTTCTTTATAGTAGGACAGGCCAAGCTCCGGGTCCTTGCGCTTTGAAAGCTTGCGCTTCTGGCCGGTGGTCTCGTCTATCTTCATGAGCACTGTGTTGTGGCAGTAGAGGGGAACGTCCCAGCCCATGGCTGCAAACAGCTGCACGTGTATGGGCAGGCTGGCCATCCATTCTTCGCCCCTTACCACTACGCTGGTGTGCATGAAGTGGTCGTCCACTACGTGGGCAAAGTGGTAGGTGGGAAGGTCGTTCTTCTTGAGTATTACTACATCCTGGATGTTTTCAGGCATGGAGATCTCGCCGCGGATGGCATCGCGCACGGTAAAGTAGCGTGACGCATCGCCATCGGAGCGGAACCTTATAACGTAAGTCTCTCCTGCTGCTATGCGGGCCTGGATCTCCTCAAAGCTCAGATCCCTGTGCTTTGCGTACTTGCCGTAGATGCCCGGATCCAGCTTGGCTGCGCTCTGCTCTTCGCGGATCTGAGCGATCTCTTCCTCGCTCATAAAGCAGGGATAAGCCTTGCCTTCCGCCACGAGCTTCTTTACACAGGCCTTGTATATGCGGCTGCGCATGCTCTGCCAGTAGGGACCGTAGGAACCGGTCTCCCCCGCGCTGGGCTCCACGTTGCTTGGCCTGCAGCCGGGCTTGTCTGCCCTGCAGGCGCCTTCATCGAAATTGATACCGAAATAGCTGAGAACGTCCAGAAGAACAGGGACAGCGCCTTCTACCTCGCGCTTTTCGTCCGTGTCCTCTATTCTGAGATAGCAGACTCCGTTGCTCTGGTGAGCGAGCCTTTCGTCCACCATGGCTCCGTAGAGGTTGCCCAGGTGGATGAAGCCTGTGGGGCTTGGCGCCAGTCTTGTTACCTCCGCGCCTTCCGGCAGCTGCCTTTTGGGGTAGAGAGCCTCGAGATCTTCCGGTGTCTGGTCTATGTCCGGAAAGAGAAAGTCTGCAAGTTTTTTATAGTCCATAAGTTTTCCTTGATAAAATGATTTGTTGAACGATATCCGCGGATCTGTCCGGAATGTTTTGCGGACCACGCGAAAACCGCAACATCTTCCGATGCCATTGTTCATTATAACAGATTATCGGAGAAATAACAGAGGGCAAAACGAATAATCAGCACATATGAGCAGTCTAAATAATGATTCTGAAAATATTTGACAAATTTCTAAAAAAAACAGTGGACAAAACACAAAACTATCTGTATAATTCAAATGTTCCGCTTACGCGGGCCAACTTAATATGGTGCCTTGGTCAAGTGGTCAAGACGCTAGCCTCTCACGCTGGAATCAGGGGTTCGACTCCCCTAGGCACTACCAATGAAAAAAAACC
>JAZQIH010000187.1:0-8358 GCA_045541015.1 Anaerovoracaceae bacterium | reverse complement strand
CCGTTGAAGCCGTACCAGCCGAGCCAGAGTATGAATACGCCAAGGGCTCCGAGAGGAATGGAGTGGCCCGGTATAGCGTTTACCTTTACTACCTTGCCGTCTTTATCCTTTACGTATTTTCCGATGCGCGGGCCGAGTATGATGGCGCCTACGAGGGCAGCTATGCCGCCCACCATGTGTATGGCGCAGGAGCCTGCGTAATCGTGGAATCCGAGCTGGGAAAGCCAACCGCCGCCCCATATCCAGTGAGCCTCTATGGGGTAGACTACCAGGGAGATGACTGCGGAATAGATGCAGTAAGCCGAGAATTTAGTGCGCTCTGCCATTGCACCGGAAACTATGGTGGCAGTGGTCGCGCAGAACACGAGGTTGAATACAAAGTAGGATGAGCTCGTGAACCCGTCGGCCGGAGACGCTATGAACTCCTTGAAGTTCAGGAACAGATCCAGGTTGGGCTTTCCTATGAGCCCGAAGAAAGTGTCTTCGCCCATCATAAGGCTGTAGCCCAGCAGAGAGAAAACAACGGTACCTATGCAAAAGTCCATAAGGTTTTTCATTATGATGTTTCCGGCGTTCTTTGCTCTTGTAAAGCCTGTCTCTACCATTGCGAAACCGGCCTGCATCCAGAACACCAGCGCTGCACCGATCAAAAACCAGAATTCTACTGTCATGATATCCTTCTTTCCGGCCGCCTTAAAAAAGGCGGCCTTATACTATACTCCGAAGAGCAGGTCCCCGTAAGTCGGGAATGGCCAGAAGCTCCTTGCTGTAAGGGTCTCGGCTTCGTCGCAGTATGCCCTGAGGCTGTCCATGCAGCTTATGAGCTTGTCTCTTACGAAGGCCGAAGCTTCTGTTACATTTGCGGCTTCATCCAGCACATCCACGCAGCCGGAAAGCGCGTCTACGGCATCGCTGATGCTGTCTGCAAGGCCGGAGAGCTTTCCTATGAGCTTTACATCCGCGCGGCAGGCAATGGCTGGGCCGGCGGCCTTCTTTCTGTAAAGGCCCTCCGCAAGAGAAGATGCGTAGGAGATGACTGCCGGGAGTATCTCTTTCTGAGCCATGTCCACCATGGTGAGAGCCTCAATGTGTACTGTTCTTACGTAGTTTTCGAGCTGTATCTCGTAGCGGGAATCAAGCTCGGCCTTTGTGAATACGCCAAGAGAGGTGAGCATCTCCACGTTCTTCTTGTCAAGAAGCTTGGGCAGGGCGTCTGCTGTGGTCCTGAGGTTCAGCAGGCCGCGCTTTTGCGTAGCTTCCTCTATCCAGGAATTGTCGTAGCCGTTTCCGTTGAAAACTATGCGCTTGTGGGCCTTGATGGTGTCCTTAATGAGTTTGTGCATAGCTTTTTCGAAGTCCTTTGCGCCTTCCAGCTTATCCGCGAACTGCCTCAGAACTTCGGCAACGGAGCTGTTTATCATAATGTTTGCGCAGGCTATGGAGTCGGAAGATCCTACCATCCTGAACTCGAATTTGTTTCCTGTGAAGGCAAAGGGGGAGGTCCTGTTGCGGTCCGTGGTATCCCTTGCGAACCTCGGGAGTATGTCCACGCCCAGCTTTATGCGGGTCTTTTCCGCTCCTGCGTAGGGCTTGTCTGTTTCTATGGCGTCCAGCACCGCTTGCAGCTCGTCTCCGAGGAATATGGATACTACTGCAGGGGGCGCCTCGTTTGCTCCGAGCCTGTGGTCGTTGCCGGCTGTAGCAACGGAGAGCCTCAGCAGATCCTGATAGTCGTCAACAGCCTTGATGACTGCCACCAGGAAGAGCAGGAACTGTGCGTTTTCGTAAGGCGTTTCTCCGGGGGAGAGCAGGTTGCTTCCGTTGTCTGTGGACATGGACCAGTTGTTGTGTTTGCCGGAACCGTTGACCCCTGCAAAGGGCTTTTCTGCCAGCAGGCATACCAGCCCGTGCTTTCTTGCTACCTTTTTCATGATCTCCATGGTCAGCTGGTTATGGTCTGTGGCCACGTTGGTGGTGGAGTATATAGGCGCAAGTTCGTGCTGCGCGGGCGCTACCTCGTTGTGCTCCGTTTTTGCCAGTATTCCAAGCTTCCAGAGCTCTTCGTTGAGGTCTTCCATGTAAGCCTGCACTCTGGGCTTTATTGCTCCGAAGTAGTGGTCTTCCAGCTCCTGGCCCTTGGGCGGCTTGGCTCCGAAAAGCGTCCTCCCTGTGTATATGAGGTCTCTTCTCTTAAGGTACATCTCCCTGTCTACAAGGAAGTATTCCTGCTCCGGGCCGACGTTGGTAACCACTCTTTTGACATCGGTGTTTCCGAAGAGCTTAAGTATCCTTAAGGCTTGGGCGTTCAGGGCGTCCATGGAGCGCAGCAGCGGTGTCTTCTTGTCCAGGGCCTCTCCGCCGTAGGAGCAGAACGCTGTGGGTATGCAGAGGGTGTTGTCCTTTATAAAGGCGTAGCTGCTGGGGTCCCAGGCTGTGTAGCCGCGCGCCTCGAAGGTGGCTCTGAGGCCTCCGGAGGGGAAGCTGGACGCGTCCGGCTCTCCTTTTATGAGCTCCTTGCCGGAGAATTCCATTATTATTCTTCCGTCGGGTGCCGGGTTTATGAAGCCGTCGTGCTTTTCTGCGGTTATACCGGTAAGGGGCTGGAACCAGTGGGTGAAGTGGGTGGCGCCGTTTTCGGTGGCCCACTGGCACATTGCCTTAGCAACTTCGTCTGCTATATCAGCTCTAAGAGGAAGGCCTTGGTCTATGGTCTGCCTGAGCGATCTGTATATCTTTTCCGGGAGCCTGGCTCTCATTACTTTGTCGTCGAATACTTTGCTTGCAAAGATCTCATTAACTTGTGTCATCGTCTTTTCCTCCATCTGCTTTAGCCGCGCTGGGCAGCGGCTTTTTGAAAAAAGAAAAAGAGACAACGGCGCCGGAGGATGATTCCTCCGAAGACGTCGTTGTCTCTTATTGGCGCAGATTATACGCTCCTTAAACGGGGGTGTCAAGGGCTTTTGTAAAAAAAATCCAAAAAATTTTGTTTTGCAAACACATAGATTTAGAAAAATTTTTATTGGGTATTGACAAAGCCGTTTTGCGGGCGTATCATACGGCCTAAGAGCAAAGACGCTTTGGGTCAGACCCCATTGCGTCTTTGCTTTGTTTTATGTTGAGCCCTGTCCCGTCGTTCTCCTGGGGCAGGGCGGGGAGAAATAATATGTTCGTATCACACAACAATATACCTCTGGAAGGTCAGGTAAGGATCCCTTCGGGCTGCGCTATATCCGCAGTTATATCAAGGGACGGAAGGCGCATGAGCGGCGAAAAGATAATAGAGAGCATGCGCCCCATGCACGAAAGATCCAACGGGCTTGGCGGCGGCTTTGCGGCATACGGTATTTATCCGGAATACAAGGATCTCTTTGCGCTCCACATGTTTTTCGACGACAAAGCAGCAAGGCACGAATGCGAGGCGTGGCTGAAAAGCCACCTGGAGGTCGTAAAGTCGGAGGTCATACCGACAAGGACCATACCTCAGATAACAGATGAACCTCTTATATGGAGGTATTTCGTTACTCCGCTGAGGTCCGTGCTGTCCGGCATGCAGTTGGATGAGGATGAATACATGGCAAGGATAGTGATGCTTATAAACACCAGGCTAAACGGCGCTTATGTGTTCTCCAGCGGCAAAAACATGGGAGTTTTCAAGGCTGTGGGCTACCCGGAAGACGTTGGCGTCTTCTACAGGCTGGATGAATACGAGGCCTACTGCTGGACCGCGCATGGAAGGTATCCTACCAACACTCCCGGCTGGTGGGGCGGGGCTCATCCCTTTGCGCTTCTGGACAAGACTGTTGTTCATAACGGAGAGATATCCTCCTACGATGCGAACCGCAGATATATAGAGATGTTCGGATACAAATGCACGCTCCAGACCGATACGGAGGTCATAACCTACATAGCCGATTACCTTCTGCGAAGGCAGAAACTTACGCTCAAAGAGGCTGCGTCTGTTATAGCTGCGCCGTTCTGGAGCACCATAGAAAGGCAGCCGGAAGATGTAAAAGCTAATCTCAAATACCTGCGCACGGTGTATTCGAGCCTTCTTGTAACCGGGCCATTTTCAATAGTTCTGGGTTTTAGCGGCGGGCTGATGGCGCTCAACGACAGGCTGAAGCTGCGCAGCATGGTAACGGCTGAAAAGGACGATCTTGTATTCATAGCAAGCGAGGAGGCCGCGATAAGGGCAATGGAGCCCGATGCCGCAGGTTACCGCTATCCTGCCGGAGGCGAGCCGGTGATAGTCCTTCTTAAAGGAGGCACATACTGATGGGTATCAATTATTTCTATCCGGAATTTGAAGTTATAAGAAACGAGCAGCGCTGCATAAAGTGCCGCGTCTGCGAAAGGCAGTGCTCCAACGAGGTGCACATCTACGACACGGATCTTGGCGTTATGATAAGCGATGAGTCCAAGTGCGTGGACTGCCAGCGCTGCGTGTCCCTCTGCCCGGTAAGGGCCCTTAAGATAGTAAAGTCCGACTGCAGGCTCAGGGAGAACGCGAACTGGGACCAGGACACCATCAAGGAGATATACAAGCAGGCGGACAGCGGCGGAGTGCTGCTCTCTTCCATGGGCAACCCCAAGCCCATGCCTGTGTACTGGGACCGCATACTTATAAACGCCTCGCAGGTGACCAACCCCTCCATAGACCCCTTAAGAGAGCCTATGGAGACCAGGGTCTTCCTTGGAAAAAAGCCGTCCGAGATAAGGCGCAAGGCCGACGGGTCCATAGACCACGAGCTTCCGCCCCAGCTGGAGCTTTCCATGCCTGTGATGTTTTCTGCCATGAGCTACGGCTCCATAAGCTACAACGCTCACGAGTCTCTTGCCAGGGCTGCGGAGAGCCTGGGGGTGTACTACAACACCGGCGAGGGAGGCCTTCACGAGGACTTCTACAAGTACGGCGCCAATACCATAGTCCAGGTGGCATCCGGCAGGTTCGGGGTCCACGAGGGCTACCTTGAGGCAGGAGCTGCCATAGAGATAAAGATGGGGCAGGGCGCAAAGCCGGGCATAGGCGGGCACCTTCCGGGAAGCAAGGTGGGGCCGGATGTGTCCAGGACCAGGATGATACCTGAAGGCAGCGATGCCATATCACCGGCGCCTCACCACGACATCTATTCCATAGAGGACCTGAGGCAGCTGGTGTGGTCTTTGAAGGAGGCCACGGGGCACAGAAAGCCTGTAATAGTAAAGGTCGCGGCGGTGCATAACATTGCTGCTATTGCAAGCGGCATAGCAAGAAGCGGCGCGGATATTATAGCCATAGACGGTTTCAGGGGAGGTACGGGAGCAGCGCCCACAAGGATAAGGGACAACGTGGGCATACCCATAGAGCTTGCTCTTGCGTCCGTGGACCAAAGGCTAAGGGACGAGGGAATAAGAAACAACGTATCCATAGTTGCTGGCGGATCCATAAGGTCTTCCGCGGACGTGGTAAAGGCCATAGCCTTGGGGGCCGATGCCTGCTACGTTGCAACTGCGGCCGTGCTGGCTCTGGGCTGCCACCTTTGCAGAAGCTGCCAGAGCGGCAAGTGCAACTGGGGCATTGCTACGCAGCGGCCGGACCTTGTAAAAAGGCTGAACCCGGATATTGGCTCTGAAAGGCTCATAAACCTTATGAGCGCCTGGCAGCACGAGATAATGGAGCTTATGGGCGGCATGGGGATCAACTCCATAGAAGCGCTTAAAGGCAACCGTCTTATGCTGCGCGGCATAGGCCTTACGGAAAAGGAGCTGTCCATACTTGGCATAGCGCATGCGGGTGAATGATATGAAACGTGTATACGTAAACGAAAAATGGTGCATAGGCTGCCACCTGTGCGAATACAACTGCGCCTTTGCAAACTCCGGGGCTTCCGACATGGTAAAGGCTCTTAAGGATAAGCCGCTGTTTTCCAGGGTGCATGTGGAAGACGCGGACGGGGGCATAACCTACGCCGTGTCCTGCCGGCACTGCAAGGATCCCGTGTGCGTAAGAAGCTGCATATCCGGGGCTCTTAGCGTGGAGGACGGCACAGTAGTGATAGACCACAGCAAGTGCGTGGGCTGCCTTACCTGCGTTCTGGTATGCCCTTACGGAGCGGTGGTGCCCGGGCCGGACGGAAGCGCTCTAAAGTGCGAGCTTTGCCTTAAGAACGCAGCCGGGGCGCCTGCCTGCGTATCCGGGTGCCCCAACAGGGCCATAGTCTACGAGGAAAGGCAGGAGGCAGCGCTATGAAGCATTACGTAATAATAGGCGGCGGGATAGCTGCCATAAGCTGCATAGAGGGCATAAGAAGCGAAGACCGCAGGGCTAAGATCAGCCTGGTATCGCAGGAGAGCTTCTTTGGCTATGGAAGGCCGCTGATCTCTTACTACCTTCAGGGAAAGACCGATGCGAAGCGCATGCTTCTAAGGCCCGAAGGCTTTTTCGAAGAAAACGGCGTGGAAGTGTTTAAGGGCGTCTGCGCGGAGAAGATAGACCCGAGGGCAAGGACTGTGAAGCTTTCCGGCGGAAAGGTGCTGGAGTACGATAAGCTATGCGTATGCACAGGGTCCAGCCCTGTGGTGCCTCCGTTCGAGGGGCTGGATAAGGTGGAAAAGAAGTTCAGTTTTATGAGCTTTTCCGATGCAACGGCGCTGGAGGAGGCCGTAGGCAAAGACTCCCGGGTGCTTGTTATAGGCGCGGGGTTCATAGGCCTTAAGTGCGCCGAAGGCCTGCTTGGAAGGGCCGGCCGCATAACTATATGCGATCTTGCCCCGAAAGTTATGAGCAGCAGCCTGGACGAGACTGCTTCAGCCATAGCGGCAAAGCACATAGAAAGCTTTGGCATAGAGCTGCTTCTTTCGGACAGCGTCAGCCGTTTCGAAAAGGGCAGCGCCATTATGCGAAGCGGCAGGACCGTAGACTTCGACGTGCTGGTCATAGCCATAGGCGTGCGCCCGAACGTATCCCTGCTTGCGGATGCCGGGGCGGAGGTCGCAAAAGGCGTAATAACAGGACTTGATATGAAGACCTCCCTGGAGGATATCTGGGCCGCCGGAGACTGCGTGGAGAGCGTGGATGTGGTGAGCGGCGCCAGGGGCGTACTTGCCATAATGCCAAACGCCAGCCAGCAGGGCAGATGCGCGGGCATCAACATGGTGAAAGGCAGCGCCGTCTTTGAGAAGAACATGAGGATGAACTCCGTAGGATTCATGGGGCTTCATATAATGAGCGCCGGAAACTGCCAGGGGCAGCCTGCCTATGCTTTTTCGGATGGCAGCAGCTGCAGGGAGTTTTTCGTAAAGGACGGCGTTCTGGAAGGCTTTTTGATCATAGGCGATGTAAGAGGCGCGGGGATATACACCTCTCTTATAAGAGACAGAGTGCCTCTTGCGCAGGCGGGGAGCCACATTTTTGAGAGCGTGCCTCCTGTGCTGCCGTTTGCCGCAGATGTTAGAGTTCGCAAGCTTGGAGGACCGGTGTAATGAAGAACATAGACGCAAAAGGGCTTGACCATACAAGTATAAACGAGCTGATCCGGGCGGCAAGGGGAGATGTGCGCATCAAAAACTGCCTTGGGCAGCGCTTCATTGGGGCTGGTCAGGGGCAAAAGCAGCTCAAGATCTACGGAGTTCCGGGAAACGCGCTTGGAGCCTACCTTAACGGAGCGGAGATAGAGGTCTTCGGAAACGCCCAGGACGCTGTTGGGGACACCATGAACGCGGGCAGCATAGTGGTCCACGGAAACATAGGAGACACAGCCGGCTACGCCATGAGGGGCGGCGCTATATACGTAAAAGGCAGCGCCGGGTACCGCGCGGGCATACACATGAAGGAGTACAAGGAGCATGTGCCTGTGATGGTGATAGGCGGAAAGGCGGGGTCCTTCCTTGGGGAGTACCAGGCTGGAGGTCTGATAATAGTGCTGGGCCTGCACACGGACGGAAGCCCCATAGTAAGCAATTTTCCGTGCACAGGAATGCACGGGGGCAAGCTCTTCCTGAGGTCTTCCTGCAAGGATGTGTACTTCCCCCAGCAGGTCAAGACCAGGGCTGCGGAGGCGGAGGACAAGGAAGAGATAAGAGGTTTTGTGGAAAAGTACTGCGCGCTGTTTGGCGGCAGTCCGGATGATATCCTGGACCACGATTTTACCGTTGTTACGCCTAACAGCAGCAATCCTTACCGGCAGCTTTATGTAACAAACTGAAGAAATATCCCCCTGCAGGGCTTTTTTAGGGCAGGGGGATGTGATAATGTATCTACAGACTCATTGCGCCTGCCTGCGGGGGACCCTTCACTCCTGCGGCAGGCTGTTCCTTTTGTCAAAAAGAGCAAAAGATTCGCCGTTTTTTGTTTAAAACGTTTATTATTTTAATGGCAAT
>JAZQIH010000186.1:0-11184 GCA_045541015.1 Anaerovoracaceae bacterium | reverse complement strand
CTATAACATCTATCAGTATAAAGTCCCAGTGCTTGAGCCAACCTTTAACATATTTTTTATTCATGGTGTGTCCTTATTAACGTGCTGGATGCTTCTAATTTGCTATAAGTTTTATTGTTTTGGCCTCTATTGAGGATTATTGCGAAAAACTGTCAATTAAAAAGCCCGGAGAGGCTTGATTTGTAAGGGGTTTCGGGTTTTGTCCCTATTATTACTCACGCTAGACTTGTCCGTCTTATGAAATTTCCGATACCGCGCGGTTTGCCATTCTTGTCCTTCTTCTCCGAGCCCATTATCCTGGGATCATCGTCCATCTTGAACATATATCCGTCCTTCTTCTTGTTCTGCTCCATGAGGGCGGCTTTGCGTTCTTCAGCATCCATATACATGCTGCGGAACTTGTAAAGCTTAAAGGTCTTACCGTTACGGCCGACTCGTTCTTGCGTAAAGAAAACCGGACCCGGCGACTGCTTTTTTATAATAGGTGCCACAAAGATGTAGATTATACCTGTAAATATGCACCCTACAATGCCACCGATTATATCTATCAAGCGCTTTACTGCCAGGGCTCCGGGAGTGGCATACCTAATACTGTTGTTGATTACCTTATAAGCGCCCATCTTTCTAATATCAGAGTTGGGCCACTTATCATTAAAGAGCGCGGACATGGTGTAGTTGACACTTATACCCATTGTCATAAGATCTTCCACAAACTTTGTCGGGAAGAGCCTATCGTCTGGCTGAAGTATAAAGACCTCATCTACCCAATCATGGGCAAGCTCATGTACAGCCTCATCAGAAAGTATGCCTACAGGAACAGACGTGTCTGCACGTACCCAGTCGGGCACAGAGTCCTCCATAAGAATAATACGAGATATAAAGAAATCCCTGTAGTTGTCAGTTTTGTAGAGCTTTTCTCTGGATTCCGGAAGAAGCTTTGCTGATGTTACAAGGGCAACGGACTTCTTATGTTTATTATTCTCGCTAAGGCGATAGATGCGCTTTTTATTAATATACCTGGCAACCCAGTCTAAGAACGCGAAAAATAGAATAGTGAATCCAACTTGGAGTCGGGATACTACTGCGGAATCTTTTACTATAAACAGCCACGCGAGAGCAAGCGCCAGAATAATAGCAATATACTTTAATATGGCTAACCATTCGTCAAACTTTTTACGGCGAAGAATACCGCCATAGTTACGTCCAAAGAGGATCACAGCCATCTGGCAGGCAAACAGCAACACACACTGATAGACGAACCCATGATTCTGATAGGGATTGTTTTTAAAGCCTCGGACCAGCCAATAACTAAGCTGACAACTTAGCTGCATTACGATTACGTCTGCCAAAATAAAGTCCCAGTGCTTTAGCCACCCTTTAATATATTTTTTATTCATGGTTAGTCCTTTTGAACGTTCAAGATGCTACTATACTACTTTGTTTATATCGTCAAAATCCGTCTTTAAAGATTATCAGGATTTTTTCACAATTTAAAAAGCCCGCTAACCCTTTATTTGCAAGGGGTTTCGGGTTTTGTCCCTATTATTACTCACGCTTCAAGCATGACCCCTACGCTTCCTGCGCCTACAATGGCTATCTTGATGCGGTTGTCCGAGATGTTTTCTTCACCGAAGGTGGTCCCTGTGAGCAGCCTGAGCACTGTAAGCGCCGCCCTTTCCAGCCAGCTCTTGCTGCTTCTGCGCTGATAGACCCACTGGTAGAGAAGGCGCATGACTATGCAGCCAAGAAGGCTGACCATAAAGAGGGATATAGCGCGCACAAAGGTCATGGTGTGAGGAGCAAACCTGCGCAGCAAAAGGAAGACCAGGCAGGCTAAGCCGTCCGCCACAATGATCCTTATGTATTCTGTGGGGCCGGCGTAACGCCAGATCTGTTCATAGACTTTAAAGATAAGTCTGAAGACGTATATGCACAGATAGCCCAGGCACATGTGGAAAGCCACAAGGTTAGGTGTGAGCTTATCAATAGATCGAGGATAGATTATAAGGATGAGGATAGCGCTGAGCAGATACACAATAGTATCAAATACCAGCAACTTCCATCTCAATTGGTGTTTCATTATTCTTTCTTTTCCACTATCTCCAGGCCCACTTTTACTTCGGTGGTGCGGTCGAACATGGTCATTTCCAGGATGGCGGTGCGGCGGTGGCGGTCTATGCGCTTTATATGGCCTTCTAAGCCCACCAGAGGCCCGCTGATGACCGAAACCTTGTCGCCTGCTATAAATCCCGTTGAGATGTCTACGACGTCTGTAGGGCCTAACAGGCGGCTTAAAACGTATTCCTCGTGCGCGGACAAGGGCTGGAAGAAGTCCCCTGTGTGGAGCACTACGGTAAGGCCGGGTATGCGGTGCAGGGCATCCGCAAAGGCGTCTATCTGGTCCGTCTTAACAAACACGTAGGAGGGGAACATCAGCTTTTCCACTCTGGTGCGCACGCCCTGGCGCTTTTCTATCTTTACCATGTAGGGTATTGCGCAGCGGGAATAGAGGTCCGGATCCACGAACTGTTCTATGTACCCTTTTGTCTTTTCTTCCCGGCCTGTGTAGGTCCAGATAACGTACCACATTTTGGGCGTGTTTATCCTTCCTGGGTGATGGCGCAAAAAAGCACGTACCACCCGGTGCGTTAGTTGATTATGTCCGCCCCTTAAAGCGGCGCGCGCTTGGCGACGACCGCCCTTCCGGGGTTTCCTGATATCGCAAAAGTATTGCTACTTCTTGCTTTCCGTGTCCTGGCCGTAGCCGTAGCGGCCGCCGTACTTGCCGTATTTGCCGTACTTTCCGTACTTGCCGTAGCGGCCGTAGGATCCGCCTGCGGTCTCCGACTTGTTGATTACTACGCCCAGTATGGGGCAGCCGGTGTTCTGCATCTTGGCAGAAATCTCCTGGGCAAGGCGGTACTTTACCTCTCCGGACTCTATTACTATTACGGAGCCGTCTGCGTAAGGCGCAACTACGGCAGCATCTACTACCAGGCCTATGGGCGGGCAGTCGATGATAACGTAATCGCAGTACTTCTTGCCTATTTCTATAAGATCTCTCATGCGCTTGCGGGAAAGGAGCTCTGCCGGGTTGGGCGGAACCTTACCGCTTGCTATTACTGAGAGGTTTTTTACGTTGGAGTTGTAGATTATCTCTTCTACCTCGCACTGGTTGGAGAGGTAGTGAGAAAGGCCGCACTCCGGCTTTTCGCCTTTGAGGGAGCGCATAAGGCCGGAATTGCGCATGTCTGCGTCTATAAGGAGCACAGTCTTGCCAAGCTCGGTAAAGGATCTGCAAAGGTCTGTGGTAACGGTGGATTTGCCCTCGCCGGAGAAGGCGGAGGTAAAGAGCAGCACGCGTTTGTCTGTGCCGCAGAATTGCAGATTGGTGCGCAGGAGCTTGAGCTCCTCGTTGATCTCGTATGGAAGTTCCTGCAGGTTGAGCTCCAGGGTTTGCATTGGTAGTCTCCTTTATGAGCTTTTGTTTGGGCTTTAGAGGCCGAGTATTTCCAAGGGGTTGCGGACAAGCAGTGCTTCTGCGTAGTCCTCCCCGAATTTTCTTGTTAAGTGGGCAGCGGCAAGGTCCAGTTCCGGGACCCTTATTTCTGTATCGTGGGCATCGGATGCCACCACGGATACCAGCTGCCTTTTGAGCAGTTTCTTGCTGTAGGAGGCCTGATGGCGCCCTTCCCTGCCGAGTATGCTGCTGCTGTTCATCTGAATCTTAGCGCCGAGATCTATGAGTTCTTCTGCAAGATCCGGGCTTTGCCGCAGGACGCGGTAGCGCTCTGCGTGGGCTACAAGCGGCTTGTAGCCTGCATCCAGGACGGTCTTTATGAACCAGTGGATGTCTTCTAACGGGTGAGCGTTGGAAAACTCCAGAAGCAAGGTTTTTCCAAGGCCCAGAGGCAGGATCTGGTTTTGTTCCAGACGCTGCAAAAGCAGCCTGTCCGCATGGTATTCCCTGGAGAGGAAGAGCTTTATCTCTTCCGGATAGGCTGCAGCCAGGGTGCGTTCTTTTAGTTTTTCGAACTGTTCTTGGATGGCTTCGTCAGGAGTTTCGAACATGCCGCGCCTGAGGTGCGGTGTGCAGCAAATGGTGCGCACTCCCGTGGCGTAAGCCGCCTCCACCAGCCCTTCGGATTCCGCGGCTACGGATGCGCCGTCGTCTACGTATGGGATGATGTGGCAGTGGATATCGGCTATATTCTTCATGGTTCCTTACAAAACAGCAAGCCACATCAAGGGAGTAAGCTTAACCCCCTCGATGTGACTGTTTGCGCAGAGTATTAAGCCTCGGTCCTGCGCTTCTTGCTGTAGATGACTGTTCCAACAGCGGCTGCTGCAGCAGCTACCATCAGTCCGCCCCAGAGCATCATGTTGTTGCTGTCGCCGGTCTTGGGTACATCGGAGCTACCAGCTTCGGTAGACTTGAAAACCGCCACCGGAGAGAGGCTAAAGAAGGTTACGCCGAACTCAGCGCCAGTGCCCTTGCCTACATACTCCCATGCTTTGTCGACGCCGTCATAGTGGAATACATAGTAAGTTGTGCCGGACTCAGCGTTCTCGATCTTGCAAGTAAGGCTGAGGTTGTCGGAAGTGACATTTCCATACCAGAGGTTGGTAAGGTCGTCTTCGGTCTCTGCAAGAGTCTTAGCATCAGCATTTGTAAGCTCTGCGTCTGCGGGTGGATCCTGAGTTTCGCTGACCTTAGTTGTGCCGTCCCAGAACTCTACAGGTTCGGTTGCGCTGCCTGCTGCGAATGCAGAGGTGAACATTGCCATGACCAGAACAAGAGCCAGGACCGCTACTGAGCAGATCTTAAGTACGTTTCTCATGTGTGAATATCTCCTTTCGTAATATTTATCTAACGGCACGCGGCCGGTGGATAGCTATAACTTGTGTGCAGCCTTGCTGCTTTTACTGGGCGACCTCTTCGTAGAAGAGATCTACTATCATTTGCTGAAGGGCTTGCTCGTCGTAGTGGAATTCGTCGTGATATTTCCCTGCAACGGGCTGTCCGGGGAGCTTGAGCATCTGCTCGGACACCTTGTAGCTGCTGAGTTTTTTGAGGTTCTCTGCGCTTATGTCGTTTTCTATATATTGGCCGGCTTTGTCTATTACCTCGTCTACAAAGGTTGATCCGCCGAGGCCCCTGAGCTGTTTGAACATCTCTTCTACCAGCCAGGACTGCCTTGCAACGCGCGTTTCGTTGCTGCCAGCTGCGTCTGTATCCCTGTAGCGAACGAAACGCTCTGCCTGGGTGCCGTTAAGCGTTACTGCGGCGCCTTTGGTGTAGGACGGGTCTATGTAGCTGTAGTCCTCGTTGAGAGTGAGCTTAAGGCCGCCCATGGCGTCCACCACTGTTGGGATAGCGTCCATTTTCATGGACATTACGCCGTCTATGTACATGCCGTGCAGCAGGTTGCTGACGCACTTTTTGCTGAGGTAGTTGCTGCGCTTAGGGCTGTCTCCGTAGCCCCATTGCATATTTATATGCGCGGTACCTGTATAAAGATATTCCCCGTTTACACCGTAGGCCTCGACCGTTGTCATCGTGTCCCTGGATATGGACAGGGGCTGTATGGTCTTGGTCTTGTCGTTTAAGAGCAGGAGCATTATTGCGTCCGACCTGCCTCTTGTACCCGGTACAGTCTTTGATTTTTCTGCGCCTTCGGCATCTATGCCCAGAAGCAGCAGCGTTGTGAGGCCGTCCTTTACGTGATACTTTTTGCCGTTATATGTTATGGTGCGCTTCCATTCCCTGCTTTCTGTTTCCGGGCGGTAGTCCTCCTGGCCGGATGGCTGCGGCTGAGGGGTCTGTTTGCCGTCTATGAGCGCCTCCGCGAACTTGACTGCAAAGAACAGTGCAAGGCAGGCCAGGATGACGGCGGCGAGTATAAGGAATGGATATTTTCTGTCTTTCCTCATGGTTTTGCGGTTGAGCCGGGGCTGCTATTTGGCGGCGCGGCTGCGGCTTGTTTTGGACCCGGATGAGCTGCGCTTGGCGCCTCTCAGCAGGCCGCTGTTTGCCTTGGTCTTTTCGTCCAGACCTTTGACGTACGGTATCTGAGCCAGGGTATCCAGCTGCAGGTACTTGCGGACGTCTTCATCTGTTTTGATGGTATCATCCAGCAGGTACTGGATGGTGATGATGGCTATCATCAGGAGCGCTCCGACAAGGGCGCCTATCATGGTGTTCCTTGTGGTGCTGGGGCTTGCTTTTCTGGTTGGGACTACTGCCCTCTGGATGACCGTTGGGCGGTCTCTGTTCATGATATCGGCTATGGCATCCCTTACCTTATCCGACAGTGAGTTTGCTATGTTTGCGGCTACCACCGGGCTGGGGTTGGTGGAGCTGATCTCCAGAATGTGGGTTCCGGAGGGGTTGGTTACGCTTATGGTGGAGATGAGCTGCTCTACTGTGAGGTTGAGGTTGAGCTCCTCTATTACGCTTTCGATTACATCCCTTTGGACTGCTATGTAGCGGAAGTCCGATGTGAGGTTGCTTCCTATCTGGATGTCCGCAAGGGAGCTGATGCTTTTATCGAAGATGTATATGGACGATGTTGCTCTGTACTGCGGCGTAATGAAGAATTTTGTTACGCCGAATGTCAAAATTGCGCCGACGATAAATCCTATCGCGACGATCCAGATCTTCTTCCATATTACTCTTGCGAGTTCCAGGAGATCTATCTCCTGTTCTTCGTCTACTCTGCTTGTGCGGACAGTGTTGTTCTGGTCCATGTCAGACTCCTACTAAATAATTAGGGTTATTATATACCAGCTGTCCTTAAGTTACAATAAGATTACGCTGAAAGCTGATCTGTTTTTGGTGTTATTTTGTTGACGATCGCTTGATTGGGCGAACGTTTTTGCGTGCTGTTGGCGCTACCGTTCGGGTTTTTGGCGCGGCAGACCGGCTGCGGCGCGGCGCGGGTCTGCATAGCAGACTGGCTGCGGCGCGGCGCGTTATTGCATAGCAGACTGGCTGCGGCGCCCGGCAAAGCGTATAGCCCGCCCATTGTCTATTTTTGACTTCATAATGATAGCATAACCTTTTAGCTATGGCAAGCGGTAATATTGCACAATTGCTACAATAATCCGCGGGTTATTCGGTAATAACGTACAACCCGGACGGGTGGCAGTGGGTGGTAATGAAAAAATGCTCTTAACAACCTCTGAACGAGGTGTTTTAAGAGCATTTTTCGTCTTTTGTTAAGCACCCAGAAGCCAGCCTTAAGGCAGGACCGTTAGTTTGCTGCTTGCTTGCGCTGTGGCAGACTACTTGATCAGGGCCTTGAAGTCGCGGACGCGCTGGGGGATGTCTTCGGCTCCGAAGACGGCGCTGCCGGCAACGAGGATGTCCACGCCGGCTGCGGTGAGCTCGGCCGCGTTCTGAAGGTTGGCGCCGCCGTCGAGCTCGATCTTGAAGGAAAGGCCGCGCTCCTTGCGGATCTTGTCCAGCCTGCGGATCTTGTCCATGGCGGACGGGATGAACTTCTGGCCGCCGAAGCCCGGGTTGACGGACATCACCAGCACCAGGTCCAGGTCCTCCAGGACGTAGTCGAGGGTGGTCTCGGGGGTGGCGGGGTTGAGCGCCACGCCGGCCTTGATGCCCAGCCCTTTGATCTGCTGGATGACGCGGTGCAGGTGGGTGCAGGCCTCCTGATGGACCGTTATGTAGGCGGTCTGAGGCGTTGCAAAATCAGGGATGCGCAGCTCCGGGCGGACTATCATCAGGTGGATGTCGAAGGGCACGGCGGTCTTGCCGACCATGCTCTTTACGACGGGGCCGCCGAAGGTGATGTTAGGCACGAAGGTGCCGTCCATGATGTCCATGTGGACGTAGTCGGCGCCGCCCTGCTCAATGAGGCTGATGTGCTGCCCAAGTTTTGAAAAATCTGCTGAAAGAATGGATGGTGCTAACTCTCCCATGGTCTGCTCCTTTGCGTAAGCTGCTTAGTTACTGAGCCGCCCGGCGGCTGTGCTAATATTTCTTTTCTGCCGCGAGGGCGTCTTTGTATATCTGCTTGTAGGACTCGTAGCGGCCGGCGGAGATGTGACCGGCTTCGACGGCGGCGCGCACTGCGCAGTCGGGCTCGGACAGGTGCCTGCAGTCCGAAAAGCGGCACTTGTGGGCGTAGGGCGCAATGTCAGGCATCAGCTCGGCAACCTCGTCCGATTTGAGCTCCGGGTCCTCGAAAGAAGTAAAGCCCGGGGTGTCGAAGAGGAAGTAGCCGTCGCCCGCGAAAAGCTCCGTGTGGCGGGTGGTGTTTTTGCCGCGCTGCAGCTTTTTGCTTATGTCTCCGGTGGCGGAAAGGTCCTTGCCTAAAAGCAGGTTGGTGAGCGAGCTCTTCCCTGCCCCGGAAGGCCCCGCCAGAGCCGCTTTTTTGCCCTTCAGAGCGGTTTTCAGCGCGTCTATGTCCTTTCTATCCTTTACGGAAATAAAATGCGTCAAACAGGCGTTTTTATAGTGCTCGGCAAACTCCTCCAGCTGGCCTTCGCCTGCCAGATCTGTCTTGTTAACGCAGAGCAAAAGCTCCGCGCCTTTTTTGCGCACGGCCAGAGAAACGCGGTCCAGCATCAGGTAGGACGGCGCCGGGTGCTTAACGGCTGCCACCAGGACGAAAAGCTCCACATTGGCAACCGGGGGCCTGGCAAAGCTGTTGAGCCTTGGCAGTATCCTGTCCACGGCGGCCACACCCATCTCCGGCGAGCTGGCGGAGGGCTGCTCGTAAGGGCCGGCAACCACGGTGAGCTCTACCTCGTCCCCGACAAGGGGCGTAATGCCGTCCTTGCGGAAGATGCCGCGAGCCTTGCACTCGTAGGTTATGCCGCCGCTGTAAACGTAGTAAAAGCCCGCAAGGGCGCGTACTATGGTGCCCTGCATGCTATATGCTCCTTTTGCTTGCAGTGATCATTGCGCTTTGATCTCCCCGGTACGGAAGTTTACTGAGTAAGTCCTTACGGCGTCCATGCCGCCACTGGGGTAGGAGAAGAACACAGTTACCTTGGAGTTCTCCCCTTTTCCGGTTATCTGCACGGTGTCGGAGGCACTGCTGCGGCTGCGCTGCTCCACGAAAACGTTGGTGGTCTCGCCCTGGTCCGAAAGGGTTACGGATACGCGGAAGGTCTCCTCCTTGGCCTGGGCGTAGTCCAGCTTTATGGAAAGTGTCCTGGGCTCTGCTATGCCCTTGCTGACCACAAGGTTGATCTTGCTGCCTTTGTCTACTGTGGACCCTGCGCTTATGGACTGGCTTATTACCCTGTCCTTTTCTACTGTGGTGCTGTCCTGGTAAGTTACCTGGTCCAGTACAAGGCCGGCCGTGGTGATGGCTGCCCTGGCGTCTTCCAGGGTCTTCTGGGTGAGCTTAGGCACGGTTACGGTGAACTGGTCCTGGCTCTCCTCCGGGCCAAGGCTGACGGTTATATTGACTTTGCCGCTCTTTTCCAGGTGGGCGCCTGCTTCCGGATCCTGGGAGATTATCTGGCCTTTGGCGTACTCGTTGCTGTAGGCGCCAGTGACCTCTCCGAGCTCAAAGCCGTAGCTCCAGAGCAGGGACTGCGCGGCGGTCTGGGTGCGGCCTATAAGGAGCGGCACTGCGTTGTCCACGGGCCCCAGGCTGAGCGTTACTTTTATTATCTGGCCCGGGCGGACCATGGTGTCTTCCTTTGGTGTCTGGCTGATTATGGAGCCGGCAGGGTCGTCGCTGGCCTTCTGGCTTTCTATCTCCAGCTGCAGGCCCATCTTTTTGAGGGAATCCTGGGCGGCCTCGAACTGCATGCCTACAAGGTAGGGCGTTGCCACGGGGGCGTTGCGGTCGTTGTTTTTTATGACGTTCTGGATAAAGAGGACCAGCAGGATTATGAGCAGGATGATGCCTGCGCCTATGGCTGCGGCCTTGATGAGGCGCTTGCGCTGGCGCTCCTTCTTTTCCGCAAGGATGCGGGCTTTGCGCTCTTCTGCGGTCTCCTCCGGCTGCTTGGGTTCTGCGGCTGCGGGGGTGCGGCCCGCCTGCCTGGAGAACTTCACGAAGTTGAGGTCTGTTATTAATTCGTCCGCGGAGCTGTAGCGGTCCTTTTGCAGCTTGGAGGTGGCTTTGAGCACTATGCGCTCCAGGTCTGCGGGGATGTCCGGGTTGAGCTGCGAGGGCGGCGTTATGGGCTGGTTCATGTGCTTGAGGGCTACGTCTACCGGGGTGTCGCCGTCGAACGGGACTTTGCCGGTGAGCATCTCGTAGAGCACTATGCCAAGGGAGTAGATGTCCGAGCGCTCGTCTACGTAGGCGCCTCTGGCCTGCTCCGGGGAGAAATAGTGGATGGAGCCCATTACGGTCTTCTTTTTGACCTTGGTGTCTGCTTCTTCCGGGACTATCTTCTGGGCTATGCCGAAATCGGAGATCTTGGC
Source organism: Anaerovoracaceae bacterium (assembly GCA_045541015.1). Classification (GTDB taxonomy): domain Bacteria; phylum Bacillota; class Clostridia; order Peptostreptococcales; family Anaerovoracaceae; genus RUG13409. Next base: position 770 of record JAZQIH010000186.1, on the reverse strand, counting down.
GTGGTCTCCCTCGGAAATGAGTATGTTGTGGGGCTTTACGTCCCTGTGGATGAGCTGGTGTTTGTGGGCTGTGGAGAGCGCCATTGCTATCTGACGGCAGATGTTTGCGGCGCGGCGGGGCTCCAGCGGGGCCTCGCGCTTGATGATCTCGGAGAGGGGCTCTCCTTCCACGAGCTCCATGACTATGTAGTAGATGTTGCCTTCACGGCCGACGTCGTAGACGTTTACGATGTTGGGGTCTACTATGCTTGCCGCCAGCTGGGATTCTCTGCGGAAGCTGTCTATGAACATGTTGTCGGTGGTGAATTCCGGACGCAAAATTTTAACGGCAACATTGCGGGACAGCAGTACGTCTTTTGCTCTGAAAACGACTGCCATTCCGCCTTCGCCGATCTTGCTCAGCAATTCATATCTTCCGGCTAATGTTCTGGTTGCCACGTTGGCTCCTTTGTTATCTGTGCGGCCTTGCCGCTGAGTTACTTAGTTTGCGCTGTTTGGGCGCTGCGGCTTTGCCGCTACTGTATTCTGATGCAGACGACGGTGATGTTGTCCTCGCCGCCGTTGAGGTTTGCTTTGTCTACGAGCGAGCGCGCCAGGCCGTGCATGGTCCTGGAGGCGCTGGCCAGCTTTGCGATCTCTTCTTCCGGCACCATGCCGTAGAGGCCGTCCGTGCAGAGGATGATGGTGTCTTTGGGGTATATGTCCACGCTGTAGTAGTCCGGGCGGATGATGGGCTCGCCTCCTAAAGTCGGATCGTAGCCATGTCGTTC
>JAZQIH010000185.1:0-14660 GCA_045541015.1 Anaerovoracaceae bacterium | reverse complement strand
TGGCCGTTCATCAAGTCCGGCATACTCTGCCCGCCATGGACAGACAAGAGAAAGGGAAGAGGATCCGGCGGCGCCGGTTTCGGCTGGGGCCTTGGCATTGGCCTTTCCTTCTTCGTACCTGACTACGGAAAGATCATTACCGAGGGTATACACAAGACCCTGGACGACGCAAAAGAAGAGCTCCGCAACGTCCGCTACGACAACGCAGAAGCTTACGACAAGGCTTGCTACCTGCAGGCTGTCATCATCGCCCTTGAAGCAGTAGTCCGCATGTATCACAGATACGGAGATACCTGCACAGAGGCTGCAAACAAGTGCGCTGATCCCAAGAGAAAAGCTGAACTCGAAAAGATGGCAGAAGTCTGCCACTGGATAGCAGAGAACCCCTCCAGGGATTTCGTGGACGCCATCCAGAACTTCTGGTTCTACTGGATGATGATAACTCACGGAACCGTACCTCTCGGAAGGTTCGACCAGTTCATGTATCCGTTCTACCTCAAGAGCAAGGAGAACGGCATGACAGACGCGGAAGTTCTCGAGTACATCGAGTGCCTGCGCATTAAGATCATGCAGTTCAACTTCGTATCCGGAAACGCCAAACAGAGAGACAAGTGGGCCGGAATGGCACGCTGGAACAACTGCGTTATCGGCGGCGTAGACAAGGACGGTAACGACGCAACAAACGAGCTGTCCTACCTCATACTGGATTCCGCAGACGAAGTACGCACACCGCACTTCACCATAACCATCCGTGTAAACGAGAACACACCTCAGAAGCTTATGCACAGAGGTATGGAGATCGTCCGCACAGGCCTTGGTATGCCGGCCTTCGTATCCGACAAGTCATACATAAAGGGCCTTATGGATCAGGGCGTAAACCAGGAAGACGCAAGAAACTTTGCTCTTGCAGGCTGCCTGGACCTCAACATCCCCGGAAAGTCCAAGATCAATGCTCTGGGAATGTTCGTATGCGCTAAGGTGCTGGATATAACCATGCACAACGGCTACAACTACAACACAAACGAAGTAGTAGGCCTTCGCACCGGCGAAATGAAGGATTTCAAGACCTTCGAAGAATTCTACGATGCATACAAGAAGCAGCTCTACCACTTCATGAGCCTCTACAACGAAGAGCACAACATACTCATAAAGGTTACCGAGTATGTTAACCCGGATGTCATCCACAGTGCATTCGCTTACGACGGCATCAAGTCCGGCAAGGATATGATGAGCAGGAGCCTGCCTTACGAGAACAGCTCTCTCATGAACCCTGTAGGAATGATCTCCGTTGTAAACTCCATGGCTGCTGTTAAGGAGCTGGTATTCGTACAGAAGAAGTACACCATGGAACAGCTCTACAACGCTATCGAGGCAGACTGGGTAGGCTACGAGGAAATGCAGGCTGATTTCAAGGCTGCTCCTAAGTACGGCAACGACGACGACAGGGCAGACTGGTTCGCTGTAGACCTCTACAAGACATGGGTAGACAACTGCAACAGCTTCACAACTGTTCACGGCGCTTGCCCGCGTCCTACCGGTATATCCATCACTGCTTACGCACCCGGCGGATCTTACACCTGCGCTACACCGGACGGCCGCAAGAAGGGCGAGACTCTCCCAGACGGCGTCGTTTCCCCGCAGCAGGGTACAGACAAGGGCGGTCCAACCGTATCCCTTAAGTCCGCTATGAAGATCAACCAGGATCCGTTCAACGCTATGCTCCTCAACATGAAGATGAGCCCGTCCGCCATCAAGAGCGACGAAGACCTCGACAAGCTCGGAGCACTGGTAAAGACCTACCTGATGAACGGCGGAAAGCACATCCAGTTCAACGTAGTAAACAACGAGACCCTTAAGGCTGCTCAGGTAAAGCCAAAGGAATACTCGGATCTGGTAGTACGCGTAGCAGGTTACTCCACTTACTACACGCTGCTCACCAAGACAGTTCAGGACGAACTTATCACAAGGACCACCAACGAACTGTAACTCAAGCATGATGCCATACATACTTTGCAATTGCAGAGTATGTATGGTAAAATACAGAATTGTAAATCGTTTTAATTTATTTGGAGAATCATTTATGGACAACAAATTCTTCTGCAAAGACAGGAAGCTGGGGCTTGCGCTTTTAGCGATCGCAGGCTTCTTCATCTGGCGCTCTTTGCTCCTTCCGGCCAGCAAACTGGACGGAGATCCTGGTCCAAGCGTCTATCCTCTTATCGGATGCGGCACAATGATCATCTGCGGCATACTGCTGCTGATCAAACCGGGTCCTGACGGAAAGCGCATGAAGATGAACAAGGACGAAAAGAAGCGTTTCTGGGCAATGGTCGCTATCTATTTCGGAACTGTTCTGGGCACATGGGCTCTCGGTCTTATGTACACTCTTCCTATCACTCTGTTTATCGTGTCCTATCTCTTTTCCAAGAGCTCCAGGCCTGATATGCCGACTAAGAAGAGGATCATCACCACACTTATCTACACCGCTATAGTCATGGTAGTCATCTATCTGGTATACGTTGTGCTCCTTGATGTTTCCATCAAGAACGGCGTTCTGATAGATCTCATATTCTAAAAGGAGGCATATCTGTTATGTGGGAATACATACTTTCTTCACTCCAGCAGCTTGCCACCGTGACTGGCGTACTTTACATGGTAGGCGGCGCTCTGCTGGGCGTATTCTTCGGAGCACTCCCCGGACTTTCCGGCGGTATGGTAATGACTCTGCTCCTGCCTGTAACTTATAAGATGGACCCGATCCTTGCACTGGCACTGTTCATGGCTCTGCACGTAGGTTCTACCTGCGGCGGCGCTATAGGTTCCATACTGCTGGGCATCCCAGGAACATCCAGCTCCATAGCGACCACCTGGGACGGCTATGAGTTCACCAAGCAGGGAGATCCTGTAACTCCGCTTTCTGTTACAGTAGTATCCAACTTCTTCGGAATACTTCCCGGTATCATAATCGCTATGTTCCTTGCCAAGTGGCTGGCAGACTTCGGCGTTAAGCTCGGACCCTTCGAGTACGCTGCTATGATCTTCTGCGCACTGGCAATGGTTATCGGTCTTTCCGGATCTTCTCTGGTAAAGGGCTTCGTAGGCGTAGGCTTTGCAGTCATACTCTCCTGCGTAGGCACAGACCCGGTAATGTCCAAGGAAAGATTCACATTCGGCATCAACGGTCTGTGGGGCGGCTTCCCCGTAGTAAACATGATGCTCGGTCTGTTCGCAGCCAAGATAATCATGATGGAATACGTAAGGCAGACCAAGACCAAGGATGCTACCAAGATCAAGGTAGACAGGTTCAGATGGCCCGGCAAGGCTATTAAGGAGAACTTCCTTAACATCATCATCTCCTTCCTGATCGGTGCATTCATAGGCTTCCTGCCAGGACTCGGCGGACCTACTTCCTCTGTAGTTGCTTACACCACCAACAAGTCCCTTGCTAAGGACAAGGAAAAGTGGGGACACGGCGCTATAGGCGGCGTATGGGCACCTGAAGTTGCAACAAAGGGCGGAATCGGCGGAGCTATGATCCCGATGATCGCTCTGGGTATCCCCGGAGACATCATCATGGTTCAGTTCATGACCGTTATGGAAAGCCATGAAGTCCACCCGGGTCCCGGACTTATGCTGGACAACCCTGAGATGGTATACATCCTCTACACAGCTGCATTCGTTGCTTCCATCTTCGTATTCATAGTAGAAGCTCTGGCTATGCCGCTGTTCCCGAAGTTCATATCCCTGCCGTATCACTACCTGTATCCGGCTATAATCATCGTCAGCTTCCTCGGAGCTTACATGATACTCAGCGATTACTTCAGCCTCCTGGTTGCAGTACTGACCTGTATGCTCGGACTCGTAATGGACAACTTCGATATACCGCCGATGCCGTTCATCATGACTTATATACTGGCGAACCTGTTCGAGAAGAACATCAGGCAGGCAATCATCGGCTCCACCAATGGATATATGGGATTCATCACCAGACCTGTTTCCCTCATATTCATCCTCGTTGGTGTTGCAGTACTGGTAGTCCAGACTATCATTCCTGCTATCAAACGCGCAAAAGCAAATAAGGCATAAGGCTTTATAGCTTTGCATATATTCATTTTGCATTAATGCATGGAGGTAAAAATGAAGAAATTAGTTGCATTACTGCTTGCAGCACTGATGGTATTCGGCCTCGCAGCTTGCGGCGGCGGAAAGTCCAACACTAACAATGCTGCTACAGAGCTCGGCTTCCCGAAGGAAGTTACCGTTTACATTCCGCAGAAGGAAGGTAACATGCTCGACAAGTCCGGCCGTGTAATGGTCAAGTTCTGGGAAAAGATGTGCCCGGACACCAAGTTCACCATCAAGAACACAACTGGTAACGGAAACGACCACGCTAAGATCGTTGCTGAAGCTCAGAAGGCTAACGACGGTTCCGTCATCATGTTCCACGGCGCTGGCGCTATCGCTCAGTTCTACAGCGGTGAGTGGGATTACAATCTTGCTGATCACAAGTACTTCAAGGCTATAGCCGGCAATGTAGGCCAGGCTCAGCCCTCCGGTGCTGTAACACTCATCTCCGCAGACGAGACCAGATTCGACAGCATCGAGACTCTCGTTGAGTACATTAAGGCTCACCCGAAGAAAGTCCGTATCTCCTACACCCAGGGAACTCCGCACGAAGTCCGTATCAAGCTCATCCTTAACTACTTCGGCATTACCGCTGACATGATAAAGGAAGTTCCGGGCTCCGCAGCTGATATCCGTACTTGGGTTCAGGGCCACACCAACACAGACGTTGCTATCATCACTGAGACTCAGGCTGCTCAGGATGTTCGCGGCGGCAAGGTAAAGGGCATACTCAACAGCGTAGCAAGCAGAGATCTGTACACTGAAGACCTCGAGCCGCTCAGAGATATCCCCATCGTTCCCGAGATCAAGGGCGTTAAGCAGGAAGACGCTATGAGCCTCGTTTGCGCATGGCCTATGACCATGTACGGCCCGGCTTCCATGTCCGACGAGCTTGCTCAGTGGATCAACGACCTCAGCGCTAAGATCCTCCAGGACGAGGATGCTATGAAGCAGGTAAAGGCTCTTGGTTCCACCAACACCTACCAGATCTTCACACTCAAGGAGATCGACGAGCTCCAGCAGGATGCTGACCAGCAGATCAAGGTAGTCATCGAGAAGTTCAACAAGAAGTAATTCTCTGAACACTATCAAAACATCAAAGACCGACCGGCAAGTCCGGCCGGTCTTTTTTATGCAGAAGAGGGTAATTTGATTGATTAGAAAAGTTAATTAATGTCATCCTATTGACCTTGTAGTTACTGCAAAGTTTATAATCAAAGTACCAGTAATTATTTCTTTATTAGTATGCATTATTGTTAAGGAGGAATCATGAACAACGTACTGGTATTCGTTGTGGCTATCGTTGCATCGATAGTTATTGGCAAAGTGCTCAAGACCAACATTGGTGTTATAGCACTTGCTATGGCATTCCTGGTAGGCCCGGTATTCTTCGGTCTTACATCCAGGGATGTAATGGGAGTGTTCCCGACCAACATCTTCTTCTACATGCTGATCGGTACCTTCTTCTATGGTTTCGGTATGCATAACGGGACCTTCCAGAAGGTTGCACAGAACATCCTGTACAGAGCCGGCGGAGCATCCCGCTTCATGCCGCTCATCTTCTGGCTCGTTACCGCAGTAGTTATGGCTCTTGGCGCTGGCTCCAATGCTGCTCCTGTATTCCTGAGCCCGATCTTCTTCGGTATCGCTACAGAAATGGGTCTTAATCCTCTGGTAGCTGCTCTGGGTTACTACACCGCAGGTACCGCATTCAACCTGCTGCCCTGGACTTCCGACTTTGCTTCCAAGACATCTATCAACATCAAGGTGTTTGGCGAAGTAACAGCAAGGAAGATCAGCTACGGCGCCATGATCTACGACATGGTATTCCTGCTCATCTTCTACATAGTGTTCTGCATCATCACCGGAGCATTCAAGAAGACAGACAAGACAGTCAAGTTCGAAAAACCGGAACCCATGACCCCGGTACAGAAGAAGACCTTCACCATTATCATGCTTCTTGCAATTCTTCTTGTAGTTCCTATGGTCATCCAGCAGTTCGCAAAGAACGATGTTACCGGATGGATGTCCAAGAACATGGACTTCCTGCTCCTTGGTTCTGTGGGCATTTGCGTAAACCATCTGCTCAAGATAGGAGATATCCAGGACGTTATCAAGAAGAGCATCCCCTGGGGCGCTATCCTGATGGTCTGCGGAACTGGTACACTCGTTGGCCTTGCTTCCAAGATCGGTATTGCTGATACTATAGGCGCATGGCTGGGCAGCAAGGTTCCTGCAAGCATAGTTGCACCGGTATTCCTGCTCGTATGCGGAGCTCTGTCTCTGGTAGTTTCCGGCGCTGTAGTACAGCCTCTTATGGTTGCTCTTATCCCGGGACTCTATGCTACAACAGGCGTTAACCCGATGGTACTTGCTATCTGCATGATGGTAGGTCTGCAGTATGCAGGCTTCAGCCCGTTCTCCATGGGCGGCACACTGTCCATCATCGGCTGCACAGACGAGGAAAAGAGAAAGAAGATGGTCGGACCTATGGTCATCATCGCTATACTCTTTGTTGTTATCACTGCAGTTCTTGCATGGCTCGGACTGTTTGATGCAGTATTCGCAAACGTTCCCTGGGAGTTCGTTCCCGCTAAGTAAGGAGATACCATGGCTAGACAGACACTATTATTCGGCGGAGATTTTTCCATACCAAGTTCGGATCCGGTACTCACCCCGGCTAAGCTTTGCGAGGGCGTAACGGAACTTCTGGACAAGGCAGATTTCCGCATGTTCCAGCTGGAAGAAGCTTATCTTAAGGCTCCGGTAGGAAATTCCGTAGAAGGTAATCTTGTAAAATCGCTGGATCCGGTAAAGAACAGGGTGGACCTTGTTACACTTTCCGGCAACCACTTCTACGATTTCAAGGAGACCGGTGTCCAGGATACTATCGCATGGTGCGAGGAAAACGGAATAGCCCACGCAGGCGGCGGCATGAACGAGGCCGAGGCCAGAAAGCCGGCTTTCGTTGAGAAGGGCGGAGTTAAGGTAGGCGTACTTGCTTATAACGCAGTAGGCGGAAAGCAGCAGTTTGCCGGCCCCGATCAGGCTGGTACCGCTCCCATTAACTTCTTCAGAGCGTTCACTCCGTGCGAGTCCATTCCCTGGGAAAAGCAGAGAGAGGAAAAGCACGAGTTCGATAACTGGAGATACAAGGAGCCCATGCACTTTGATGCAGACTTCATGGGAGAGAACTACGTGGATCCTTCCGCTCTGCTGAAGATGGCTGAGGAAGTACAGCAGGCAAAGGCTCAGTGCGATATCCTTATCGTGTACTTCCACAAGGGCTATGTTCATAAACCCGTGCTCGTAAACGACTGGGAGAAACTCTATGCTCACATTGCCATAGACAACGGCGCAGACGCTGTTATGGGTTCCCACAGCCATGTTTCCCACGGCTTTGAGATCTACAAGGGCAAGCCGATATACCACGGACTCAATAATTTTGTTATGTATACTCCGCAGATGTCCCCGAACTTCAAGGGCAAGGTCCACGGAGATTCTCATAACGCAGAATGGGTAAAGCAGAGGATAGCAAGGTTCGGATTCGTTCCGGATCCGGAATATCCTACATATCCGTTCCAGCCGGAGTCCATATACTGCCCGGTAGCCAAGCTCATCATAGAGGACGGCAAGGTAGTATCCAGCAGAGTGGTATTCCTGCTCACAGAAAAGAGCGGCATCCCTTATGTCCACGGCCAGGGCAAGGTGGGTCAGGAGATCTTCGATTACTTCCAGAGGATCACAACTGAAGCCGGCCTTAACGTTAAGCTTGCCTGGGACGGCGATGAAGCTGTTTTGACAGAATAGCACAAACAATCTTTAAGCAGCTGTGCAGGTCTGATCCTGTACAGCTGTTTTTTATATCCCGGTAATTATATATTGTCCGATTATTGAACACTTCCGCTTTATTATGTGTATATAATTTGTTATAATAAAAGCAGCGGAGGTGAAACTATGAAGGATACAGAATACAAAGTAGGCGAGATCGCCGGTCTTCTTGACCTTTCTCCTGAGACCATAAGGTTTTATGAAAGCCAGGGGCTCATAAGCCCGCGCCACGATGATCAGAACCGCTACAGATACTATCTTTCCACTGATTTTTCAAGGCTCTACAACGTTAAGATGCTAAGGAGCCTTGGCTTTGGGCTGCAGGATATCAAGAGCTTTTTCTATGAAAAAGACCTCCCACAGCAGAAAGATACTGCTCTTGAGCAGGCTAAGCTCCTTCAGAAGGAACTGGATCAGCTAGAAAAACGCATACAGGTCCTTAAGGTAATGGCGGATGAACTGGGAGATATGGAGCGCCTTGAGAATTCCTACGACATAACTCAGAACCAGCCTTTCTGGCTCATACCCCTGCGCAGCGATTACGATTTTGAGATAAATTCCAGGAATCCGGAGATAGTTACAGATCTGTTCGATCATTACGGAGTGCCGCGCTATTCGTACTATTTTACCGCAGAGATGAAAGAAGGCCTTCCCTGCATAAAAAGGCTTACCGGCTACTCTGTGCGCGGCGTGGAAAAGAAACCGTGCGATAATGCAATATATATACCCGGCACAAGAGTTATACGTTTTGCGTACAGACTTATAGCAGGGGAGCGTTTCAGCGAGGCCGCTCAGCGTCTTGGTCTTTACGAAAGACTCAAAGCCATGGGCATAGATAAAGACAAGGTGACAGTATTCGGACACACCATAAACATCTCAACTAAAAAAGGCGTAACTTATCTGGGCAATATAGGTTATATTCCGCTGTATGGCCTGGATATCTGATCGCAGCATAGAGTCTTTAAAAGCCGCCTGATGCGGCTTTTTTTAACATCTAAAAATAGGTTCAGATAGAACGCGTATGCATCGTTGACCCCCTTATACAATATTGTTATGATATAAACAAACAGTAATATTTTCTTAACATTTCAAAAAAGCTTCTTTTGCAGATCGATCATAAGGAGGTCATATCATGGCAAAATCTTTGGAAGGGATCAAGGTTATCCAACTCGCAACTTTCGTAGCAGCTGCTGCTACAGGAAGGTATCTTGCGGATCATGGTGCAGACGTGATCATCGTAGAGGCAAAGCAGGGCGATGCTCTGCGTTTTACTCAGGAACAGGAAGGACGCCCCCAGACAATGTATGAAAACACTACCTGGGAGTATCTTAACGGGAATAAAAGATGCATTTCTCTCAATACAAAGACTCCTGAAGGCATGGAGGCTCTTCATAAACTTCTGGCTGACGCAGATGTTCTTGTAACGAACTGGAGACAGGGAGCTTTGGAAAGAGCGGGCCTGGATTACGAGACCTTGAAGGTAAAGTATCCCAGGCTCATTTTTGCTATGATACTCGGCTACGGAAAGAAGGGCCCGGATAAGGATCTTCCCGGTTACGATTTTACAGGCTTCTTCGGGCGCGGTGGCTATACACACAACCTCAGGCGTCCAGGCGGACAGGCTATGCCTATGATCCCAGGCCTTGGGGACAACAACGTAGGTCTGATCCTTGCGCTTGGTGTAGTAACAGCCCTTATCAAGAGAGCTCAGACAGGCCTCGGTGATTTTGTAAGCGCATCGCTTTACGAGACTGCTATCTGGAACCACTCCATAATGCTGCTCGGCGCTCAGTATGACGGACAGGCAAGGCAGTGGCCTATTTCTGTATACGACAATGCCAACCCGCTCAACGGTTCTTACATAAGCAAGGACAACCGCGTTATACAGTGCGCTATGCCGGACTATGACCGCCGCGCAGAGCACTTCTTTGATGTTATAGGACGCAAGGATTTGTTCGAATGCGGCAGGTTCTTCCCTCAGGCTAAAATGATAGAAGTTGGGGGTATAAAAGACTGCTTTGATGGAATCCAGGATTGGTTCTCAGCCCATACAAAGGATGAGATAGACAAGATACTCACAGAAGGAGATATTCCTCATTCTATCTGCTACACCTGGCAGGAGATCATAGAAGATCCACAGGCTAACGCAATCGGAGCTTTCTATGACTGCACCTGCCCGAACGGAAGTGTCGTAAAGGTCACCCATACTCCGGTAAGAATGGATTCTGAAGACGACCTTGGTTCGCGCACCGCGCCGCTCATCGGAGAGCAGGGACGCGAGATCCTTACAGAACTGGGCTACACAGAAGACAAGATCGACTCCATGCTTGCATCCGGAGCGCTGTATATCTGGGACAGGGAAAAGAACTGCTGATAAAAGGAGCCTCAAAATGGATCTGAAATATATACTATTAAAAAAAGAGAATGGAATTGAAACTATAACGTTCCACAGACCTGATGCCCTTAACGCACTGAACAGTGATGTCCTTACAGACCTTGAAGCCGCCGTGGATGACGCAATAGCAGATCCTTCGGTAAGGGTCGTGATCTTCACAGGAGAAGGAAAGTCCTTCATATCCGGCGCGGATATCAACGAGATGAACAGCAAGAAGAACCTTGAGATAATAGATTACTCAAGAAAAGGTGCTTCTATCTTCAGAAAAGTAGAGACCATGCCCAAGCCTACCATTGCTGCAATAAACGGCTACACTTTCGGAGGCGGACTGGAATTCGCGCTGTGCTGCGATATACGAATTTCTAACGAAAAGGCATCATTCTCCCTGCCTGAAGCTACTCTGGGCATAGTCCCGGGCTTCAATGGCACACAGCGCCTTCCTAAGGTGATAGGCATGCAAAGAGCAAAGGAAATGCTCTTTACAGGGCGCAGAGTAAGGGCGGATGAGGCACTTTCCATGGGGCTGCTGTTTAAGGTCAGTCCGCTGGACAGCTTCTGGGACGATGTTATGGCTGAAGCTGATATTATAGCTAACGCATCTGCAAGCGCAATAAGCCTCATAAAGGCAGCAGTTACAGCCGGAGAGGAAGAAAGCGTGGATGTTGGCAAGGATATAGAACTTGGCTACATGACTGCGTGTTTCGGAACTCCGGATCAGGTAGAGGGCTTTACATCGTTCATTGAAAAACGCAAGCCGGTATTCAGAAAGTAGCACACCAAGGAGGCAAGAGGATGTTCATAGAATTTCCCAAATGCGACGCAAAACTGCCGGATGTAGATAAGGTGACCATACCTGATATGGTCACAATACACCAGTACTACGACAAGACAAGGATAGAAGATACCGGCGCGTATATGCGCTCTCAGCTTGAGACACTGCCCGGCAAGGAAAGCTTCAAGGGGAAACGCATCTGCATAACTGTTGGTTCCCGCGGTATCCCGGACCTTGATATTATGGTCAGGACTATATGCGATGTCCTGAAAGAGTGGGGCGCCAGGCCTTTTATCATCCCTGCCATGGGCAGCCATGCAGGTGCAACTGCAGAAGGCCAGAAGGAGATGATAGCAGGCTACAACATCACAGAGGAGTCAATGGGCGTGCCTATACTGTCTTCAATGGATGTCGTGCAGTATGCTGATCTGAATGGTATACCTCTTTACTGCGATAAAAACGCAATGGAGTCCGATGGCATAGTTATACTCAACAAGGTAAAGCCGCACACGGATTTCAGAGGCAGCCACGAAAGCGGAATGGCAAAGATGATGGCTATAGGCATAGCCAAACATAAAGGCGCCGCAATGTTCCACACCTTCGGCTTTGCAAGGTTCCCGGAGCTTATCCCCGCTGTTGCAGAGAAGTTCCTTGATAACTGTCCCTTTGCCTTTGGTGTAGGAGTTGTTCAGAACGCGTATGACGATATATGCAACATAGATGTCTGCACAAAGGAAAACTTCCTTGAGACTGATGCAAGGCTTCTGGAGATCGCAAAGTCAAAGATCGCAAAATTCAAGTTCGACCACGTAGACCTGCTTATAATCGACGAAATAGGAAAGAATATAAGCGGCAACGGCTATGATCCCAACATCACAGGCCGGAACCTTGCGGACAATATGAAGGACGCGCTCGACTGCAAAAAAGTCTTTATAAGAAGCCTCACCCCGGAGTCTCATCATAACGGAGCCGGACTTTCCTCGGCGGATGTGACGCTGAGAAAGGTAGTCAACGATGTGGACTTCGGAGTTACCTGGACCAATGCTCTGACTACAGGCTTTACCACAGCCTGCCGCGTGCCTTTGTACCAGGAAACTGATCTTGACGCTATAAGGCTGTGCCTTAGGACCTGTTACAATATGGACTACAAAATGGCCCGCATAGTAAGGATAAAAAACACTCTCCAGATGGATACCATTCAGGTATCTGTGCCGCTGTACGAGACTATAAAGGATCTTGCAGACGTGGAATACGTTAGCGGTCCTGAGCCTATGCGTTTCAACGAAAATGGAGATCTTACAGACTGACAGAAAGACGAAACAATAAAAAGGGTGTCTCATTAAAGAGACACCCTTTTGTTATGCCTTAGTTCTTATACTACAGGAGAGTTCCTATGTTGTAACCAAGGAAGGTAACTACGATCGGAGTCACTATCATCATGATGATAGCGTATTTGTAGATAGTTGCCTTGTCGCTGTATTCATCGCCGTGGAGCATAGCAACAGTTGCAAAGCTGGAAGGCATCAGGTAAGCAGTGGAACCGCAGAAGGAAGTTACCATTGCAATTGCTACCGGGTTTACAGCACCAGTCGTGATACCAAGGGTAACGCCAAGTGTGGTCATTACGGTAATGGTGGAAACGTTAGAAGCGAAATTAGTCATCAGCACTGTAGCGAAAGCTATGATCAGGACGACTATGATGGGGGATACGCCGCTTACAAGAGGCCCGATCTTGTCGTTCATGAATGCGTTGACGCCTGTTGCAGGATCGCAGATAGCGCTTCCGAAATAGGTACCAATGGAGATGAAGAGCAGAATGCCCCAGTTGATGTGGTGGTTCACAACATCGCGTACATCAACTATAGGCTGTCCGTCAATGCAGAGTATGCCCAGAACTACAACAGCACATGCAGCCCAGAAGGTTATGCTGTACTGATTGAGCCAGACTACGAAGCCTGCAGTGGGGGCTATCATCTTGAGTATTCCCGGTATTACCCAGAGGGCAACCGTAACGAAGAATACTGTAACTACGATCTTCTCCTTAAGGGTCATCTTTTCCTGCTTGTCAAGTATGGTCCTGATGTCGAAATCCTTGAATTTGCTGAAATCAGGCTTTGCAACAAAGCGGAAGATAAGAGCCATGACAATGAAGAGCACGATACCTGTGGGCAGACCGTAGAGCAGGTAGGTGAAGAGGCTTATTGGAGCTCCGGCAGCTGCTTCGTAGATACCAAGACCTATGATGATCAGAGCGTGGGAGATCGGGGACATTGCACCGCCTATATTGACAGCAAATATAGTCAGTATGTTCGCAATGTGCGGATAAGCATCCTTCTTGTCGTAGTCAAGAGCCTGGAACACCTTGGCATTGAATGCGAGCATGAATGCAGCAGCGGGTACTTGGTCTATCAGGGCACCGAGTATCATGCCCATGATAGCAAGAGCGAAGGTGAGGGACCAGGGACTCTTACGGGCGAATTTCATGCTCATGAACTTAGCTACCATCCTGCCGGTGAAGCCTACTTCATTGAGCGCGTGGGTAACGATGAAGGTCATGAGTATGAAGTAGATGACCCAGTTTCCCAAAGAACCGGAGATAGCGCCGTTGATATTAACGACACCTGTAAGGGACAGCCCTACGACACCTATGATCGCGGGCCATACCGTATCGACTGTGGACAGCATTATAACTGTTCCGAGGAATACACCGAGTACCCTCATACCTATCTGAGTAAGCGGTGCTGGCGCCGGGAGGAACCAGAATACGATCATGATAGCAAAGCAGACGAGTATCATTATGAGGCGCTTGCTATCCATCCTGAGTTTTTGCTGCATTTGTTTAACCTCCTAGTTGAAACAAAATGACTGTCTGGGATCATTCACATTTTTCTTTGGGCAGATCCCAGTTGCAGAACTTCCAATACGGTTCATTTACTCTTTCAGCGTAAGCCTTCATATCAACACCGCGCCAGTCGTAGAAACCTTCTCCGGCTTTCATTCCTGTCTTTCCTTCAGACATAAGCTTGTCGAATATCTCAGGGACATCCTTGCGGGAGCTTATGATGGGGAAAAGGTTGCCTGATACGTTCTTGCACAGCTCAAGTCCACCTGAATCAAAATGTTCGAAGATACCGATGGATGTGTAGCGTGGACAGAAACTGTAGTTGAGGGCTCTGTCTACATCTCTGGGATCGCAGATACCTTCCTCCACAAGAGCCAGGCATTCTCTCCAGAGCGCGAACTGCAGGCGGTTTCCGATAAAGCCCGGCGTAGGCTTTTTGAGGACGACAGGCTTGCGGCCCATGCTCTCAAGGAATTCGACCATAAAGTCCAGAACGCTCTGCGGAACTCTTTCGCCTTTGCAAAGCTCAAAATAAGGAACGATATGCGCGGGGTTGAAGGGGTGGGTGACAATGATGCGGTCTCCGTACTTTTCTACGGTCTCGGCAAGAAGATCCGGGACTATCGAAGAGCTGACGGAACCGATCACTTTGACGTTGGGGCAGTTTTCCTCAAGCAGATGATATACATCGTGCT
>JAZQIH010000184.1:0-4795 GCA_045541015.1 Anaerovoracaceae bacterium | reverse complement strand
GAGACCACCTGCTGGTCCTCCATCTGGGTAACAGACGACAAGACCAGGGATTACCTTGCAATGTGCGGCAGGGCGGAGGCTTACAAGAAGCTGGATCCGGCTCCCTGCGCATGGTACGACGGCTGCGTCTACATAGATCTTTCCACCATCGAGTGCACAATAGCAATGCCTATGCACCCGTCCAATATTTACACCATTAAGGAGCTCAAGGAGAACGCCGCGGACATACTCCACCAGGTCGAGGAGGCTGCAAACAAGCAGCTCAAGGGCGTTAAGATGGATCTTTCCTGCAAGCTGCAGGGCGGAGATATTTGGGTACAGCAGGGCGAGATAGCCGGCTGCTCCGGCGGTACTTTCGACAACATCTGCGCGGCTGCGGATATACTGCGCGGCAGAAGCTGCGGCAACGGAGCCTTTGCTCTGAGCGTGTACCCGGGCTCTATGGCGGCTCTTTCCCAGCTGATGAAGAACGGCTGCGCTCTGGACCTGCTGCAGGCTGGCGCTGTTATGCGCGAATGCTTCTGCGGTCCGTGCTTCGGCGCCGGAGATACCCCTGCAAACGGCGAGTTCTCCATACGCCACACCACACGCAACTTCCCCAACAGGGAAGGTTCCAAGCCGGGCGAGGGCCAGATCAGCGCTGTTGCTCTTATGGATGCGCGCTCTATCGCAGCTACCGCGGCAAACGGCGGAAAGCTTACCGCTGCTACCGAGCTGGATGTTGAATACAAGGACTACGAAGGCGGCCTGGACATGGGCATCTACGAAAAGCGTGTCTACAACGGCTGGGGCAAGGCAGAACCTCAGGCAGAGCTGGTGTTCGGCCCGAATATCAAGGACTGGCCGGAAATGCCGGAGCTCACTTCGGACCTTCTCGTAAAGATCTGCTCTTACATTACAGACCCCGTTACTACCACGGACGAGCTTATCCCGTCCGGCGAGACCAGCTCATACCGCTCCAACCCGGAGAGGCTGTCCGAGTTTGCGCTTTCCAGAAGGGATCCGCAGTACGTTTCCCGCAGCAAGGTGCTGCGCCAGGCTGAAAGAGACAGAAGGGCAGGCAAGGGCCTTTCCGAAGAGATCAAGGCTGTTTACGCGGCTCTGGAGAAGGCCGGTGTAGCAGTGGATGCGGACGGCACCGATATCGGTTCTGCTATCTTCGCAAACTGCCCGGGCGACGGCTCTGCAAGAGAGCAGGCTGCTTCCTGTCAGAGGGTAATGGGCGGCTCCGCAAACTTTGCCAAGGCCTACGCAACCAAGCGCTACCGCAGCAACTGCATCAACTGGGGCATGACCCCGTTCCTGGTGGAGGATCCTTCGGTCTTCGAGCTTGGGGACTACATCTTCGTTAAGGATGTCCGCAGCGCAGTGCTTGCAAACAGCAATGACATTACGGCCTACGCAGTAAAGCCGGACGGCACCGTAAAGGCCTTTAAGGTATCCACCGGCGCCCTTACCGCACCCGAGCGCCAGATCATAGCAGACGGCTGCCTCATCAACTACTACCGCAACAACTAAGCGCAGCAGTCGCATCAGGGGGACGGTTCTTCCGATGCCAAAACATGCAGCAGGCGCATCAGGGGGACGGTTCTTCCGGTGCATGTGTAACAGGGGACGGTTCTTCCAACGCATAATGTGTAACAGGGGACGGTTCTTAGGTTCGTTAAAACAATCCCGGGTCCTTTAGGCCCGGGTCTTATTATTGGTTAAGGATCTTTTTCAGGCGGTTTTAAGCTCTGTTCGCGCCTGCGGCTTGCCGATCGCAGAGTACGGATATTTCCCGACAGCCCTTCGGGCAGACACAAGCCGTGCCGCTGTTATTGACGATCAGTACAATAAATGCAATCGCCACGGATGTGCTTTGCCGGAATTTTGATTGGATTTTAGTATGATAATGCCTTTTTAAAAACGGCGATCGATGTTGAAATGAATTCTTTTACCAATGGTGTCAGGACAAGATCTTTGCGTCTTATAAGCCTGATAGTTGAGTAAAACTTATCGTTTTCTAAGGATAATGGTACTAAATATCCACGTTCGAATTCATCCTTGAAAGAGTACTTAGGTCCAATTATCAGACAGTCGGATTCTTTTGCGTAGCGTTTTGCCATGTCAAAATCTTCGATCTGGATATTGCTTGTTCCGATTTTTATTCCGTATTTTTTTATGATTCCGCTTTTGATTTTTTCAAAGTCCTCTTGCTTGGCAGACATAATGTATTTGTATTTGGACAGTTCTTCGGAAGTGATATTCTTTTTATTTGCCAAGGGGTGCATGGGCTGCGATGCGATAGTCTCTTCTATTTGCGCTATTTTTATTCCGCATAAATCCTTACTGGGCAATGAGTTTTGTCCTGTAAATCCAAGATCCACCTCTTTGTCAAGCACCTTTTGGCAAACATCTTTTACCGCGCAGGTCAGAACCCTTATTTCTGAGTTCGGACGTTCTGCTTGCAGCTTTCTGCAAATAGATGGTATAAGAGATTTGGCCACTGAGGTACTTACAGCGACGACTAATGTTCCGGCTAAGCCTTTATTCAGCATCTGTATTTTATTGTTTGTGGCTTCAAAATCAGCTACTGCCTTTTTTGAGTATTCAAAAAAAACACGCCCGCTTTCTGTGAGTACGGCATTTCGTCCTCTTTCGATCAATACGGATTGAACACTTTCCTCTATTTTTTTTATTCTGTAGCTGACAGCGGGTTCTGACATTTCCAAGAATCTGGCGGCAGCGTGAAACCCGCCTTGGTTGATCAATGCGCAAAAGATATACATGTCATCGATAGAAATATTGCTGTTAGCACTCATATTGTCACCAGATCGATAGAAATATTTTATCAACAAATAAATATCATAATCTTAACGGTCATGTCAATAAAAAATATACTATAGACAACGAAAGGAGGTTCTTTATGAAACCAGTTAAAATTGCCCGCGTGATTCTCAATAATGAAATACGCTATACTATTGTTGAATGGAATAAACTATATGAATTGAGGGGAGATCTATATGGTGAGTTCGAAAAAGGGGATCTTCTCGGAAGACTGCAGTTTGATATGCTGCTCTCGCCAGTAGTTCCTGGTACGATCTATGGTCTAGGCATCAATCACGAGGAGTATAAGGCATTTCTTCCTAAAATAGGCAGAAACGCGGATGTCGGTGATCCTGTTGTTTTTACTAAGCCCACTCATAGTGCAGTTGGAATGTCAGAAAGACTTATTGTGCCGGAACAGTATAAAGAAAGTGGCTTAAAGGGCTCCGGCGAATTGGCTGTGATCATCAAATATGATTGCTGTAATGTAACTATTGATGAAGCTCCAAAGTACATATTGGGATACACAAATGCTTTTGACGCAATACCATTCAATAGCTATTATGTGTCTGATGAGGAAAAATGCAAAGCAAAGGGATATCCTTCATTCTGTCCGCTTGGCCCGTATATTGTTATAGGGGCTGATCCTCATGACGCGGTACAGAGAACTTATTTTAACGATTTATTGATCCTGGAAGGCAGTTTGAACGGATATGTTTGGGATGCATACAAGACCATCAGTGAGCTTTCAAAGACTGCAACGCTGAAGCGCAACGATGTTCTGATTCTTGGCGCCTGCGCCCCGACAAGGGAGATCCAGGATACTGATGCGTCTATTTTTACAAAAAGTAATATTATTGCCGGGGATACCATAATTGTTGAAACTGAGGGACTTGGGAGGCTGATAATCCGAGCAGAGGATGCAAAATAGCTGGTAAAGTCCTGGCATTCATAGTAGTATACACCTTATAAATTGGAGGTTTGCAATGACATCTACAGTAGTTTTGGTCGGAAGCTTGATGCTTCTTGTAATGGTAATATTGCTTCTTCACGGAAAGCTATCGACCCCTTTTATATTTACGATCTTGCCTATAGTCGCGGCACTAATTCTGGGATACAGTATTACGGAAATCTCCACCTTCGCGATGAACGGTATGTCAAAAGTTACAGGAACCGTTGCATTGATGGTTTTCGCAATTGCGTATTTCGGAGTACTGAATGATGTTGGCGTGTTTGACATAATCGTCAGCAAAGTTATGAAGCGAATGGGTAACAGAGTAGTGCTGGTCCTCCTTTTAACATGCCTGGTTACAGCAATCTCTCATCTGGACACGTCCGGTGTTACCACTGCTTTGGTCACGATTCCATTGATGCTTCCTTTCTATAAAAAGATGAAGATCAATCCCTGTGCTTTGATACTGTTTATGGGACTCATCGCAGGCTGCATGCACAGCTTGCCATGGTCATCTGCCGGTCTTCGCTTAAGTGCTTCGATTGGGATCGATCCTGTAGAGCTTTGGCGCAGCGTATTGCCTTTACAGATCATAGGAATAATATTCAGCATAGTGCTGTGTTTTGTTGTTGCTAAAATAGAAGCAAAAAAAGGTGCCGGAATGACTGACGAGGAGTTTAATGAACTTCTCCAGTCTGTGGTCAATAACTCAACACTTAAGGTCAGCAAGGGTGTGTTCATATTTGATATCGTGTTCACGATCGTTTTGATCGTAGTGCTGCTTATGGGCTGGATGAACTCTAATCTGGCATTCTGTCTGGCGGCAGTAATAGCCCTGATGGTAAACTATAAAGATCCGAAGCTGCAGGTAAAGAAGATCAAGGAATTTGGCGGTAACTCGATCTATATGGTCACCATTATCTTTGCAATGGGTATTCTTGTTGGAATTACAAGTGGTACAGGAATGATCGTTGCCATAGCTAACTCCCTCTTGGAGATACTTCCGGAGGCATTCGCAAAATTTATACTGACACT
>JAZQIH010000183.1:0-27028 GCA_045541015.1 Anaerovoracaceae bacterium | reverse complement strand
AGAAACAGATTGAGATATCCGCCGGCAACGTCTATGCGCTCCGCCCCGAAAATAACATCCTTGTACTGGTCTGCCTTTCCGAAAAGCACGCAGCCTACGTGTATGCCGTCTTTGGTGCACGCGGTGAACCTTATGTGCTGCTCTTCCGCGCCCATGGTCCGCACGGAGCTTACTGTTGCTCCAAGCATGCAGAACACCGGCACCGGATTGCCCTCTCCGTAGGGCTCCAGCAGCCTCAGGCTCTCCACGAAGCCTATGTTTTTCTCGTCCGGATCCAGCTCTTTTTCTATGTAGAGCTTCTCGTTGAACACGTCCGGATCCGCCTCGGACATTTCCTTTACCACGGCCTGCATGCGCTCGCGGAACAGCCCGAGGTTCTCCTCTTTGAGGCTGAAACCGCAAGCCCCCGCGTGTCCGCCGAAGCGCGTGAATATATCTCCGCACTTTTCGAAGCATTCGTGCAGGTTGATGCCTGCAACAGACCTTCCTGTGCCTTTAAGCAGGCCGCCTTCAACAGGCGTTACTATGCACACCGGCCTGTAGAGCTGCTCTTTAAGGTTGCCTGCAACTATGCCGGCCACGCCCTCGTGGGCGCCTTCCGCAAGGATGACAGGGGCGTACTGCCCGCAGTCCTCCCTGGCAAGCTTTTCCCTGCACACGCGCGCGGTCTTTTCCTGCTCGCTCTTGCGCTCTATATTGGTCTTTATGGTGAGCCTTGCGAGGTCCTCCAGCCTTCTGCTGCCGGACCTGCTCTCCAGAAGCTCCACGCCTGGCATAGCGCTGTCCATGCGCCCCAGAGCGTTAAGGTTTGGTGCTATTATATACGAAATGCTGGAAGAATCTATTATTTTTTCGGAAAGATCCAGCACGTTCAGCAAAGCTTCCAGCCCGGCCCTGTCCCTGCGGTTTATGCGGTCCAGTCCGTACTTTACCAGGTTGCGGTTCTCATCCACAAGAGGCACTATGTCCGCAACAGTGGCTATGGCTACAAGGTCCAGAAGCGCGTTCAGATCGTTTCTTACAAAGCGCTTGTCCCCTCTTTCCGCAAGTATGCGCTGCACTCCCTGCGCCAGCTTGAACGCAACGCCGCAGCCGCAAAGGTCCTTGAAGGGGTAGCTGTCGTCCCTCTTGGGGTTCACGAACAGGCAGTCCGGATCCATGCCGTCCCTAAGGATGTGGTGGTCCGTTACCATTACCTGCATGCCAAGCTGCTTGGCGTACTCCACCTCGCCCGGGCTGGTGCTGCCGCAGTCTACGGTTATGAGTATGTCCGCCCCTTTTTGCTTTATGGTCTCTACGGCCGTCATGTTCAGGCCGTAGCCGTCGGAAAAGCGGCTGGGAACATAGCAGAACACCTTGTCCGTAAGCCTTCTGAGCACCGTGGACAGAAGCGCCGTGGATGTTATGCCGTCCGCGTCGTAGTCTCCGTAGACGCAGATAGTCTTCCCTGCGTCCGCGCCGTCTATAAGGGCCTCCGCAGTCTCGCGCAGGTCTGTCATCAGGAAGGGATCGTAGGTAACTTTAGGCATCGGGGACAGGAAGTCCTCCAGCTTGTCCTCCGTTATGCCTCTGCGTTCAAGGATATCAAGAACGGAAACAGGGACTCCCAAAAGCCCCTGTTCCTGGTTATTCTTTTTTTGGGCGATGACCCATTTAATCATAGTAGAAATTGCCCGGGGTCACGTAATCGAGAGGATTCTGGTACTGACCGTCTACCCTTACCTCGAAATGCAGGTGGTAGCCTGTGGACGCGCCTGTGGTACCGACCTTGGCTATAGCCTGACCTCTGGACACCTGCTGTCCTTTCGTTACAAGTATAGATTCGCAGTGAGCATACAGCGTTGTTATACCGCCGCCGTGGTCTATTATGACATAGGTGCCGTATCCGCTGGTGCCCCTGTTTATGACTGTGGTTATTACCTTGCCGGAGTTTGCGGCAAGGATGTTGGTGTTGTGCCCCGCGCCGATATCTATACCGGTGTGGAACTTATACGATCCGAATATCGGGTGGACTCTGTATCCGAACGGAGAGGTTACCCTTGCGCTTCCCGCAGCAGGCCAGCACATCTTTCCGCCGGCGTATTTGCCGCTGCTCTGGAGCTTAAGTATCTCTGCCTTAAGGTTATCGGCCTCTTTTTTAAGGTCGTCTACCATCTTCTCCAGCACTGCGGTGTTCTTGTCTATCTGGGCGCGCAGCGAAGCAACAGACCTGGCGTTGCGGCTCATGGCAAGCTTCTTTTCGTCCAGATCCCTCTTCTGGGTCTCCAAAGACTCCTTAAGGTCCATAAGCTCTGTCTTGCGGACCAGGGCGTCTTCGTGCTTTTTCTCCAGCTCCACTATAAGATCTGCATCGGCTTTGTATATCCTCTGCATAAGCTCGTAGTTGTTCATGAGCTCTGTCATGCTGGAAGATCCAAGCAGCACGGAGATCATGCCTATATCTCCGCTCTCGTACATCATGCGGAGCCTCTTGGACAAGGACTCGTTCTGCCTTGTGATATCGTTTTCCAGCTTGGTGAGCTCTGCCTGAGTCTGGTCGACCTTCCCCTGTGTGTCTGCCAGCTGCTGGCTGAGTATCTCTATCTCGCCCGAAGTCGTGTTGATCTCGGATTCGAGCTGCTGTATCTGGGCAAGCAAATTCTGCGACTGAGCCTTGCCTTCCTTTATCTGATTCTTAGTCTGATCGATATCCTTGTTGGTCTGATCCAGCTGGTCCTTGGCATCGTCCAGCTCGTCTGCGTAAGAGCGCGGCGTAGCTATAGGAGCCAGTACCAGTACCAGCGCCATAAACAGCAGCAGCACCCTGCGCATTACCTTTCTCTTATCCCTGCTATTCATTTTACCCCCCTTTGACTAGGCCTTGAGATAGCGTCTCATGGATATCATACTGCCGCAGGTACCAATGCTGATACCCAGGGCAAGGAATATCCATATGATATTGATTATAAGGAAACGCGGCTCTACGAGCTGGGTGTAGAAGAGCATGAATGCCTTATCTCCCAGAGCATCGCAAAGCTTTATATACAGCAACGAAGAAAGCGCCACCGACAAGCCCGCCGAGATGCTGCCTATCAGTATGCCTTCAAAGAACATAGGGCCTCTTATGAACCAGTTGGTTGCTCCTATGTACCTCATGATGCTTATCTCGTCCTGGCGCGCCATTACCGTAAGTTTTATGGTATTGGACACCACAACTACCGAAACGACTACAAGGAAGGCTATGACTACCAGAGCGCCTCTTTGTATGACGTTAGATATCCTTATGACTTTTTCTATTTCGTCCCTGTAGAAGCGGACCAGCTCCACCCCGTCCAGGGATGAACCAAAGCCTGCTATCATTTCTCCGAACTCTATGTCCGACAGAGTTATCCTTATGGAGTTTGGCAGAGGGTTGGCCTCCAGATTGTCCAGCAGGTAGGCCCTTTCGCCCCAGCTGATCTTGAACTCCTCCAGAGCCTGCTCCTTGGGAACGTAGATAACATCCGCAACGCCGCTCATAACGCGTATATCCTTCATCATGTCCGCGGCCTGCTCCTCGGTGGTCTCGTCCTTAAGGAAGAGCTCTATGGTGCCGAACTGGTCTTTTACGTTCTCCGTAAGGTAGTTTATATTGACGCTCAGGAAAAGGAATATGGAGAGTATCATCATCATTGCCGTAATGGAAAAGATGGATGCCAGGCTCATGCCCTTGTTCCTGAATATTTGCTTGAAAGCTTGTTTTATGGAGTAGAATATGCCCTTAATCATCGTAGCCGTACTCTCCTCCTATGCTGTCGCGGACTATGCGGCCATGCTCTATGGCTATGACACGCTTGCCCATCTTGTTGACTATATCCCTTGCGTGGGTGACCATTACGACAGTAGTTCCGCGTCTGTTTATCTGGTCTATGAGCTGCATTATTTCCCAGGCAGTATCCGGGTCCAGGTTTCCTGTGGGCTCGTCTGCTATCAGGATCTTGGGGCTGTTGATTATAGCTCTGGCTATGGCTACCCTCTGCTGTTCTCCGGCGGAAAGCTCTGCAGGGAAGCTCTTTGCCTTGCTCTCTATACCCATTATGGAGAGCATGTCCGGCACCCTGCGCCTTATGCTGCGCTTGGTGCTGTGAACTACTTCCATGGCAAATGCTACGTTTTCGTAGACTGTCTTGTTGTCCAGGAGCTTGAAGTCCTGGAACACCATGCCTATGCCTCTTCTGTGCATGGCAATATCCCTGTTGGACATCTTTCCCAGATCTTTGCCGTTGACGAAAATGCTGCCGCTATCCGGATCTATCTCCTTAGATATCAGCTTTATAAACGTGGATTTGCCGGCGCCGCTGGGGCCCACCAGGAAGACGAAGTCTCCTTCTTCTATATGTATGTTTGCGTCCTCGAGGGCCACCTGGTCCCCGTAGATCTTGTAAACGTCTTTGAAATCTATCACTTGAAAAAGTCCTTTTACTGGATATTCTAGCTCAAGTTATAGTATAACTCAAAAGAAACTAAAAAAAAAGGGCAAGGAACGCCCCATTCGTGTTTTTCCTGTGAATTATTGTAAATACTTGCTTGTTTTTGCCAGTAAAACGGGCTTTTTGAGCTGTTTCAGCAGTCCAGACTGATGTCTTTAAGCAGTTTTGCGGCCTCCGGAAGCTCGCAGGGAAAGACACAGTTGTACTCTGCTTTGTAGAAGATGACAGGGTCCAGCAGCGGCACGGCAGCGTTTTCCTTACCGCCGAGAAAGCGCTTCAGCTCTGCTTTGTGCACGGCCTTGTTCATCTTGTTTACTATTATTTTAATGTCCGGGAAGGCCAGTCTCAGCTCCTTAAGGCGCTCTGCGCCGCCAAGCAGCGCGGAAGGCATGGGATCCGCCACCAGGTATATGCAGTCCATGTCCGCAAGCACGTCCGCAAGGTAGGCATCGTCCGCCCCGGAAAGATCGAACACCACCTGCTCCCCGGGCATGCGAAGAGCGCAGGATGCAGGAGCCATGCCCTGTGCATCGGGGCGGCGCAGCAGAAGGTCAATATTTCCGTACATGTTGCGCACGCCAAGCAGGCTTATCTTCCTGTCCAGAAGGTCCTCGTAGTACACAGCGCCCTCCTCCATGCGAAGGTCCGCCCCAAGAGCCAGGCTGAAGTAAGGCGTTCCAAGCTCCGCCAGGGTGCAGCTGCCGCCTGCTGCCAGCCTGCATGCCAAAAGCCCTGCGATAAACGATGTTCCGCAGCCTTTTCCAAGCCCGGCCACGGCTATCCTGCGCTGCACGAACCGCTTTCTGGGTGTTCTTTCTATAGGTTGCCTGAACATTGTTCCTCCTTTCTTGCTGCACGAGGCCTTGAATCATGCACATACTACCATTACAACCATTTAATGTCAATTACATAAATTCGGGAATTTTGGCTAATTTAACATATTTGTAAATATTTTACTTGACCATATGTGACATTTACGTTATCATTAAAACGTCCGTTAAATGGCAATTGCCACATTCCGGACAGGTGAGTCGGAGCTACTACCGTCATGAACAAAAGCAATGTCAGATATGTACTTAACTCGGCTACCCTAAGGCTTAGCGAAGATACCGTGGTAGACACCTACGGGCTGGATATCATACGCGATGGCGCTAAAGTAAAAAGCTATTATGATATCTTTCTCGACAGAAAAAAAGTAGAAGAACTCGTAAAGATGTGTAACGAACTGGATGTCTCTCCGTTGCATATTCCGGAAATACTTGAGGACATCCTGCCGTAAAACAGCACAGACCGGTAGACCATGAGCTGCCTTCATAGTCAACAGTCGCGCGTGCCTGATCCTGTTTACAGTCTCCGACTCCACAGGCGCGCAAAAAAAGGGCATCTCCATGCGCATGCGCGCAGCAGGAGCTACCCTCTTTTTTTATGCATTATCTTGTACCGAAACTGTTAACGGTCTTCTCTGAAGTAAGCAGTGCCAAGCGCCGCAGGCGGCTGGTCTTCTCTTCTCTGGCGTATGGACACCATTATCAGGACCAGAGCCGTGAATATGTACGGCACCACCTTGTAGATCTGCGTGGGCAGGAACGGTATAGGCAGCCTTATGTAGAGTATCAGCAGCGCGCCGAACAGCACGGAACCCCAGAGGCTGTTGATGGGCTTCCACAGACAGAATATTACCAGAGCCACGGCTACCCAGCCTTCGCCGGAAAGGCCGGTGTGGTTCCAGACCGTGCCGGCTATGGTCATGGTGTACACCATGCCGCCTATAGCGGAGATGCCGCCGCCGAGCACTGTAGCAATGTATCTGTACCTGGCAACATTTATACCTGCAGCGTCCGCGGTAGCCGGGGATTCGCCCACGGCACGCAGATAGAGGCCCTTGCGGGTCTTGTTCAGGAAGCGGTGCATGACTATTATCATGATCACGCCCAGGTACACGAAAACGTTGTAGCTGAACAGCAGCGGGCCGATGACCGGGATGTTCTGCAGAGCCGCCGGGAACGGGGAACCGGAGAACGCAAGCTTCAGCTCGTTGCTTATAGCTACGTTGCCGCCCACCCTTATACGCATCAGTTCGCCTACGAACTGGCCGGCGCCTGTACCGAATATGGTAAGCGCAAGGCCTGTAACGTTCTGGTTAGCCCTCAGCGTTATGGTAAGGAAGCTGAATATCAGGGCACCAGCAGCGCCTGCTGCAAAGGAGCACAGCAGGGATATCAGGACCGCAACAACGCCGCTTGCGGAGTCTCCTGCGGCGTTTCCGTAGGCAAAGGCGCCAAGCAGGCCGAAGGCTCCGCCCATAAACATCAGGCCTTCAACGCCCAGGTTCATGTTGCCGGACTTCTGGGTGAGTATCTCTCCGGAGGTGCCGAACATCAGTGGAGCGCCGTTAAGAACGGCTGCGCTTATAAGCGCCACTATGAAATCTATAGTACCCATCATGCGGCCTCCTTTCCGGAAGACTTGCGGAAGTGCATCTTGTAGTTGATAAAGAACTCGCAGCCCAGCATGCACAGCAGGATTATACCTGTGATAATATCAGTTATGGACGCGGGTATGCCCATGGAAGTCTGCAGGGTGCTGGAGCCTCTGGTGAGCACTGCCAGCAGCAGGGAGATGACTATCATGGCAAAGGGGTTCAGCTGAGCCAGCCAGCAGACCGTAATGGCTGTAAAGCCTGCGCCTCCGGCTACGTTTGCGTACAGCGTGCCGTGCGCTCCGCTCGCTATCATGAAGCCCACCAGGCCGCAGATTCCGCCGGACAGAGCCGCGGTGCGCATTATTATCTTGCCGACGCTCATGCCTGCGTACCTTGCGGTGTTCTCGGACTCGCCAAGGACCGCTATCTCGTAGCCGTGCTTGGTGTAGCGCATGTACACGAACATCAGAACGGTTATCACAAGGACTATTATCCAGCCGATGTGCACCCCGAAGACCTTGGGCAGCACCGCCTCATCCCTGAACACAGGGATTATCTGGCTGCCTTTTTTGCCTTCCCAGGGGCCGCCTATAAGCCACGCGGCAATGCCTATGGCTATGTAATTCATCATCAGTGTAAAGAGGGTCTCATTGGTGCCCCAGCGGGACTTGAAGAACGCAGGGATAAGGGACCACAGCGCTCCGAACACTATGCTGCCGAGCCCCATGAGCAGGAGCAGAGGCAGGCTGGGCATGGTCTTGCAGTTTATTGCAAAGAATGCCGCGGCAACAGCGCCCATGGTTATCTGGCCTTCTGCGCCAATGTTCCAGTAGCGCATCTTAAAGCAGGGCGCAAGGGCAAGAGCCGTGCCCAGAAGAGGCACCGCGTTCCTTACTACCTGCCTTATACCGGTCTTTTTGCCAAGGGCCGCAACAACGATGGATCTGTAGGCTTCCAGCGGGTTTGCGCCTGCTATCCAGAAGACTATCATGCCAAGCAGCAGGGCAACCACAAAGGCGCCGAGCCTTATGAGCCATATCCTGCTCTTTGGCATGTCCTCGCGCTTTGAAAGGCGGATGAGAGGTGTCTTTTCATGCATCAGTTTGCCTCCTTTCCGCCCACGGATGTCATGAGCAATCCTACTTCTTCCTTGGTGGTGGTGCGGGCGTCCACAATTCCGGACACCTGACCGCCGCAGAGCACCAGTATGCGGTCGCAGAGCTCAAGTAGCACGTCCAGATCTTCGCCTACGAAGATAACTGCAACGCCCTTCTCCTTCTGCTGGCACATAAGGTTGTATATGGTGTAAGAGGTGTTGATATCAAGGCCTCTTACTGCGTAAGCTGTCATAAGCACGGACGGCGCGGACGCTATCTCGCGGCCCACCAGAACCTTCTGGACGTTGCCGCCGGAGAGCTTCCTTACCGGGTAATCCACGCCCGGGGTAACTACCTCCAGGTCCGCCAGCACGTCTGCCGCCAGCTTTTCCGGGGCTTTTCTGTCCACGAATATGCCCTTGCCGGAGGTCCATGAGCGCAGCATCATGTTGCCGGTCATGCCCATGCCGCCGACAAGGCCCATGCCGAGCCTGTCTTCAGGGACGAAGGCCATGGCAACGCCGGCCTCCTTTATAGCCATTGGGCTCTTGCCCACCAGCTGCTCCGGGTGCCTGCCTTCCGGGGTGTAGACTATGGTGCCGCTTTCTATTTCTCTGAGGCCCGCTATCGCTTCCAGCAGCTCCTTCTGGCCGCTGCCCGCGATGCCTGCTATTCCAAGGATCTCACCGCCGAAGGCTATGAAGCCTACGTTATCCAGCTTCTTTATGCCGTCTCCGTCGCGCACGGTAAGCTCCGCGATCGTGAGCCTGGGCTTTGGATCCACCGGCTCCTTGCGGTCTATGTTCAGCGCCACCTTGCGGCCTACCATCAGTTCCGTAAGCTCCGCCGGGGTGGTCTGCGCGGTGCGCACAGTCTTTATGTGGTGGCCCTTGCGCAGCACCGCCACGACATCGGACACCTCCATTACCTCGTTCAGCTTGTGGGTAATGATTATAATTACCTTGCCGTCCGCCCTCATGGCTTTCATTACCTTAAAGAGCTTTTCTATCTCCTGCGGGGTAAGCACGGCTGTGGGCTCGTCCAGTATCAGTATGTCGGCGCCGCGGTAGAGCACCTTTATAATCTCAACGGTCTGCTTTTCGGACACGGACATCTCGTAGACCTTCTTGTCCGGGTCTATATCAAAACCGTATTTTGCGCTTATCTCTTTTATCTTTTTGGAGGCAGCCTTAAGATCCAGCCTGCCCTTCTCTTCCAGGCCGAGCACTATGTTCTCGGCAGCTGTGAACACATCAACGAGTCTGAAGTGCTGGTGTATCATACCTATGTGGTGGTCGAAAGCCACCTTAGGCGATGTGATAGAGACCTCCTTGCCGTCCACAAAGATCTGGCCCTCGTCCGGCGCGTATATGCCTGCAAGCATGTTCATGAGCGTGGTCTTGCCCGAACCGTTCTCGCCAAGCAGGGCCATAACAACGCCCTTATCCACGTAGAGGTCTATGTGGTCGTTGGCGGTATTCTGGCCGAAGCGCTTTGTCACACCTTTAAATTCTACAGCGTGAACACTTTCCATTAAATTCTCCAGTTTATATTTTTAGTAAATTTTTACATAAAACGGCGAAAGGGGGCGGCGCTGAAGCTGTCCCCTTTCGGTATGATTGCGTGTTTCCCGTAAGAAACCGGAAAAACCTTTTTAGTATGCCTCGTTCAGGAGGGTTATGCCGTCTATCCTGAGAGCAAAGTAAGGAGCGGACTGGAAGTAGGATTCGTGGAATGCTCCGTCGAATACTGCCTCTTCGGAATCTGCTGCAAAGTCTCCGTCGGTGTCGATAGCAAATGCGTGGGTAACGGTCTGGCCGCCGACTGTGAACTTGCTGGTATCGAATACCTGAAGCTTGCCGGACTGGATAGCTTCCTGAGCTTCCTTGATCTTTTCAGCTGTATCCTTGGCTGCGATCTTGGTGTTGAGCTCGGTGAGAACTACGTCTCCGTCCTTAAGGCCGTGGCCTATGTAGTCCTTGTCCTGCTTCTCACCGTTGATCTGAGCCTTGATGACCTTCACGAAGAAGTTGGTCCAGTCTATGCGGGAGGAGATGATGGAAGCGTCAGCAGCGATGTCGGACATGCTGATGTTGTATCCAACGTGGAACACCTTGTTCTCCTGGGCTGTGGTAGCCGGAGTGGTGGAGTCGGAGTGCTGGGAAATGAGTACTGCGCCGTTGTCGATAAGGTCCTTAGCGGTAGCAGCTTCCATGGTGGGATCTCCCCAGGAACCGATGAACTTAACTATCATGGTAGCGGACGGGCAAACGCTGCGTGCTCCGAGGAAGAACGCGGTGTAGCCGGAAACTACCTCTGCGAAGGTGTAAGCGCCAACGTAGCCAAGGACTGCCTTGTCTGCGGTGATCTTGCCTTCAGCTATCATCTCGTTGAGCTTGCATCCTGCTGCAACGCCTGCAAGGTAGCGGCCTTCATAGATGCTGGGGAAGGCGTTGATGGTGTTGTCCAGCTTGTCCTTCCAGGAGCCTTCGTTGGTGAGGCCTGCGAATACGGTGTTGGGATACTCAGGAGCGACCTTGAGCATTGCGGGCTCCATGCCGTAGGAGTTGAGGAAGACTGCTATGCAGTTCTTTTCGCCTGCGAGCTCTTCGCAGTCGTCTGCTACGGGCTGGCCTTCCGGATGGTTGTAGGTGTAGACCCAGTTGATGTCGATGCCTTCTTTAGCAAGCTGAGCCTTGGCGGCGTCTGCTGCCATGTAGAAGTTTCTGTCGTAAGCTGCGTTCTCGTCTCCGATGCAGACCATACCTACGTTGTAGGTCTTCTTTTCGGGAGCAGAAGCGCTGTTGCCGTTGTTGGCAGGGGTGTTGTTTGAAGAGTTTCCGCCGCATGCAGCAAGTCCAAAGACCATAACGCATGCAAGAACAAGTGCAAGTACTTTCTTCATTGGTTTCTCCTTTTAATTGTCGAACTCTATTTTTCCATCCGCAAGGGACGTTATTACCGCAAGTGATTCTACCTTAAGGCCTTGTTTTCTGAGCTTTTCGGCTCCGCCCTGGTGCTTCTTTTCTATTACAGCGCCCAAGCCTACGCATTTGGCTCCTGCTTTTCTGCAGATCTCTGCAAGGCCGGAGGCTGCCTCTCCGTGAGCAAGGAAATCGTCTATGAGAAGGACCGTATCGTCCGGCCCCAGGTAGTTCTGGTTGACTATAACGTGGCTGACGGTGCCCTTGGTAAAGGACTTTACCTCTGCGCTGTAGACGCCGTCTGTCATGGTGTTTGGTGTGGTCTTTTTGGCAAAGACCAGCGGGAGATCCCCCATTGCGTGGGCTGTAGCGTAAGCCATGGGTATGCCGGACGCTTCTATGGTAAGGATCTTGTTGACTCCAAGGCCTGCAAACAGCCTTGCGAACTCCCTGCCTATCTCCGCCACCAGAGCCACATCTATCTGATGGTTGAGGAAGGAATCTACCTTAAGGATGTCCGTGCCTATGCACTTTCCGTCCTTTATTATCCTGTCTTTAAGTAACTGCATATACCCTCCCAAATACAGTTTAATTATACCCCCGAGCCGAGGATTGTTAAAGGCTTTAATAATCGGACAAGCATCGCGGACGGGCAAGATAAAAAGAAACGTTCGGATATATCCGAACGTTCTTATAATTATAAGTTTATACGGTTCCAGTTTTACCACATGACCGGGCTCTTGCCCATGGTCCCTAAAATGGCATTGGCCCTTGAAAAATGGCGGCATCCGAACCATCCGTTGTACGCCGAAAGCGGGCTTGGGTGAGCCGCCTCCAGAACGCGGTGGCGGGTGTTGGTTATAAGCGCCTTTTTCTTCCTTGCGTAGCCTCCCCAGAGCAGGAAAACGACCGGGTCTTCCCTGTCGTTAAGCAGGCTTATAACGTGGTCTGTGAAGGTCTCCCAGCCCTTGCCCGCGTGCGAGCCGGCCTGCCCTTTGCGCACCGTAAGCACGGAGTTTAAGAGCAGCACGCCCTGCTTTGCCCAGTCCGTAAGGCAGCCTGTGCTGCGGGCCACGCCAAGATCGTCCCAGAGCTCTTTGTAGATGTTCTTGAGCGACGGCGGCAGCGGCGTGCCGTCCTGCACGGAAAAGCACAGCCCGTGAGCCTGCCCGGGCTCGTGGTAGGGATCCTGCCCCAGTATTACCACCTTTACGTCCTCGTACGGGGTGTACCTGAGGGCGTTGAAGATATCGTACATGCCGGGGTATATGGTGTACTGCGAGTATTCTTTTTTCAGGAACTCCCTCAGCTGCAGGTAGTAGTCCTTGCGGAACTCATCTGCCAGCAGGGCGTCCCATGAATTATCAAGCTTGACCATTTTTCTTAGCTTCTGCAGCTTCCATTTCCTTGGCTATCTGCTCTCCGAGGGCTTCTGCAGTGAAGGTGTTGCTTTTGTCCAGCTGCACCCAGACATCTTTGGCGGCTGAATCTACTGCGCCTGCAACTTCTTCTGCCACGTCTGCTGCCTTGCTGGCTATTGCGTTTTCTGCTTCTGCGTGAGCGGCGTCTGCGTCCGGGCCTATGGCTTCGGCTGCCTTCATAGCCTTTGTAAAGGATGCCATGGACTGCTCCCAGCGGTTATCTTCTGCGGCTTTTTTGGCTTCCTGCTCTATGGTCCTTGCGGCATCGTCCATCCTGCCGGCAGCTGCGGCCAGCTTTTCCACTGCGGCTCCGGCCTTGTCTGCGGCGGCATCCGCTACATCCTCAGCCTTGTCTTTTACGGCATCCGCTACGTCCTCAGCCTTGTCCTTTACGGCGTCCACAAATTCCTCTGCTTTGTCTTTTACTTCTTCCGCGAAGTCCTCCGCTTTATCCTTTACGGACTCTAAAACATTGTCTGCCTTGTCTTCCGGCTCGTCCTCGTCTGCGGCGGTAGCTGCGTCCACATCGTCGTACTCTTCGTCCGGAGCGTCAGGCTCGTCCTCCGCGCCTATTGCTTCCTCGCCGAATATGAAGCGCCTGATGTCCTCCATAACGGTCTCTTTGCCGAACTCGTTGAGTATCTCGTGTCGCATGTCCTCGTAAAGTATGAGAGAAACATCGTCGCAGCCTGCTTCCTGGAGCTTTTCAGCAACTTCCGCAGGACCGTCTCCGTAGGAACCTACAGGGTCCTCACGGCCGGATACCAGCAGCAGCGGCAGATCCTTGGGGACCAGCTTGTAGCACTGCTCGGAGCTTACGTAGCCGATAACATTGAACAGGTCTGCGTAGCCGGCGGTGGTGAATGTAAATCCGCAGGCCGGGTCCGCTATGTACTTGTCTACTATCTCGTTATCCCTGGTGAGCCAGTCGTAGTTTGTCCTCTGGGGTTTTATCCTCTTGTTGTAGGAGCCGAACGCCGCGCCGGTTATAAGCTTGGAAAGATGTCTGCTGCCCTTGAATGCCCTGATGACTTTTACCAGGAACTTAGCTACACCAAGAGCCTTGTTGGTACCGGCGGTACCCATGATTATAGCGCCATCCACGCCGTTTCCGAACATAGCCAGCCATGCTCTGGTTATGAAGGAGCCCATGGAGTGTCCGAGTATAAAGTACGGTATGTCCATGTACTGGACCTTTATCATTCCGTGAAGCTGTTCAACATCCTGGACCATGTATTTCCAGCCGTTTTCCTCTCCGAAATAGCCCCAGTCCTCCGGCTTTGCGCTGTTGCCGTGGCCTATGTGATCGTTGCCGCAGACCAGCACGCCGTACTGGTTGAGGTACTCTGCCAGCGGAGCGTAGCGGCTGATGTGCTCTGCCATTCCGTGCACCAGCTGAAGCACTGCAACGGGTTGTCCTTCCGGCTCCCAGACATAGTAATGAACTGTGCTCTTACCGTCTTTGCTTAAAAATGTTTTCTCAGTCATGGCTTAAAAACCTCCGGTCCAGCCTACTTTATCTTAAGTATTTTCTTCAGGTACTGACCTGTATATGACTGTTTTACCTGCGCCACCTCTTCCGGGGTGCCCTGCGCTATTATGGTGCCTCCGCGCTCTCCGCCGTCCGGCCCCAGATCTATTATGTGGTCCGCGCACTTTATGACGTCCAGGTTGTGCTCTATTACAAGCACGGAATTGCCTGCGTCCACCAGCGCCTGCAGCACGTCCACCAGCTTGTCCACGTCCGCAAAGTGCAGACCTGTAGTGGGCTCGTCCAGAATGTAGAGCGTTTTGCCGGTGCTGCGCTTGGAGAGCTCCGTTGCGAGCTTGATACGCTGAGCTTCTCCGCCGGAAAGCTGGGTGCTGGGCTGCCCAAGCTTAATGTAGCCAAGGCCTACCTGGTGCAGGGTCCTTATGTAGCGGTCTATGGCCGGGATTTTCGCGAAGAAATCCAGTGCCTCATCCACGCTCATGTCCAGAACATCGTAGATGTTCTTGCCTTTGTATTTTACCTCCAGGGTCTCCCTGTTGTAACGCCTGCCGTGGCAGACCTCGCAGGGGATATAGACATCCGGGAGGAAATTCATCTCTATTTTTATTATACCATCTCCGCTGCAGGCTTCGCAACGGCCGCCTTTAACGTTGAAGCTGAAACGGCCCTGGTCGAAGCCGCGCATCTTGGCATCGTTGGTCTGCGCAAAGAGCTGGCGTATATTGGTGAACACACCTGTGTAGGTGGCCGGGTTGCTCCTGGGGGTGCGGCCTATGGGGCTCTGGTCTATATTGATGACCTTGTCTATGTTCTCTATGCCCTCTATTGCCGCGTGTTTGCCGGGGCGGTCCTTGGCGCGGTACATCTGCTGAGCCAGGCTCTTGTAAAGTATATCGTTGATAAGGCTGCTCTTGCCCGATCCGGACACGCCTGTTACGCACACGAACTCTCCCAGCGGGAACTGCACGTCTATGTTCTTGAGGTTGTTCTCCTGGGCGCCTCTGACTGTAAGGAACTTGCCGTTGCCGCTGCGCCTTATCTCCGGAAGCTTTATCTGCTTCTTGCCGGAAAGGTACTGGCCGGTTATGGAATTGGGGTTGTTCTTTATGTCCTCCAGGCTGCCCTGGGCCACAAGATAGCCGCCGGCTATGCCTGCGCCGGGGCCTATGTCTATGATCTGGTCCGCGGCTTCCATGGTCTCCTGGTCATGCTCTACGACAAGGACGGTATTGCCTATATCCGCCAGGCTGCGCAGAGCCTGCAGCAGCTTGGCGTTGTCTTTCTGGTGCAGTCCTATGGAGGGCTCGTCCAGTATGTACATTACGCCTACCAGGCTGGAGCCTATCTGAGTGGCCAGCCTGATGCGCTGGCTCTCGCCGCCGGAAAGCGTTGCGGAAGCGCGCGCCATGGTAAGGTAATCCAGGCCTACTTCGTCCAGGAAGCCCAGCCTGTTCTTTATCTCTTTGAGTATGAGCCTTGCTATGGACATATCCTTTTCGGACAGGGTCTTTTCCAGGTGCTCTGTGAATGCCAGGGCATCGCGCACGGGAAGCTCCGTGTACTCTATTATGTTCTTGCCGCCGACTGTTACGGCAAGGATCTCGTCCCGAAGGCGCTTTCCGTGGCACTTTTCGCAGGTGTCCACGGTCATGTACTCTTCCAGCTTGGCCTTGATCAGCTCCGAATTGGTATAGGCATGGCGGCGCATAAGGTTGGGGATGACGCCTTCGAAGCTGTCCCTCCTGTGGGATATACTGCCGTCCCTGCGCACGTAGCCGTACTCCAGGCGGCGTCCGTCAGTGCCGTATAAAAGCTCGTGGGTGAGCTTAGGCGAAAGCTTGTTGTATGGAGTGTTCATGCTCTCCCCGTGGTAAGCCACAAGCGCCTCTATCAGCTGCTTGTAGAAGCCGGAGTACTCCATGCTTGCAAAAGCCTTGGTAAGCGCGCCCTGGTTTAAGGAAAGCTTGGGATCGTCTATTATCAGCTCCGGGTCCATGCGCTCTATAAAGCCCAGGCCGTTGCATATTGGGCAGGCTCCGAACGGCGAGTTAAAGGAGAAGCTGCGCGGCTCCAGCTCCCCAATGCTTATGCCGTGCTCCGGGCAGGCAAGGCTGGTGGAGAAGAGCTGCTCTTCTGTTTCGTCTCCGCGCTGGATGATGGCGCCTACAAGGCCGCCCTCGGAGTGCTTCAGAGCAAGCTCCACGCTCTCGGAGATGCGCCCCTCCACGCCGGGCTTTACCACTATGCGGTCCACGACTATATCTATGCTGTGCTTGAAGGTCTTGGAGAGCTTTATCTCGTCCTCTCCGAGGGTCTTTATCTCCCCGTCCACGCGCACGCGCACGAAGCCCTCGCGCTGTATGCGCTCCAGGACCTTTTCGTGCATGCCCTTCTTCTGGCGCACCACAGGGGCCAGCAGTGTGACCCTTGCGCCCTCGCCCTTATCCATTATGAGGCCGGCTATCTGGTCCACGCTCTGGCTGCTGATCTCCCTTCCGCAGATGGGGCAGTGAGGCACGCCTATGCGCGCGTAAAGAAGCCTCAGATAGTCGTAGATCTCCGTAACGGTGCCCACGGTGGACCTGGGGTTCTTGGACGTTGTCTTCTGGTCTATGGATATAGCCGGGGAGAGGCCGTCTATGGAGTCCACATCCGGCTTGTCTACCTGCCCAAGGAACTGCCTTGCGTAGGCAGAAAGGCTCTCCACGTAGCGCCGCTGGCCTTCCGCGTAGATGGTGTCGAAAGCCAGGGAGCTCTTGCCGGATCCGGACAGTCCGGTGATGACTACCATCTTGTCCCTTGGTATGGTGAGGTCTATATTCTTGAGGTTATGGGCCCTTGCGCCCTTGATAACTAAGTCTTTTTGCATTACTTTATTCTCTGTGTATTCCTAGTATGGCCGCGGCTTTGAGCGCCGCTATCTGAGTCTTGCCGTCGGATATCTCCCCGGAAAGCACCTTCTCTACCAGCTCCGAAAGCGGCATGGTGAAGACCTCCAGGAATTCGTCCTCGTCCAGGTCCTGCTTGCCTTTGTGCAGCCCCTGGGCCAGGTACATGGTTATCTTTTCGTCCGAATACGCCGGCGCCGGGTAGTAGAGGCCTATATCTGTCCACTTGTCCGCGGTGAGGCCTGTCTCCTCGTGGAGCTCCCTCTTGGCGGCCTCTAAGCGGTCCTCGTCTGCGTAGTCCAGCTTGCCCGCCGGGATCTCTATGACCACGCGGCTTATGGGGTAACGGTACTGGCGCTCCAGGACCACGCGTCCGTCGTCCGTTACCGGTATGACGCAGACCGCGCCTATGTGTTTTATGAGTTCGCGCACTGCTGTTCCGCCGTCCGGCAGCTGCACATCGTCCTTATAAACGTGCAGGACCGTGCCGTCGAACAGCAGCTCGGTGCTGATCTGTTTTTCTGTTAAGTCTTTGTTCATAATTTGCTCCGTACCTCCAGAAGGCGGTCACGCAGCACGGCTGCGCGCTCGAAGAGCAGGTCCTTGGCGGCAGCCCGCATCTCCTTCTCCAGCTTGGCGGCGTAGTCCGCAAGTTCCTGCTTGGTGAGCTCCAGCAGGCTCTTGCCCTCGTACTCGTCCACGTCCGCCTCCACCTTGGTGGTGACTTCTATTATATCCCTTACGGCCTTTTTGATGGTCTCCGGGGTTATGCCGTGCTCCTTGTTGTAGGCCTCCTGAATCTGCCTGCGGCGGGCGGTCTCGTCTATAGTGGCCTTCATGGCCGGGCTGATGCTGTCCGCATACATTATTACGCGGCCCTCCGCGTTTCTGGAAGCGCGGCCGACTGTCTGTATCAGGGAGGTCTCGGTTCTGAGGAAGCCTTCCTTGTCCGCGTCCAGTATGGCTACCAGGGCGACTTCCGGAAGGTCCAAGCCCTCTCTGAGCAGGTTGATGCCTACCAGGACATCGAACACGCCAAGGCGCAGGTCCCTTAAGATCTCGTTGCGCTCCAGGGTGTCTATGTCCGAGTGCATGTAGCGCACCTTCAGCCCCGCGTTCTTTAGGTAATCCGTAAGGCTCTCCGCCATCTTCTTGGTAAGCGTAGTTACCAGCACGCGGTGCTGCTTGTCCACTTCCTTGTGGATCTCTCCTATCAGATGGTCTATCTGGCCCTCGGACGGCACCACCTCTATTGGCGGGTCCAGAAGGCCTGTGGGCCTTATTACCTGCTGAGCGGATATGCCGCCGGCCTTCTCCCTTTCGTAGGCGGCAGGCGTTGCGCTTACGTAGAGTATCTGGTTTACCTTACCCTCGAACTCGTCAAAACGCAGCGGCCTGTTGTCCAGAGCGCTTGGCAGGCGGAAACCGTATTCAACAAGGCTTTCCTTGCGGGCTCTGTCTCCGTTGGCCATGGCGCGCAGCTGCGGCAGCATGGCATGGGACTCGTCCACGATTATAAGGAAATCCTTGGGGAAGAAATCTATGAGCGTGTAAGGCATGGCCCCTGGCGGGTTGCCTACCAGGTGCCTTGAATAGTTCTCTATGCCCTTGCATGTGCCTATCTCCCGGAGCATCTCCAGGTCGTAGCGGGTGCGCTGCTCCAGGCGCTGAGCCTCCAGGATGCGTCCGCGGTCGTAGAACCACTTGAGGCGGTCCTCCAGCTCCTCTTCTATGCTCACCAGGGCGCGCTCCATGTTTTCCTTGCTTGTAACGTAATGGCTGGCCGGGAATATTGCCACGTGGCTGCGCTGGGCGATTATCTCCCCAGTCATCTGGTTGAGCTCCTTGATGGAGTCTATCTCGTCTCCGAAAAGCTCCACGCGCACGGCGTTCTCCGAACCTGCCGGGATGATGTCTATTATATCTCCGCGCACGCGGAAGGTGCCGCGCTCAAAGCCCAGATCGTTGCGGGTATACTGTATGTCCACGAGTTCCCGCAGTATATCGTTGCGGCTTTTTTGCATGCCGGGGCGCAGAGAGATCATCTGGCTCTTGTACTCGTCCGGGCTGCCCAAGCCGTAGATGCAGGACACAGACGCCACGATTATGACATCCCGGCGCTCCGCCAGGGCGGAAGTTGCCGAGTAGCGCAGGCGGTCTATCTCCTCGTTTACATCAGAGTCCTTTTCTATGTAGGTATCCGTGGAGGGCACATAGGCCTCCGGCTGGTAGTAATCGTAGTAGGAAATAAAATACTCCACGGCGTTTTTGGGGAAGAATTCCTTGAATTCTCCGCAAAGCTGCGCCGCCAGAGTCTTGTTGTGGGATATTATGAGAGTTGGTTTCTGCACCTGGGCTATAACGTTAGCCATAGTGAAGGTCTTGCCGGAACCGGTAACGCCAAGCAAGGTCTGGTGTTTTTTGCCCGCTTTAATACCCGCCACAAGCTTTTCGACTGCCTGCGGCTGGTCTCCTGTCATTCCGAATGGGGCTACAAGTTCGAATTTCCCGTCCCCGGGGGCTCCTCCCCAGGCGTTCACTGGATCACCTCGTAGAGGCTTGGGGCATCGTCCTTACCCACGTGCTCAGGTGTAGAGAGCACGCGGACTGTCATCTCCGACTTGCCGAAGACTATGCGGATCTGGTCCCCTATTTTAATGTCCTTGCCGGGCTTTGCTTCCTTGCCGTTTACGAATATCCTTGCGTCCTCGCAGGCATCGTGGGCTACGCTGCGCCTCTTGATAAGGCGCGAAACTTTAAGGTATTTATCGACTCTCATCTGTTATCGTCCTTTTTTGATGTTAGCATTCTATTATAACATTAAAAGCGCCCGGTTACAACCAGGCGCGAACAAATGTTTTGCAATTATGTGCTCAAATAAACCCGTTTTCCTTCAGCCATTCCACGCTGGCTTCCGGCTCGTAGCTTTCGATGGCTGCGGTGGCGTTTGGGGTGAGCTCTTCCGCAAGGGTCAGCAGAGCTTTCATGTCTATTATGCCGTTGCCAAGGGCAAGGTGCCTGTCGCCCCAGCTGCGCTTGCCCTCCTTGGGCGCGCCAAAGTTGTTGTGGATGTGGTAGTGAGAAATATACGGCGCGCAGGTCTTGAGCCACTCCGCGGGCGGGATATCCGTAAGGTTTGCGTGTCCAACATCCAGGCACATCTTAAGCCTTGGATCGTCCACCCCTTTGATTATCGCGAGGATATCGTCCGGAGTCATTTCCATAACGTTCTCTATGCATATAGTAATGTCGTCGTCGCGCTCCGCAAGAAGCCTCTTCCAGAAATCTATGTGCCTTTGCACGAACCAGACAGAGAAATACAGAGACTCTATATAGTTGGCGTGGACTATCATCTTCTTTGCGCCGAAGCGCTTGCAGTAGTCCAGGGTCTGGATGTAGCGCTTGTAGGCCACCTCCGCGACCAGGGGGTCTATAGCCTGAGGGAACAGTTCGTTGTAGGGCGCGTGGATGGTCTTCTCCTCTGCCATGGACGCGTTGTACTCCACGTGTGGCAGCACATCATTGAACTTAAGATCCATGTTTTCGGAAATGCAGAACTCCGCTATCTCCAGACCAAGGCCGTTTGCCTTTGCCAGGGGCGCGGTCCTCTTTACGTAGTTTATCTTTTCCCAGCCGCTGTCATCAACTTCTTCTGTGACATCGGAAATAGTTGAAATGTAATACTTCATGATACTCTCCTTACACACCATACTTGAGTTTGACACGCTGCAGCTTCTCCCCGAAAGGCCTGCCCAGGACCAGCAGGAAAACTACGTTGGACACCGCGTAGCCTATAGTGTAGGGCACAGCAGTTGCCAGGGCAGCTGCATAGAGCTCCCAGTTGAATCCCTCGCCGGCCCACAGCACGGTCCAGATATCCATTATCATGGAGTAGGCCACGCCGGCCAGCGCACCGTACACGGCCAGGGCTATGCGGTTCTCCCTCAAATACTTGCCCAGGTAGCCAGCCACCAGGCCTATCATGCCCCAGGAGAACATCTGGAAAGGCGTCCACGGCCCCTGCCCGAACTGGAAGTTGGAGATCACCGCCGTGAGCGACCCCACCAGGAAACCGGACTCCGGCCCTATCCAGATCGCAGTGATTATTACTATAGATGTTATGGGTTTGAAGGCCGGGATCATGGAGAACACCGTGCGGCTCATTACCGAAAGCGCTGTCATTACAGCGATTATCACCATGCGCCTGGTGCCCACCACCTTTTTGTCGAAGCTGGCGTAGAACAGCAGCATGGCAAAGATGAGACACACCACCGTTACCCACGCGTACGAGTTTTCCGGGAACACGAAAACTCCCAGTGCCACTGCCAGCGGGAACAGCAGGAACGGCACTGCCACTCTGATGGTCTTCCTTAAGTTTTCGTTCGCGATCCTTATCATCTATCAGATCATTCCTTTTGCGCTTTGAGGGCGCGGATGGCATCGTCGTGGGTTATGCAGCCGTGGAAGTAGCCTCTGGTGAGGCGGTTGACGGCCGTAGTGTAGAAGTTGTTTTCCGAGAAGAACGCCCTTGGCGTGCCTGTGGACGTAACTTCGCCCCTGAAGAACATTGCGCAGCGGTCCGCAGCCATGGCCGCGAACTCCACATCGTGGGTAACTATCACGATTGTGACGCCGCTTGCTTTGAGCTTCTTCAGTATCTCTATTATGCGGCTGCCCGCGTTTGCGTCTATGCCCTTGGTGGGCTCGTCCAGAAGCAGCAGCCTGGGCTCTGTGGCAAGCACCTTGGCCAGCGCCACCAGCTGCTGTTCGCCGCCGGAGAGGTCGTAGGGGTGCTTGTCCATGAGGCTTTCTATATCGTAGGGGAGCTCCGCCGCCGCTTTGCCCGCATCCGCGAGCTCTTCGCGGACGGTGTTGCGCAGGAATATGGTCTGCACATCCTGCGGCAGCATGGTAAGGCAGTTGCGGTAGAGGCTCTGGTTTTTATATTCTTTGATGTCTTTTCCGAAGATCTTTATGCTTCCGCTGTAGGGCTTGTTGAGGCCTGCCACGGCGCCGAGGCAGGTAGTCTTGCCGCTGCCGTTGCCGCCGAGTATGCAGAAGATCTCGCCCTCTTTTACGGTGAGGGTGGTGCCGCGCAGTATGTCGTGGCCATGACGGTCGTAGCGGAACCAGACGTCGTCCAGCTCCAGGGCGGGGGCGCTCGAAGCTGCCGCTCCGTCCTCTGCCTCGAAGTCCGGCTGCACGCTGTTTCCAAACGACGCCACCCACTGGCGGCCTTCGCTGATTGTCAGCGGGCACCTGCCTTCACCTTTCATTTCCGCAAACATCCTAACCGTGCTCGGCATAGCCATCAGCAGGTCCGGGCGCTCCGAAAGGCTTGCGCAGACCTCGCGGGGCTTGCCGTAGTGCAGCAGCCTGCCGCCGCGGTCCATTATCATCAGCTTGTTTGCAGCCGGGACCACCTCCTGCAGCCTGTGCTCCACGATCAGTACAGTAAGGCCCATATCGCTGTTGAGCCTCTGGACTGTCGCCAGGAAATCAGTAGCCGCAATGGGGTCCAGCTGGCTGGTCGGCTCGTCCAGGATCAGTATCCTGGGCTGCATCACCATTATGGACGCCAGGTTCAGAAGCTGCTTCTGGCCGCCGGAAAGGTCCGCAACATTGGTCTCGAACCAGTTTTCTATGTCAAAATAGCTTGCGATCTCGGAAACTCTGCGCCTTATGACGTCCTGCGGGGTGCCGAGGTTCTCCAGCCCGAAGGCCAGCTCGTGCCACACCTTGTCCGTAACTATCTGCTGCTCCGGGCGCTGCATAACAAAGCCAATTGAAGACGCCGCAGTGCGCGGGTCGATCTTGTTCACCGGAACGCCGTCCAGAAGAACGGTCCCGGAAAGGTCCCCCATGGGGGTCAGCTCCCTTTTGAGCATGCGCAGAAGCGTAGACTTGCCGCAGCCGGTAGGACCGGAGATCGCAACAAGATCCCCTTCTTCCACGCCAAAGCTGACGCCTTTTATAGCGTCCTCCGTGCCGAGCGTGTATCTGAAGTTCAGATCTCTGACTGTAAGGATCTCCACCTATTTTCCTCCTTGATCTGCAGGTATACAGGTACGGCTCCCAGAGCCGCGTAAGCCGCGTAGGCTATGATGGCGGGGGCCGAAGCTCCCGGTGTAATTATCTGAGGGTACCACTCGTAGGCCAGATGCCCCACGGCCATGAAGACTATCACAGCTCCGCCGAGCAGCAGAGCCGCCGCAAGCAGTATCTTGTCCGCGCGCCGCCAGCTGAATATGGAGAAGCGGCTGCGCCTCCCCACTCCGTAGCCCCTGGCCGTCATGCTGTCAGCGGTAATTATGCCGTTTTCCAGCGCCCACGAGACCATAACTGACATTATCCTAAGGCCGCCGCGTATCCTGTCTATGGCGTTGTCCTCCTTGTAGAGGCCCGTCACCAGCTGGGCCTGGCGTATCTTTTTTATCTGCTGGCCGTACAGCGGTATGTAGCGCAGAGCCATGGACAGTATCAGCGCTATCTTTGGCGAAACGCTGCCGAATATATACATCAGCTTGTCCGTGGTCATTATGTTGTTGAAACTGGAGAACCACACTATCGTGGAGAAGATGACCAGCCCTATGGTAAAGCCGTAGCG
This sequence comes from Anaerovoracaceae bacterium, assembly GCA_045541015.1. Taxonomy (GTDB): domain Bacteria; phylum Bacillota; class Clostridia; order Peptostreptococcales; family Anaerovoracaceae; genus RUG13409. Next base: position 3,729 of record JAZQIH010000183.1, on the reverse strand, counting down.
CACAGCTTCCAGCGTTATGGGGTTGTTGTTCAGTATGAACAGCACCGTAACACCCTTGTGCACGAACAGCGGGTTAACAATGGTACTTATTACAGGGAAGATCGCAAAAGGAAGGATCTTTTTCAGAACTCCGCTGCCCTCCATAGCAACACGCAGCGCCACAGCAAAAAACAGCGAAATACACACCAAAAGCGTGTTGGTGCAGAACATCACAGGAACTATCACAAGCGCGTAATAGATAAAAATGGCTATGGGGTTGTGGTCCTTGAAGCTCTTCAAAAGCTAATCTCCGGTGTATTCGTTGCCTATGTCTTTGCCTATGTTCTTGGTGTAGAGCCACTCCACGAAGTCCCCTTCGTTCAAGGTCAGCTCGTTGGCGTTGACGCTGGAGAACTCTCCGTTAACGCGGAACATCCAGCCGGAAAGGTCCCCGTGGTCCAGTTCGTAGATGTTGGCTATGCCGGCCACGTAACCGCCCTTAAGCTCTATCTGAATGGTGTATTTCTTTGCCGCCGATACCAGCTGGTCCAGAGCGTTCTGCCCGCGGTCTATGACTATCTCGGTCTTAGCGAGAATGATGCCATCCGCCGGTATGTGCTTAGCCTCGCCCGCAACTGTAGCGGCGCTTATATAGATCTCGGTCTTTACGGGGTCTTTGATGTCGTCTTCGCCGCCGTAGTAGTCCGAAGGGTTTTCGATGTTGATGAATGTGATGCCGGCCGCGGCTACTGCCGCAACTATCAGCACGAAAAGATAGGATTTGTAGCTGCGCTTTTTCATGAGAGCCAGCGCTATGCAGGCTATCACAGCCGCAGCTGCGGTAACTCCGTAGAGTACCGGTTTGATGCTCCTGGAGGTCTTTTTGCCGCCTTCCGAAGGATCGGTCTTATCCCCGGAGGGGTCCTTATCGTCCCCGGAGGGCTCTTTTTCCGGGCGCTCCACATGGGGCTCAGTAAACTCCCCGAATACGTAGAGGCTGCCCTTGCCGGTAAGCATCATGTCGAAGCTCACCAGCGCGTAGAAAGTCTGGATGGTAGCGGACTCGTTTGCAGCAGCGCCAACGGTATGCGAGTACGCGCCCTTGCCTGCGCTAAAGCTTGCCAGAATATCCAGTATGGTCTTGCCGCCCTTTATGAACCGTGCGTCAGAACGGCAGTCTATGCCAAGGCTGCTGAGCGCCACGAGCACCTGGGCAGTGCTCTCTGCGTTGTCGTCCCCAAAGGACGTAAAGTAGCCGTTATCCTTCTGCCTTTTGGAGAGCAGATCCACGGCGCGGTCCACTGCAGACTTTACTTTTTCATCGCTGCAGTGCGGTGCAAGGGCCTGCACGGACATTGCGGTTACGTCTACGTCTCCGTTGTCTCCCATAACGGCCCAGCCGCCGTCCTCCAGCTGCAGGGCCAGAAGCTCAGCTATCACCTTTTCTGTTGTAAACTCAGAGCTCTTTGCGCCGTTGTTTGCAACGTGAAGGCCGTAGATCCAGGTCATAACTCCGCCCTTGCCGGTGGAGTCCTCAAAGGCCTGGTCTATGAAACTGCTGTTGCTGCCTATGGCCTGCAGGGTCAGGGCAGCCTTGAGCCTTGTGGAATAGCTCTTCTCCCCTATGGTAGGCGCGTAGGCCTCGTAAGCTTTGCGGTACTCGGAAAAGTCCAGCTCGCCGGGATACTGTTGCCTTAGCGAAACAACGTACCATTCCTCGCCCTTACCGGCGTTGTCTGCGTACCACCAGACCAGTTCCTGCAGGGACTTGGCTCCAGCCTTTTCCATCCTGGCGTCCAGGACATCCCTGATCAGCCCAGCTATATCAGCCTCTTCCTGAGCAGCAAAAACATGGCCCACACAAGAGAAGGCCATGACTAGTGCCAGCAGCAGTATTACAGACTTTTTCAGAAGCTTACGCATGTGTCAGAACTTGCGGCATTGCGCCGCGGATAAAACAGGGGGAGGCTCAAGAGTCTCCCCCTTCAGAGTTCAGTAATGATTACTTGGTTATAACAACCTTCTGAGCGGAAACGGTGTACAGGCCGTCGGTGTTGATAGCAACGAGCCTGTAGATGCCAGCCTTGAGCTCAAGGGAAGCAACACCCTTTTCATCGGTAGCAGCGCCGGTAGCAGCAAGCTTGCCGTCCTTGCCTATGGTGTAGATCTTAGCGCCTGCAAGTTCCTTCATAACGGGGTTCCAGTTAGCGTCGAAGCTCATAGCTTTAACGGTAACGTCTACCTTGGTGCCAGTTGCGGTAGCTTCCATGTACATGAAAGCATCGCTGAATCCAGTTGCATCCTTGTAAACAAGAAGGTCTACTCTGTCTCCGGGCTTAACGGGATCGGTAAGACCCATAGACATAGCACCGTTTACATAGTAACCGTAGGATCCGCCGTTCTCGATTCCCCACATCTTGGTGATGGACTCGCCGTACTGGGTCTGAGCGGTAGCAAAGCCAGCCTCACCGTCCTTGAAGAGGTTCTTGTGGACTGCCTTGATAACATCTCCTACAGTGGAGCCCTCAGCAGGGATCTCTACAGCCTTAGCTGCTATGTAGCTGTTGTCCTTTGCCTGTGCGGGCTGAGCCTCTACAGTAAGGGTAACGTAAGCTGCGTTTGCGGGATCGGTATCCTTAGCTTTGCCGCAGGCAGCAAGGCCGATCACCATGACCAGCGCCAGAAGAAGGCTGATCAGTCTAACATTGCGTTTCATGGTTTTCCTCCTAAAAATAACCGGCCACTGCATGCTACAGCGGCCGTTTTCCTCTGTTTTACAATGACTCGATCTTATCCGTCCAAGCAGGTCTTCTGACTTGCGCCTTTGATCAGCTTCCGGGCTGTCCTCAGACAGCTGATCGGGGTGCGGCACACCTTCCCAGGCACTTTGCCCAGTGGCACATCCGGCGCACCCATCGGCGTTTACAGCGGCGGTCCCGTCCGCGAATTCCACGCGGTTCCCTATTCTCCCTTAAAGGGCACTTGGCATTTTTATGAACATAGTAAATTTTATCACTATTTTGAACTACGGTCAATAATATGCAGTGTCCTCTAAATGGTACGGATGGGGAAAGGCAAGGGCGCGCCCGGGATCATCAGTAGCCCAGATCCTCGTCTATGAGCACTATCTCCACGTCCAGGCCCATGCTCGCCTTCCAGGTGACTGTCATGGTGCGGCAGATGCGCTCCGGGCTGTTGCAGTTGAAGCACTTTTTGCCCTCTATGGCGCAGGGGGTCTTGCGGCCCAGGCGCTTGGCGTTGAGCGGTCCGGCAATGTTCCTGGCGCGGAAGACAGCCTCGTCGTAGGTAGGCGCTATCTTGTTGCGGCCAATAACGTAGTAGACCTTGTCGTGCCCGTACACCAGGGATGTTATGCGGTTGCCGCGTCCGTCGATGTTGATGATCTCGCCGGTGGCTGCAAGCGCGTTTGCAGAGGCAATGTAGATATCCGTGGTCATTGCCTCTACCAGCACTTCCTTCTGAGTCTTGCCTTCCGGCACCTTCCAGTGGGACACTATGGTGTTGTGAGCCCCGAGCTTCTCCATGAGCCCCAGCTGGGTTACTGTGACGCTGCCGCCAAAGGCTACGCTCTTGCCGTCTATCTGGCTATCCAGGTACTCCGCAGCCGCAGCGCCGGTCTCAAAGCAGCTTACCTTAAAACCGTTCTTTTCCAAAGTCTTCTTGATATCAGTAAAGTCCATGTTGCCCTCCTTTAACAATGGGGACGGTTTGGCATCAGGGGGACGGTTC
>JAZQIH010000182.1:0-3876 GCA_045541015.1 Anaerovoracaceae bacterium | reverse complement strand
CCCCGGAATTCCCGGTGTGCGTGTGCGGCAGAAAGCCGGACGTAAAGAAGGTAACAAAAAAGCCGGTAACGGCATCGGAAAAGGAGCTTTCGGAAAACCCGAGAGCAAGAAGCGCAAAGCTGAGGATCATAGAAAAGCTCTGATCCCAGAAAGTCAGGAGACCAAATGGCCAGGATACTCAAGAAGAAATCACTGATAATGGTACTGATCATAGCCATCTGCGCGTTCTGCGTGTGGCTGGTCTACCTTAACGCGCTCTCTTCCAAGCTCCAGTACGAGATCAACAGTCTCAACAACAAGATCACCGAATCCTCATGGGACATGAGGAACCTGGAAGTCTCGGTTAAGAGCCAGACCAATATCACCAACCTGGAGGAAAAGGCTGCACAGATAGGAATGGTCTATCCGGGCTTTAAGGATATCGTATACCTGCGGGGCGAAACGCCTGTGGTACAGGATTTCGCGCTGGCCTTGAAAGAAAATATCTACAGATAGGGCTGATTAGCGCCGCTGAAAAGATGCGGCGCTGTTTTTTATATTAACGGCAGAATAAAAATGTTCAAAAAGCTATTTTCGGGAGTTAAATACACAAAGACAGGCTACAAAAACAGGAAGAGAGTCCTCCTGATTTTTTCTTTAGTTGCCGTTCTTTTTGCGCTGCTGGCACTGCGTGTAGGCTGGCACATGATAATAAAAGGCGATGAATATTCGCAGAAAGCAAGCAAGCAGCAGACCATAGACAGGGTAGTTTCCGCTGTAAGAGGAGATATACTGGACGCCTCCGGCAACCAGATAGCTATAAGCGCCACCACCCACACCATTTGGGTGCGCCCCGGCACCGTTAAGTCCAACGGCAAGACCGATACGGAAGTTGAGCTCAACGCACGCGAAGAAGCAAAGCAGCTGGCGGAGATCCTCGGCCTCAATGAAGAAAGCGTCTACGAGACCATAACCGCAGACAAGACCCTCATAAAGGTCGCCAAGTACGTGGATTCCGAAAAGACCGAAGCTGTGCGCGCAGCCAAGCTCAGCGGCATAGAGATAGTTCAGGACGTACGCCGCTACTACCCGCTGGGATCCTTTGCCTGCCAGACCCTTGGCCTTACCAACGACGACGGCGAGGGCATGACCGGCCTCGAGAAGTATTACGACCGCTATCTTTCCGGCATCAACGGAAGATGGATAACAAGCAAGGACAACAGGAGAAATTCACTGGTATACGGAGACAGTAAGTATTATAATGCCCAGGACGGTTATACTTTAGTCACCACCATAGACCAGAACATACAGTACATCGTTGAGGCAAACATCGTTACCCACATGCAGAGGGTAAACGCGGACAGGATATCCGTGCTGGTAATGGACCCCAACAACGGCGCCATACTGGCCATGGCCCAGTCCGACGAGTTCGACCCCAACGACCCCAGAGCTCCGCAGCCCGGAGACGAAGAGCGCTTTGCCTCCCTTACGGATGAGGAAAAAGTTGCTTACTGGAACAGGGTGTGGAGAAGCTTCTGCATGAGCGATGTCTACGAGCCGGGTTCTACCTTCAAGCTGGTGACCACTTCCATAGCGCTGGACGCAGGCGTTACCCACATGGGAGACACGTTCAACTGCTACGGATTTTTGGACGTCTACGACCGCCGTCTCAAATGCTGGAACTACCCCTACGCGCACGGGACGGAAACGCTTGAGCAGGCTGTTGCAAACTCCTGCAACGTTACCATGATGCACCTTGTAGCGCGCATGGGCAAGGAGACCTTCTACCAGGGCCTGGAGAACTTCGGACTTCTGGACAAGACCGGCGTGGACTTCCCCGGAGAAGGCCGCAACATAATCTATTCCAGGACCAATATGGGCCCTGTAGAAATGTCCACAATGTCTTACGGACAAGGCATATCGCTTACTCCTGTAAGCCTTTGCACTGCTATATCGGCTATAGCTAACGGCGGAGACCTGCTCCAGCCAAGGCTCGTGAGCGAGATACGCGATGCCGACGGCAATGTGGTCGAAAAGTTCGACAAGATCATCAGAGGCAAAGCCATATCCGAACAGACCTCGGCCGATATGAGAAGCATAATGGAGGGATCTGGCTACGTTGCCCGTATAGCCGGATACAGGATAGGCGGAAAGACCGGAACAGCGGATAAACCTTCCGCGCAGGGCGGTTATACCGGCGTCTACGCATCATTCGTTGGCGTAGCACCGCTGGATGATCCAAGGATGGTAGTCCTTGTCCTTGTAGATAACCCAAGAACATCAGATATACACGGAAGCACAGTCGCATCTCCTATAGCCAGGGATGTTATGGAAGCCACACTCAAGTACATGAACATTGCTCCTGTATACACTGAAGAAGAGCTGGCAAGGATAAACAGCAAGCTTGTAACAGTGCCTAACCTCAGCGGCGCAGGCCTGGAGAACCTGGGCGCAAAAGTCGGAAACTACCTGAAGTACGAGCTTTCTCCGGCACTGGAAGAGGGCAAGCACGTTGAGATAGTCGTCACAGACCAGTACCCAAAACCCGGAAACAGGGTGGATAAGGGCAGCACGATAACCGTTTATTACGAAGTAACGGATGTGGAGGAAGAGATCATTGATCCGGAGTGAAGTCGGAAAATTAGCAGAAGCCTGCGGCGGACGCCTTAGCGGAAACGCTTCGGTGGCAGTTACAGGCGTAAAGATAGATTCAAGAAAGGCGGGTCGCGGGGACCTTTTCATCTGCATCAAAGGCGAGAAGACCAACGGCCACCTTTACGCGCAGAGCGCCTACGACCAGGGCTGCAGAGCCTTTTTGGTGACCGAGGACGTTCAGGAGCACAAGGACGCAGCTTACATACACGTTGAGGACGCGTATAAGGCAGCAGTTGCAATGGCTTCTGCCTACCTGGACCAGTTCAGCCTTATAAGGATAGGCGTTACCGGAAGCGTTGGCAAGACCACTACAAGGTCCCTTGTTGCTGCGGTAATGTCCGCAAAGTACAGGACCGTAAGCACCCAGGGCAACTACAACGCCAACTACGGCCTTGTTATGACAGCTTTCAGCGTGGAGGCGGATACCCAGTGCGTAGTCTTCGAGATGGGTATGGACCGCATGCACGAGCTGCTTGAGGCCAGCGAATGGATAAAGCCGGACCTGGCCCTTATAACCAATATCGGCACGGCCCACATGGAGATACTCGGAAGCCGCGAGGCCATAGCCTACGCAAAGCTCGAGATAGCAAGCTTTTTCACGGATAAGAACGTCCTTGTTGTGAACGCGCTTTCTGACTACCTCAGGACAGAAGAAGAGATAAGAGCTCTTGCTCCTTGCAAGGAGAACTTCCGCATCGTAAGCGTCGGAACTGACTACAGCTACAGCAATTTCCAAAGCCGCGGCACAGAAGGCATAAGCTTTGATATAAACGGCACACACTTTGATGTGCCCCTGCTTGGAGAGCACATTGCTCTGGACTGCGCTCTTGCCTGCGCCTGCGGAAGGCAGTTCGGCATCAGCGAAAAAGAAGCAGCCGCCGTTCTTGCAAATGCAAAGACAGAAGGCAGAAGGCTCTCCGCCGAAGTCTACGGAGACATAGTCCTCCTGGACGACACCTACAACGCAAGCCCGGAATCCATGAAGGCAGGCCTTGCTGCTCTTGCTGCCGTGGACGCAAAGAGGCGCATAGCAGTGCTTGGCGACATGCTGGAGCTTGGCGCTTCCGAAGAGGAAGGCCACGTAAGCGTTGGCCACGCAGCAGCGCAGTCCGGCGTGGATATACTTATCGTTACCGGCCAAAAGAAGGCTCTCTACGTTAAGGGCGCAGAGGAAGCCGGCGGAAACACAAAGATCATCACCGCCGAAAACATGGAAGATCTCAAGGCGAAGCTGGCTCAGCT
>JAZQIH010000181.1:0-19674 GCA_045541015.1 Anaerovoracaceae bacterium | reverse complement strand
GTTTCTTTTCACCAACGACTACGAACACGGATGTGGTGCCCCAGTTGGTCAGGTGGTGATAGCCTGCGTGAAGCTTTATGGAGCCCAGGTTTGCCAGGACTACGGAGGACTGGAACGGGTCGGTAGCTATAACGCTCTGCGGCATCCAGCCGTGGCGGTCCAGGAAGCGCGCGCCGCGCCCTATTATCCTCTTGAGGAATCCGGGGATCTTCTGGATGGCGTCCATGCTCTGGGTGGACTGGTCCTTGCCTTCCTTGCGGACGTAGTGGACCTGGCGGTAGATCTCGTTGTGCACGTCATCTATGGTGAACTCCGGCTTGCTGTGGATGAATGCAAGGCCTTCTTCGCTCTCGTCCTCGAACACCTTCTTGATGGTGAAGGCGGCGGAGACCTCGTTCCTCTGGTAGAGGCTGCAGTTAGCGTAGAAGCGGTTGAGCTTGTAGCGCAGCGTGAGGGTCTTGATCATAACAGAAACGATGAACTGGAACATGTTGTATTTATATTCCGGGTTCTCGGCGTTTTTCTTCTCAAGATATTTGTTGACAGCGGTGAGGTCCATAGTTTCGGATATGAATGCCTCGTTGTCGCAGCGGTCCGGGTACATCAGGGGCATGATGTAGTGCATTGAATCTATTTGCTTGACCAGAGTACCGTCTCTTCTGTTTCCCATGTTATCCTCCGTTGATCGGTAAGTTCAAAATAATAGAACATTATATTATCATTAAAAATTTTTTTCAAGTGCAATTGGGGACGGGCCCGAATTGTCATTTTGGAAATAAATGGCAGAATGACAATTCGGGACCGTCCCCAATTGTCATTAACGCCATGATTTATTAAAGGGGTAAATAATTTTCGAAGCCTTGTAATCATATTTCGGGCGGGATATAATGCAGCAAACGACCGACAGCAAGCGGCCTCGCGCCGCAATAACAAAGGAGTTCATCATGACTGAAACAAGACCTTACCTGGACTGGAACACTGCCGCAAGCTTCATGACCGATGTTTTCAAGGCTTACGGAGTGCCGGAAGAGGACGCGAAAATATGCACGGACGTACTTTTGGAGAGCGACCGCCGCGGCATAGAGAGCCACGGCTGCAACCGTTTCAAGCCCATATACCTGGACCGCATAAAGAAAGGCACCCTGCTGCCTGTCACTAAAATAGAAATAGTAAAAGAGACGCCAACCACCGTGGTCATGGACGCCAACAACGGCATGGGCATGGTGGCCAGCCACAAAATGATGGAGATGCTTATCGAAAAGGCCCGCATCTACGGCATGGCCGGCGGCACCATATTCAATTCCACCCACTACGGCATTGCGGGCTACTGGACCGGTATGGCGGAAAAGGCCGGGATGATAGGCATCAGCGGCACCAATGCCAGGCCTTCCGTGGCGCCTACTTTCGGCGTGGAGCCTATGATGGGCACCAACCCCATGACTTTTACCATCCCCACGGACGAGGAGTTCCCTTTCAACCTGGACTGCGCCACCTGCATTATGCAGAACGGCAAGATAGAGTTCTACGAGCGCCAGGGCAAGCCCACCCCGGAGGGCTGCGTTGTTGGCAACAACGGCGAGTCTCTGACCGATTCCGCGCAGATCCTTAAGGATATGAGGCAGGGCAAGGCGGCTCTGCTGCCGCTGGGCGGCCTGGGAGAGGACACCGCGGGCTACAAGGGCTACGGTTTTACTACTGTCGTGGAGATACTGTCCGCCGCGCTGGCAGGCGGACCGTTCATGAAGGCGCTTTCCGGCGTCGGGCCAAACGGCGAGTCCCAGATGTACAGGCTTGGGCACTTCTTCTTTGTTATAAATCCGGAGTTTTTCATGGGTCTCGACACATTTAAAAAGACCGCGGGCGATATTTGCCGCGGCCTGAGAGCTTCCAAGAAGGCGCCGGGAGCTGAGCGCATCTACACCGCCGGGGAAAAGGAATACCTGGCCTGGCAGGACCGCAAGGACAAGGGCGTTCCCGTGGGCGAGTCCATCCAGAAGGAGTTCATCCAGCTTCGCAATGAGCTGGGCCTCACCCAGTACCACTTCCCGTTCGAATAATGATAAGGGGCGGAACCCAGCCAGGCGCCGCCCCTTTAATTATTCTGCCATCAGGTGCATGGATCTTATCTGAGGGTCTTCTATGCGGCTTTGGACCTCCTCTGCGTGCTGCAGCAGGAAGTCCGAATCCGACGCGGACAGGCCCTCTTTTTTTAGTTCTGTTATTATGTCTGCGCTGACCTCTTCGATCAGGTCTATGATCTCGTGATACTCCAGCTTTTTTGCGGCGAGCGCCTCTATCTTTGGGGCAAGCTGCGCGCCAAGCACGGGGAGCTGCTGCATTGCGCGGTGGGTCCACTTGTAGTACGGCCTGTAGCGCTTGTTCAGCAGGAACACGGCGGCCTGCACGTTCTGGACGAATTCGCCCAGGGCCAGGAGGGCCGCAACGCTCTCGCCCCTGTGTGCGCACCTGGAATAGTTGTACTGGCCGGACTGCGCCGCAAGCGCCAGCCTCATGGCCAGTTTTTTCTTCCGGAGGTCCTCCGGGTAGAAGGCGGTGAGGCCTTCGCGGATCTCCATGAAGCGGCCGGGCAGATCCATAAAGACCTCGCCGTTGGTGACCACGGACAGGCCCTTTTCCGGGATGCAGCGCCACTCGAAAAAGCTCTGCGGCAGGCGGTCGAAGCCGGTGTAGCGCGCGTAGAAGCTGCCCACGCTTATGACGCCAACGCGGCCGCTGCTCATTTCGCCGGAGCTGAGGCGCTTAAAGCCCATGAACTCCTCCGGCAGGGCGGCGTAGATCTTCTGAGCCTCCGCGCCGAGGGTCTTCATGTCCTCGTCCGGAAGCCACACGCAAAAGCCCGGGCCCCAGTCGTGGTCGCGGGAGATCTCGTCGTCAAAACCGTAGCACTCCGAGCCCTCGCCGACCAGGCCCACGCAGGCCCGAAGCAGAACGTCCGGGCAGTCTTTCCCGAAGGCCGGCCTGCCGACCTCCTCCCAATATTTCTTCGAAAGTTCAAGACCTTTCATATTATCCTCCCCTGATGACAATTGGGGACGGTCCCAAATTGTCATTTTTCCATTGTTTCCCAGAATGTCAATTTGGGACCGTCCCCAATTGACATTCTGCGGTTTCCAGGTTGCGCAGCGTTGCTTTGTATTCGCGGTGGTCCTTGTTGTAGTAGCGCTCGCAGTAGATCAGCGCCTGGCGGAACCAGTCGGCAGCCTGCGGATAGCGCTGCGGAGCCATGCACACCAGCCCCAGACTGTTGAGGATAGCGTGGTAGTGTGGCGTAAAGGTGTCGTGCAGGCGGTTCTCGTAAATGTCCTTAGCCTCCAGCAAGTTCTTTTCCGCGTCTTCATAGTGGCCCAGCTGGCGGTAGAGCTCCGCCGTGTTGGCCAGGGACGTTGCCAGCTCGTCCAGGTGCTCCGGAAGGCCCTTCAGGACCTCCGCAGCCTCGGTAAGAAGCGCAGCCGCACGCTCCGTCTGACCCTTATCCAGCGCCACCAGCGCCAGATTGTTGAGCCCCGCGGAGTACAGAATGTGTTTTTTCCCCACAGTCCTCTCGTAAATGCCAAGGCACTCCGCAAAGCCTCGCTCGGCATCGTCAAAGCGGCGCATCTGGCGGTAAGACCCCGCCCTGTTGTTGACGCAGGTAGCGTAGTCCGGCGAATCCGGCCCGTTCAGCTCCAGCAGAATGTCAGCCGCCCTGGAAAAGCAGGCCACAGACTCGTCGTAGCGCGTGAGCCCGCGGTAAAAACCGCCAAGCTCCGAGAGCATGGACGCGTAGATGGCGCTGCACTCGCCCTCGTTCACCCGGGCAAGCTCGCAGGCGCGCTTGATCTCCGACTCGATAACAGCGTTGTCCTCCGTGCCGTAGGCGCTGTCCACTATTTTGAAATAATCTCTGATTTCCATCTTATCCATCTTGCACAAAACAGCGCGGATATGCCATTCCATTTCCGCTTCCTTTTTGTATATTCTATCATTTTACAATCCGTCGCTCAACTGATATAATTCTACTGTAAATGTGAAAGGCTGCCCAAGGCGGCCGGAAGGCATATCAAAGGAGCAATGAATGGCTACTGAAATCAACAATATCGATAAAGAAAGCATCGATTACGATGCCAAAGCTACGGTCTTCAACATCCAGACCTACAGCATACACGACGGCCCCGGCATCAGGACTACAGTCTTTGTAAAGGGCTGCCCCCTGCGCTGCCTGTGGTGCGCAAACCCGGAATCCAACCTCACCAAGCCCCAGCTGATGACATACTCCAGCAAGTGCACAGGCTGCGGCACCTGCGTAGCGGCCTGCCCCAAGGGCGCCATCTCCATAGGCCCCTACAAGAGCGGCGATACCGAAAAATACATAGCTATTACAGACCGCACCAAGTGCGTGGACTGCGGCGCCTGCGTCAAGGTCTGCCCCAACGAGGCGCGCGAGATAGCAGGCAAGACCATGACGGTCCGCGAAGTCATAGACAAAGTCAAGAAGGACAAGCTCTTCTACGACGGCTCCGGCGGCGGCATGACAGTCTCCGGCGGAGAGCCTCTGGCTCACCCGGACTTCGTGGCCAACCTCATGGCAGCGGCTCACGCAGAAGGCATCAGCACCTGCATCGAGACCAGTTCCTTCGGAAGCCGCGAGGCCGTGGACAAGATCTACAAGCACGTGGACCTTGCCCTGCTGGACGTTAAGCAGATGGACAACACCCTGCACGAAAAGTACACCGGCGTGCCCAACACCTACATTCTGGAGAACATACGCCACATCGCAAAGGACCTTAAGGTGCCCACCATCATCCGCGTCCCGACCATGCCCGGCTACAACGACAGCCCGGAGAACCTGATAGCGACTGCCAAGTTTGCGCAGAGCCTCGGAGACAACGTGCTGGTCAACCTGCTGCCGGCTCACAAGCTCGGAGAGAGCAAGAACGAGAGCCTCGGCCAGGAAAACAAGTGCACCATCACCGTGCCCACGGACGACTACATGCAAAGCCTTAAGAAACTCATAGAAGACGCAGGATCCCCCTGCAAGATTGGAGGATAAAATGACTAAAGAAGAACTCATCAGGCAGATAGTTGAAAAAGAATGGCCCATGTTCCACAACGTAAACGGTGAGGACCGCGTGGACTGCCAGGAGGATCCCACCACCTTCTACAACATGCGCACAGCACAGTTCAAGGTATGGGACGACGCCAGCCTCGAAAGCTACAACAAGGACCTGGACGCAGCCATAGCCTGCGGACGCAGCCTGGTAAAGGAAAAGTACATCTGGATGATGGAGCACACAGATCCTCAGGGCTTTGAGGCCTTCAAGGATCAGCTGCCCGCCGTTACCGAAAGGACAAACGAGCTTGTTGCCGACATCTGGGAGATAATGCTTGCGCAGACCGAAGAGCTCCGCAAGAGCTACCCGCTGCTGGCGCTTGGCGGCCGCCCGCTGCACGCTTCCGAAGAAAAAGAGTGGGCCTCCATCGAGACCTACCAGACCAGCGAGCTCCGCACCTACTCCGAGGACACCCTGGAGAAGCTCCTTGCGCACATCAAGGCCATGAAGGCCGCCGGCGAGGACTTCGTCTACAAGATCCAGGAGAACTCCGTTACCTGCCTCGGCTACAAGGACATGAAAGAAGCCGAGATCGCAATGATGGGCCAGGTAATGAACGAAATGGGCATCACAGTCGAGGCCGACTGCCCCACCTGCATGGTGCCGGAAGAATAACAATTGGGGACGGGCCCGAATTGTCATTTTGGTAAATTATGGCATTAACAAAAGTCGGTTTTCTGCCGAGATCAGCGCGGAAAACCGACTTTTTTATTTGGTAAACTTTTCCATTTTGACAATTCGGGACCGTCCCCAATTTACATTACCATTTGAGGGCGCTGTAGGGGATGTAGATGCTGGCAGCTCTTAGGTAGCCGTCTGTGCCGTGGAATGCCGATGCTGCGATCGCGTCGCTGCCGTACTTTGCCTGGTACACAGGGCCGCCTTCGGAAAGCACCGCCAGGAACACGCCGCGGTAGCTTGCCCTGAAGTCGGATGGGGATGATCCCCCAATGGTGCCTGCCAGTGCAAAGTCCTTTTTATTGAATGCTACGGACAGGTTGCCATACCACTCATTTTCCGCAAGGAACTTCAGATCCGGAGCAGGGAAACTGCTGGCTCTCCAGCCGGTCGCATCCTTCCAGATGCAGCAGAATGCCTCAGACCCTACCTGGACCACAGCATAGTCTTCTTTCTGATAGAAACCGCAGGACGCGTCGGTCCCAAAATCTTCAAGGAGCACTATCTCCACGGGAGCCTTCCCCGCAGCATCGCAGGCTGCAGCCTTCAGCACGCTGCCCTCACTGTAGACCACTATCACGGCATCTCTGGAAAGCATGGACCCGCAGGCCTCATAGACCGCGCCTTCCGGAAGCTTCCACAAAAGCTCCGCGTTCTCGGAGGCCGGAACATAGCTTATCTTTCCGCCGGCGATCTCTATAGCTTTATCCAGCTTTTTTACCGGGAAGCTGCGGATCTCCGCCTCCACGGAAGACGGTTCAGACGCCCAGATCGTGTCAGGGTAATCATTAAGCACCGTCACGCATACCATATCGCTGCCGACAAGATAGCCCGCGACTGAGTAGCCAGTCGCATAATGCGCCTCAGTGCCGGTAGACGAGCCACCCTGACTGTGTTTTTCGCAAGTCAGTATCATATAGTCGGTTGCCTTCACCGGCACGCGGAACAGGGCATTGACCGCCTCTTCCAGATCACTATACCCAGTGTAGTGAACAGTCTGATAGTTCTCTCCGCCGACCGACCACTGCACAGAAAGCGGGTAGTACTCGAAGTAGTCCTTCAGCACTATCTTGCTGCTGATGCGGCTCCCCACCTCGCACTGTTTCATCATGGAGTCCTGAAGCTCCTGCAGCTCCTGAGTGCCCTCAACGTTGATGAAAGCCCTGAAATCGCATCCCCAAAGCGCCTCGTACGGCGCATTGGTCCTGTAGGACTGCTCCGTGAGGCTCTGCTCTCCGCCGTCAAACACCAGGTCGTTCTTCCAAAGGAGGGTATTATTGAAGGGGGATATATATGAAGTCAGGCTGAGGCCTTCAGCCGCCGAAGGATCGCCCTCGCTCCAGGTCTTTTTGAACGCAGCGTCCGCAGCGTGAGAATTAATGCTGCTGCTTGCCCACACTGCTGCGAACACGCAGGCTGCTGCAAGGATCAGCGCCGCAAGGGTCAGTATGTGCCTTTTCCTACTCACCATCGTCCACCTCCTTGCTGCCTTTCTTTGCGAACCGGCCGGTGGTGGCAAACACGCAGAACACCGCAAAGAATGCTGCAACTATAGCAAACAGCAGCCCGGCCTCCGCCTCCAGCATCCTGGAACGCAGGACGCAGATAAGGCCCAGGAAGGCGCTCACCGCTGTGCTCTTTGCGCGCTGAGCCTCGGCAAAGCTGGCCGCATAGACTGCCAGGAACAGCAGCCCGGCTGCAAACACGGCAAGCATCGCATAGTCCTGCATCGGAAGCATGGCGTGCAGGTAGCGCGAAGAATATATCTCCACCATGGGGCTCATGGCTACGCCTGTAAAGCCCGGCGCGGACGTGTATATCTTTGATGCAGCCATCAGGACAGCAGCCTGAACGCCCCAGGCCATAAGGAAGGCCAGCAGGCAGTACACTATGTTTATCAGGTACAGCCGGCCCTCCGTGACCCCAAGCATGCGCACGCTGTAGCCGTAGTTGGACTTTTTGGCTGCCGGCCAGCCGAGGACCAGGAACACCGCAATATTCACGGCCGCAAAGATCCACGCAAAGTACTTGCCGGCGTCGTACAGCGATGCATCCGGCCTGTTTCCGAGCATCAGCGCAAACCACCCAAGCTCCGCGGCCGCCATAACAGCCAGCACTGCCAGCACCTTCCACAGGCTGCGCCTTGCCAGTAATTCAGTTATGGATAAAGTCTTTCTCATTTCGTCTTATAAAACAGCCATTTTGTAATATTTAACAAAAGGTGAAGAAGAACCGTCCCCTTTCATCTTTCAGTTGAACGATACGTACAGCTCGTCCTGATAGCCTTCGCCGAACAGGATGCCGCCTGATCCATGGTTCTGCACATTGCTGAGGCTGCTATTCCAGCGGCCGTGGTATTTGAGCCCCTCCTGCGTGTAGCAGGAGAAGTACACGCCGCCGTACTCATCCCTCCAGTTATACTGATCTATTTTTTCTACCGGGGTGCGGCTCCAGTTGCCCGCCACAGCCAGCCGGCCGTCGGCAAAGAGCACATCGCTGCAGTAGAACTTTTCATGAGCTTCCTTAAACTCCGCGGACTGCTCGAAGGCGCTGCTTTGCGGAAAACGCACCACAGCAAGCGCCCCGCCTGCGCCCTGGCTCACGCAGTAGTAGGCGTCCCCAAGGACGTCCACCACAAGGTAATCGTCCTTGAAATAGCCCACGTAGCGCTGGCCCTCGCTTATCCTGCAAACATCGGCAGAGACCATCTTTCCGGTAGAAAGGTCCGTAACATAAGCCTTGACAGAGCTTCCGTCATCCGCCACCGCCTGCAGCCTGCCGGCCCTGATATCCGCAAAGGTGGTCGAAAAGCCGGGATCGTTCGAATACAGCACCTCGGCCCTGTCCACATCCGGGGCAAGCACTCCGTACTGCTCTGCCGACGGAATGCGGTATACCGCTCCGCCCGGCGCCACTGCGCTCTTTGCGGGCTCGTCCGGGTAGATGTAGATGTAGCAGGTCTTGTCCACTGCATCTCCGAAAGCCGCAAACCTGGCGCCGTAAGGATTTCCGTATTTATCGTCCAGCAGCACGGAATAGTCCACCCGACCGTCACCATAGGTTGCTATCCGCAGCGTTGCTTTTTCGCCCTCCGGCACCGGAATCCTTATGTTTTCCTGCAGCCAGCCGTTGATCCTGCTGAACAGGACTTCCAGATCCCCTCTGGACTCCACATCGTATGCGGTGTAGATGCTAAATGGCTCCCTGGCTGCATCCATGCAGAGCGGGTAGCAGTCCATGTAGTCGGAAAGATCTATCTCTACCTCTTTGACATCGCCTGGTTCCATGGTTTTGCCAAGCTCCTGCACATAGTCCCGCAGGTTCTTGCAGAGGGAGAAATCTATGAGGATGCGGATGCCTTTGTCAAAAGTGTCATGCAGCAGCGCAAAGGCAGAACCCGTTTCATTGCTGGAATATATGTGCGCAGACTTTGCGGTCATTCCTGTCTGGCCGAATCCTATATTCGACATCCACTTTATACCCAGCCCGAAGGTCTGAGCCTGAGTGCTGAAGGAGATGCCGTCCGCCGCAGCCGGGTCTCCGTAAGAAGCCAGCTGGGTGAACTCCACCGCATCCGCGCTTGCAGTCATTTTTGCGCTGTTTGCTGCCTGGAATGCTATTCCCAGAACGGTCAGGAGCGCCGCAAGAAGCGTCAGGATATGTATCTTTTTACTGCGCATCGTCGGCCTCCCCGTTTTTACCATTATGCAGGCCGCCGGTCAGATATGGAGCCCACTCGATAAGTACGTATATGGCGTACGCAGCTGCCAGCACCAGGAAGAATGAAGGAGTATTCCAGCGGAAAAGCAGCACCGCGCCCAGCACATTGATCAGGATCGCAGGGGCAGCAGGCAGAAGCTTGCCCTGCGCGCGCTTAAGCGATGCCGCGGCAGTTATCGGCCCCAGAAGCACGTTGATGATCCAGGCGCTTGCAGCCATGCGTCCGTCGTCCGCGGGTATGAAGAACTTAAGAGAATCATCCCACATAAGTTCCGTATAGACTCCCTGCGGGCCTCCGTCGTAGTGCGGATTTGCGATATAGACCCCGATCAGAGCCCTGAGCACGGCGATAGCCGCAGCCCACGCAATGATGTAGCAGCAGGCGCAGTAGAGCGCGTTCAGCAGCATCCAGCTGCGCTCGGACACTCCCAGGAGCCTGATGCTGTAGCCATAGTTGGTGCCTTTGGCCGGAGCCCCGATGAGTATCAGGGAGATCGCCACGACCGCCAGCACGTATACGGCGCAGAACACCAGCACTACCTGGGTGTCGTAGAGCCTTATGGGAGAATCGTAAGAGTACCCATCAGACTCTGTGTGATGTACGACGCCGCTTGCCAGGGGCCCCCTGCAGAAGAGGAACTGCAGTGCGGCCATGGCCAGGACAACGCCAAGCACCTTTAAAAGGCTGCGCCTTGCGAAGTATTCAGTTATCGAAAGATACTTTTTCATCTTATTCGTTGATGCTATCCAGGGCGCGGGCCACGCGGTCTGCGCGGTAGTTGTAAGTTTCTTTTATGTAATCCATCAGCGTGATGCCTTTGGAATCAAGCTCGTCGGCGGTTGAGTCCCCCACTATGCGGCCGCGGTGGATCAGCACGGCCCGGCCCACGAAGTCCGAGACCTCCTCTATCAGGTGGGTGGAGAGCAGCACCGTTTCGGTAGGCTCAAGGATGCCGACCAGGACCTTGTAGAAATCCTCGCGGTTGAAGACGTCGTTGCCGGCAAAGGGCTCGTCCATGAATATGTAGTCCGCCCCCTGCGACAGCGCCAGGACCACCTCGAACTGGTTCTGCTGGCCGGTGGAGAAGCTGCGTATCGCCTTGTTTTTCGGGAGTGCAAAGAAGTCCATCAGGCCGTCGAAGCGCTTCTGGCGGAAGGTGCCGAAATGGTCCGCGAAGAACTCCGCGTGCCCCTTTGCCGAAAGGTCCGGGAAGAAGCTGTGCTCGCTGGTTGCGAATGCAAAGCGGCCGATGTTTTTGCGGGTGATGGGCTCTCCGTCCAGGCGGACGGTGCCGTCGTAGCGCAGCAGGCCCAGTATGCACTTCATGAGCGTGGTCTTGCCGGCGCCGTTTTCTCCGAACAGGCCGACTATCTCGCCGGGCTGAAGCTTAAGGTCTATATCGTAGAGCACCTGCTTGGCGCCGAATCTCTTGTTCAGTTTGTTAATTTCGAGCATTTTGTACCCCCTTGGGCAGCAACTTTTGGTGAAGAAGAACCGTCCCCTATAACGGTTTGCACATGTCCGGGACTGCAGCGTTGTAGTGCAGTCTGAAGAATAGCATCAGGATGAGGCTCAGGGCCAAGGCGAACAGTGCAAAGGCTGCAGGCCCCGCCAGGCACCTGACTTCAAGCTCCCGGTTGCTCTTAAGGCGCCTCATTATGTATATGCTGTTGGAATACTGCGAGAAGTACATCCGCAGCAGCACCGCCCACAGCACGCAGTAGAGCGCGAACACCACCAGCGGTGCCCAGCAGCCGCCCGCCACATCCGCAAACGGCGCCATTTTTATGTTGCCGCTTACGATCCTGGTGTGGTCCCAGTTCCAGTCCAGCAGGCTGTACGCGCTGCCGAAAGCGCTCGAGTAAATGACGATCTGTGCGATGCCGCAGACCGCCAGCGCCATTGCCGAGTAGCCGTTCCAGCGGCCGTAGTCGTAGCCGGGCGGGTAAAACCTTGAGATATCAAGCCTTTTCATTGCCGTCCACCTCCGCAGGATCGTCCCAGTACATGTCTATCAGGCGCAGCGCCTCCTGGCGGCTGACCCCTGTGCGCTTGAGGGCGTGCGTGAGCCCGCGTATGTCCGCGGTCAGAAGCTCCACTTTTATGCGCTCCACATGCTCCGGGGTGAGGGTCATGAAGCTGCCCGAACCTGCGCGGGACTCTATGAGCCCTTCCTCTTCCAGCAGCCTGAACGCCTTCTGCACGGTGTTGGGGTTGATGCCAAGCAGCGCAGACAGCACCCTGCGCGACGGCAGTTCGTCGCCGTCTGCTATGGTGCCTGCCGCAGCCCCGCGCTTTATGAACTCCAGGATCTGCTGGTATATGGGCTTACCGTCTTCAGTTTTAAAACCCTCGAATGTTATCACTTAATGTTTCCGTTTCCATGCCGCCATTTGCAGCGGCACCCTTTTGAACAAATTCCCTGCCGGAACCGTATTACACGCGTAATACAGTTCATCCAACTGTATTATACGAATAACACAGTTAATTGTCAACATGTAAATTGGGGACGGTCCCGAATTGTCATTTTGGAAGCAATTTCCATTTTGACAATTCGGGACCGTCCCCAATTATCATTCCTTTTCGGAGGCTACTCCGTGGGGTCTTCAACAACTATATTTCTGAGCCACACACCCTTTCTGACGAGTATGAAGCCGACAATGCATTTTAAGATATCCAGAAGCTGCACTATGGTGTAGATAAGCACTATGTGCAGGCCGGTAAAGCGGGTCAGCGCGTAAGCCGCAGGCACGGATACCACCCACACGAACACGCTGTCGAACAGGAAGGTTATCACCGTGCGGCCGCCGGAGCGCAGCGTAAAGTAGCACGCGTGCATAAATGCCTTTATAGGCTGGGTGAACGCCACAACGTAGAGGAAGGACACCGCCAGAGCCTGCACGGACGGGGTCACCTTGTAAATGCCCGCCATGGCCGGAGCCAGCAGTGCCATAAGCACAGCCGTAACAGCGCTGCAGCTCAGGGAGAACGCAATCAGCTTGGTGTCCGTGTCTTTGGCCTTTTCCATGTCCCCCATGCCAAGGATCTGCCCCACCATTATTGATATTGCGGAGCCGAAAGACATGGTTATGATATCGAACAGCCTGTTGATGGTCTGCGAAATGTTCAGCGCCGCCACCACATCGTAGCTGTAGTAGGAGTAGCTCTGGATGAGGGTGGAGATGCCCAAAGACCACAGCGCCTCGTTGAAAAGAATAGGCGCGCCCTTGATGCAGATCTTTTTGAACAGCGCAGCCGGTATGCGCAGCGTCCTGTAGACGCCCTTTATGAAGCTGCACTTGTCCGCGTGCGTGTGAGCCCAGATGGCTATTATCCCAAGCTCCACGAACCTGGATATAACAGTTGCTATTGCAGCGCCCGCCGCGCCCAGGGCCGGCAGTCCGAACTTTCCGAATATCAGGAGGTAGTTGCCCACCAGATTGGTGAGCACCGCCGCCACGCTGGCCTTCATAGGCACCACCGTCTCGCCGGTCTCGCGCAGGGTGCTCGCGTAGATCTGCACCAGAGCGAAAGGCACCAGGCCCACGGTCATGATGTTCAGGTACTGACGCCCGAACCCCAGAGCCGCGCTGATGCTTGCAGCATCGCCCTCGCCCTTTAAAAACAGGGACACCAGCGGCGTTCCGAACACCGCAAACAGGAAGATGCTCACGGCGGAAAGCACCGCAGCAATAAAAAGCTTGAACCTGAATGTGTTCCTTATGCCTTCGTCATCCATGCGCCCCGCAAACTGCGCGCCGAAAATGCCCGCGCCGGAGATCGCTCCGAAAATGCAGAGGTTGAACACAAAGATCAGCTGATTGGAGATGGATACGCCCGTCATGGGCTCCGTGCCTATCTGCCCCACCATTATGTTGTCCAGCAGGTTAACGAACTGCGTGATACCATTCTGCACCACTATGGGCAGCATTATCCTTATGGTATGTTTGTAGAAGGCCTTATCGCCTATAAACCTTTGTAAACTAGCCATATTCCATATAATACAGCATTCCGCCCTGCTTAGTAAACAGCAAAGATCCCCGCGCCGGCAAAAAGCCAGCCGCAGGGACCTTTGTTATTGAGTGTACTTTGAGAAGATCTTAACCTATTGTGTCGTTTTCGGTGCGCGCGATTATCTCGTTCTGCATCATATTCGTAAGGGTCACGAAGTATGCACTGTATCCCGCCACGCGCACAATAACATCCTTGTGGTTCTTGGGATCAGCCTGCGCCTCCCTTAGTGTCTTGTCTGAAACGCAGCTCATCTGGATCTGCTTGCCGCCGTTGGTCAGATAAGTCTTGATAACAGAGGCCAGCTTCACCATATCCCCTTCGGTCTTTAACGCCGTTGGGCTGAACTTCATGTTGAATAGTGTGGCCTGGTAAGAATCCTGCTCTATCTTCCTTCCGGAGTTGAATGCAGCAAGGATCCCCTCTTTATCTGTTCCCTGCTCCGGGGAGATCATACCGTCGGACAGGATCTCGAAAGCCTTCCTGCCGTCCGGAGATGCACCTACTACCTTGCCGCAAGGCTGATGCGCAGAGATAGAGATGCCGGAAGGCACGCAGCCGTTGCCAAAACCGTTATCGCACGCCGCGACCTGCTCTGAATGGCGCTTGTAGAGCTCTACAGCCATCTCGTCTGCGTAGTCATCGTCGTTACCGTACTTTGGCGCGGCAATAAAGTCTGCACGCATCTGCTCATAGCCTTCCCAGTTGGCGTCCAGAGCAGCCACGAGCTGAGGCAAAGTGTATTTCTTGTCCTCGAACACTAGCTTGCGGATAGCGGTAAGGGAGTTAGCCACATTTATGCCTCCGACCGTCATTACAGTTACTATGGTATCGAACGGCTCAAAGCGGCGCCTGTCGAGAGGCTTTCCGCACTTTACGCCGTCCACCATCAGCGGGCTCTTGAAAGGCTCTGTTGCAGCTATAGTCCTTGCCAGCGTATCTATGGAGCAGCGCTCGGCAGCAAGCTTTGTAAACCAGTTCATGTGCTTCCAGAACGCGTTTATGAACTGATCCCAGCTCTTGAAACTGTCCGCTGCGCCGGGTTTCGGCCCTATGTCCCCGCCTATAAGGCTGCAGTAGCCATTATGCAGGAAGATATCCAGCACCTGTGGCTCGTTGTAAAATATAACGCCTATAGTCCTGGACCTTCCCGGAAGCACCGCATCCAGGCAGCCGCAGATGGCAAAATCCCTTGCCTGCTCCACCGGGAAGCCCTTGCTGGTAAAGAAGTTGATATAGGACTGCTCGGACACGAACGCAGGCATGCCTATGCCGCTGCGCACGCACTCCACGCCCTTGGCGATCACCTCCATAGGAGTGTCTTTGCCGACCCTCAGCGTGATGGTGTGGTGCGGCACTCCGCACTCCAGGGAAGCCTGCATAAACAGCATGGTAAGCTCGTTGCAGGCGTCCTTGCCGGTCCGGGGATCGCAGCCGCCTATCACAAAGTTGATCCACCTGGCATCTCCGGAGTGACGGCCTCTGCCAAGGCCTCCGCGCACGGTGTGAAACGTCGTGGTGTGGACCTTTATGCACTCCAGAAGCTCCAGAGCTTCATCGTCTGTAAGGACGCCCTCCTCCTTGTCCTTCTTGTAAAAGGGGTAGAGCAGCTGATCCGGCCTGCCGCCGGACATGGTATTGGATGCCACAGACAGCAGCGTGAACCAGTAAGCCTGCACGGCTTCGTAGAAGTTCCTGGCAGGATGCTCCGGCACCCATCTGCAGGCCTCAGCCATACGCAGAAGCTCTGCCTTGCGCTTTTCGTCCCCACACTCAGCAGCCATCTTTTCCGCAAGATCCGCGTGCCTGTTTGCGTATGCGATAAAGCCCTCGAAGACCTTTATGACACCCATCCAGTATTCATGCTTTTCAAAGGCCTCGTAGTTGAGGCAGCGCTCGTTTGCTATACACTCCTTTGCCTCTTCTATCAAGGCTCTTGCGCCTTCGCTGAGTATCCTGGAAAAATCCACGCACGCCAGCGTAAACCCTGGGCCTACACCTATACCGGTCTGCCCTATGCCGTTGCTGGCGCCGGACTCCCTGCTCTTCCACACAGGCATGGTAACACCGGACCTGATAAAAGCGTTAAGCCTGGGAACGTCCCATGTAAGCTCTGCCAGGTAATCGCAGGCTCTTGCATTGCGGAAAGCAGCGTCTATGCGCGGCGCCCACTCTTCCAGCTTGTCGTAGTTTTCCTTTGATATGGCGTACATATCTCCGGTCTCCGCAAACAGGTGGTCTATCTCGGCCTGGGTCCAGCGGCCCATCTCGGAATCCAGCTCCACCCCGTTGTAAGTGGAAGAGCCTGTTCCGGCCAGGATATCGTCCTCCGGGATGGTTATAGGCATCCGCGTGAAGTAGTTAGCCTGCAGCGCCGAACGGTAGGCATAGTTGGTGCGGTTGCGCTCCTCGTCAAGAGTGTCCAGCGCTATCTTCAGCTTTTCCAGGCCGATGTTTATAGGGGTCGAGGATGCCCTGTCGAGCATCCTCCTTATTCTTTCAGTCATTTTGAGCCTCCGTCAGAGCACTACACCGAGAAGATGTTGAACAGTCCGACTTCTGCGAGGATTATAGACAGCACAGGCATAACAAGTGCCATGATTATAAGGGTCTTGGAGAGCTTCTCCTTTTCCTCGTTGTAAGGGTTTGCTGCTATAAGCACGGAGCCGCCTGTGGAGAACGGGCTGCATGCTGTGGTGAATCCGCCCCAGAAGCAGCAGAAGTAGAGCGCCACAGGGTTAAGGCTCAGGGATGCCGCAAGTCCGGGAACGAGCGGGTACAGGAGCGGCATTACCGTAGATGTGGAGCTGGAGAAGAAGCTCAGGAAGGCCGCAAACAGAACTATAGCGCCAAGGACTATGCCTCTTGGTATGTTGTTCTGCAGCGCGTTGGAGACCATATCTACCATACCGGCAGCAGCGGCTACCTTTACCAGCATGTATACACCGGTAATCATTACAATAGTATTGACAGGAATAGATCTGATAGCCTGCTTTTCATCGCCCAGCTTAAGCAGAGAGCATGCAACAGCGCCAATAGCCATGACCACCTGCGGCTGGCAGATGCCCGCGAGCTTTGTGATGAATGCATTGTTCTTTATGATCAGGTTGAGGATAGGCGGTACAAGCATGAAGGCAAATACCAGCAGCACTATAATAAGTGTAGTCTTCTGTGTCTTGTTATAGTCTTCCGGCTTTTCCACATGCACCTTCTTGCCCTTGTAACCCTTGAGCAGGAAGTAGAATATCACCATGAGCACTATGCATACGATGATCTCAAGATAGAAAAGCTTCAGAGCAACGTTCATGGCGTACTCTTCGGTCTCGCCGTTGGCTATGATCAGGTTCTTGCCTATGATTCCGCCGTAGCCGTTGAAGGGGCTGGCGCCGCCAAGGAGGTTACCAAGTGTTATAGCAACAGCTGTCAGAGTAGGATCAACGCCTGCGGAGCAGCCGACAACAAATATGAACGGGCCAACGATCAGCGGGGTGGAAGATCCGGCGCCGAGCAGAGCAACAACTGCAGAGATGATGAATGCAGCCCAGGGGACCAGCCTTGCGTTTCCGCCAAGCGCGTAGAGCATCTTCTTGCCAAGAACTTCCATGGTCCCGTTATTTGTTGCGTAGTTGAAGAACAGCGATACTATGATCAGATAGAACACGATCGCTACAGGGAAATAATTAATAACTGCGTTTACACTCATCCCAAGGCCGAAATAGCCTATAAGGAAAGCAAATACCATAGCGAACACACCTGTGTTCCTGTTGAATTTCCATCCCAGGAAGATGGATATTACTATCGCGATTATGCAAAGCCAAACCATTACTATACCTCCTGTTACTTAATGCCATGTCTTTCATAATACTTATATCCATAGCGGAACACTTCTTCTGCACATGGCTGGATCTTAGCCATTCTTGCTTCCTGAGTGTTTGCCATAAATATCATGTTTCCAAGGATGAAGCTGCCCCATCTGGAGTAGTCATCTATGGTCCTGTGGACCTCTGCGATGCGGTCTTCTTCTGTTGCGTCTTCGCGGCTCGGAGCCCCGTTGGAATCGTAGCCGCCGATAACTGTAAGCTTGTCGTGATACTTTTCAAGAACTCCGGCAAGGTCGTTCATGGGCTGGGCGGAAGTCCAGGCATCGTAACCTTCGTCAATAAAGTTCTCTACCAGCTCCTCTGCCTTTCCGCAGCAGTGATTGATAGCGAAAGCTCCGGTGGCCTTTATTGCGTCTACAACAGTCTTGGTTGCGGGCTGTATAAGGTCTTCGTACATGTCTCTTGTAAGGAAGAGGCCTCTTTCGAACGCTACGTCATCGTAAATGGTGATGCAGTCCGGCTTATAGTACTTGGCAACCAGTTCTATGAAGTGGAGCCTGTGCTCTACCCACTTGTTGAGGAGTGCTTCGCAGGCCTCCGGCTCATCCAGGATAGCATCGATCAGGTACTGATAGCCCATCCACGCTAAAAGTCTTTCGAAGGGACCGTTGCCCATGGCGTAATCTATGATCTGGGTCTCGGGATCGTATCCGGCAAGTTCCTTTTCTGCCTTGGCCTTCCAGTCTATAGCGTCAAGATCGGGGAATGTGACCTGTTCTTCCCACTTGGTGATGTCTGTAAGTGTAAACTTGTCTGTTGCAGGGCAGCTGGAATTGTCCGCGAACTCCCAGCGCACACCGTATCCGTCGTAGCCGCCGCCGATCGGGCCCTTCTCAAAGGTGTCCATAAACCCGATATTGTGCCTTACCGGCTTGCCGTAATATGGTATGGATTCGGGAATTCCATGCTTCAAAGCTGTTATGTAATCTTCTTTTTTTGTCATTTCCTACTCCTTTTTAACAAAATTTTTGTGAAATATGCTATTATCTACTTGAATCTTACTGTCTAAAACAGTTTTAGGGTCAAGTGCAAAATGAAAAAAATTTATTCGATAGGCGATATTTCCAAGCTGCTGGGGCTCACCCCGGAATCGCTGCGCCATTACGAAAGACTTGGACTGATCAAACCGACCAGTATAGGGGAAAACGGGTACCGCTTTTACGATATGCAGACCTATACCCACCTTTATTTCATAAAAAAATACAGAAGCCTTGGATTCTCGCTCCCGGAGATCAAGGAGATCTTTGACAAAGACACGGACGAGCAGAAGATAGCTAGGTTCGGCACACAGCGCAGCAAGCTTTTGGAGCAGCTGCGCGAGCTTCAGCAGCAGATGGACGACCTGGATCTTTTCGCAACTGAGATAAAAAGCGCTAAAGAGCAGATAGACACCTTCGATATGGTCAAGACCGAGGCCATGTGGTTCATCCCTATAAGAAACGAGGAGTCGCTTTGCGTTCCGTCATCCAAGGACAGAAATAAAAAGAATATTTTCGACAAAGTCAGCGGCCTTAACTACACCCTGATAGCCGATCTTACCTTTAAGGAGGACCACCTTGCAGAGGTGAGCCGCAGAGCTGGCTTTTCCATGCTTGCCGGCAGCGAAAAACCTGCCGAGTCGGCGGAGTACATATCCGGGACCACAGCACTGCGCACCACCATAAAAATGTTCGACGGAGAACCTATTGCGCAGGCTCTCACCAGGACCCAGGTAATTGCAAGGCTTGCGGAAATAGGCATAGATATGAACCGCAGGATATTCGGGCATATGATAAACCTCTCCAAGGACGGGGAGTCTTCCTATGCCATCTTTACTATCTACATACCCATCATAGTTGTTTCGGAGTAGATGCCGCGAACCTAAGAACCGTCCCTAAGTTCACTGGTGTGAACCGGAGAACCGTCCCTGAAGTGCTGTTTCATCCTAAATAATTTTCTGATTTTTCCGCAAAAAAACTAAAATTTTTTCTGGTTTTCTTGTTGACATAGATGCTGTTTCCCTTCATAATATAAGTAGTGAAAAGCAGTAGCGGCAGGCCGATCGGGGCCTGCAAACAACAAAGCTTATCAATGTTATCGTGTATCAGGAAAGGACTGTATCGACATGAAACACTTACTTTCAGGAAACGAAGCGATCGCACGCGGCGCATACGAAGCCGGCGTTAAGATCTGCTCCGCTTACCCCGGAACTCCGAGCACGGAGATCCTCGAAAACACCGCTCAGTACAAGGACGTAATGTACAGCGAGTGGGCACCCAACGAAAAGGTAGCA
>JAZQIH010000180.1:0-1509 GCA_045541015.1 Anaerovoracaceae bacterium | reverse complement strand
GGTCTTCGGCGAGGGCGATGCAGACATACTCGTAGCACTCGAGAAGATGGAAGCTCTCCGCTATGCACAGTTCCTTAAGCCGGACGGCGTAGCTATCATCAACGATTACCAGATGCACTCCACCAGCACCGCTACCGGCGCAGAAGAATATCCTGCAGACCCCATCGGCGCTATGAAGAAGTGCTTCAGGACCATAACTGTAGACGCAGCTAAGATCGCTATCGAGCTCGGCAACCCCAAGTGCATGAACGTAGTTCTCTTCGGAGCTATGTGCGATTCCCTGGGCGTTGAGGGCATAGACTGGGAAGAGGTCGTTAAGGAGACCGTTCCCCAGAAGCTCGTAGAGCTCAACGTTAAGGCCTTCCGCGCAGGAAGAGAAGCAGCAAAGGCAGGAAAGTAGCATGAAAGTCCTGGTTATCAACCCCGGTGCAACATCAACAAAGGTCTCTGTCTTCAACGAGGAGAACGAGGTATTCAAGCTGAAGCTGGAGCACAGTGCTCAGGATGTATCCGCTTATAAAAACATCGTGGATCAGATGCCTATGCGCCGCGATCTGATACTCGCGGGACTCGAAGAAAACGGCTGGAAGCTTACAGATTTTGACGCAGTTTGCGGAAGGGGCGGGCTCTTTAAGCCCATCCCTTCCGGGACATATCTTGTAGACGACGATGTCCTTGCAGACATTAAGGTCGCAAAGTACGGCGAGCACGCCGCTAACCTTGGGTCCTACCTTGCAAAGGAGCTTGCGGACCGCGCAGGCATCCCCGCGTTCTTCGTGGACCCCGTCTGCGTAGACGAGCTTCAGCCAATGGCAAGGATCACAGGTCTTAAGGGCCTCGAATGGAGGAGCCTCTTCCACGCCCTCAACCAGAAGGCCGTTGCCAGAAAGGCTGCAAAGCAGCTGGGCAAGGCTTACGAGGAGCTCAACCTTATAGTTGTGCACCTCGGCGGCGGTGTTTCCGTTGCTGCCCACCAGAAGGGCAAGTGCGTGGATGTCTACAACGTTAAAGAGAACGGCGCTATGGGCCTGGACAGAGGCGGCGCACTTCCGGATCTTGGCATAGTTGAGATGTGCTACTCCGGCAAGACCAAGGCAGAGGTAAAGAAGATCCTGTCCACCGAGGCAGGTGTCTATTCCTACCTTGGCACCACGGACTTCCGCGAGGTTGAAGACAGAGCTTTCTCCGGCACGGACGATTACGCGCTGTTCATATTCAACACTCTTGCTTACCAGCTTGCCAAGGACATAGGCGCCATGGCCGCAGTGCTGAAGTACGATGTGGACGCCATAGTTATGACCGGCGGCATGGCTTACTGCAAGCCCTTTGTTAAGGAGATCTCCTCTTATGTAGAGAAGATAGCTCAGATACTGGTCTTCCCCGGAGAGGAAGAGATGCGCAGCCTTGCAGAAGGCGCGCTCCGCGTGCTCCACGGCGAACCCGCAAAACGCTACAACTAAAACATTTTGGGCGGTGCTTTCGGCATCAGGGGGACGGTTCTTCCGATGC
>JAZQIH010000179.1:0-2417 GCA_045541015.1 Anaerovoracaceae bacterium | reverse complement strand
CCCAGAGCCACTTGAAGGCCCACTGGGCCGGGCTGTGCTGCACGGGGTGCTCGCGGAAAGCCTTGAGCGCGGCTTCCGGCAGCTTGTTCACCAGCTTGCCTCCGCGCAGCGGCTCCATGATTATTATAGGAACGCCTTTTGCAGCCGCGTGGTCCACGCCTGTGCGGCCTGCCTGGCTGTGTTCGTCAAGGTAATTGTACTGGATCTGGCAGAAATCCCAGTCCCAGGCGTCTATGAGCCTGCAGAACGCGTCGGAGCTGCCGTGGTAGGAGAAACCCACCTGGCGTATGGTGCCCTCGGCCTTCTTCTGCAGCAGCCACTTGTCTATGCCAAGCTCGCAGAGCCTGCCCCAGGTCTTGTCGTCGCTGAGCATGTGCATAAGGTAGTAGTCTATGTGATCCGTGCGGAGCCTTTTGAGCTCTTCGGCCAGCAGCTTTTCGGCGCCGTCCACGCTCTTGATCAGGTACTGAGGCAGCTTGGTGGCTATATAGATCTTGTCGCGGATGCCGGTGCGCTCGAAGATCTCGCCCAGGGCGGCCTCGGAGCCGGGGTAGATGTAGGCGGTGTCGTAGTAGTTGACGCCGGCGTTATAGGCGGCCAGCAGCTCTTCCTGGGCTTTGTCCAGGTCTATGCGGCCGGCCTTGGTGGTAAAACGCATGCAGCCGTAGCCGAGCATGGAAATTTCGTTTCCGTATTTGTCTTTGCGATAGTTCACTTTGTTGCCCTTCCGTGGTTTGATGTTTGGAAACAGTATAACACAGGCGGCACCGCTATGGGTGCCGCCTTTTTGATTTGTTTTGCAAACCTGAGGACCGTCCCCGGATCTGGAGATCTGAGAACCGTCCTAGCCTTGCCTGTAAGCCTTCATGACCTCCGGATCGGCCAGCATCTTCTTGGCAAGATCGGTGTAGAGGCCGTGCTCATATTCATCGACCAGTTCGGTATACTCTTTGCTGACTTTGTCGTTTCTGGGCAGAGGCACGTTCTGATCCACCAGGATGTCCTGGACAGCCTTGATGTCTACATCGCGTGTGCCTGTACCCTTCTCCAGCGCCACGGCTGCCGCAACACCGGCTGCCTGGCCTGTGCCTATGCACTGCGGGATCAGGTTCAGCCAGTCTATGGACACGTGGTCGGCGGACAGGTGCCTGCCCGGGCAGAGGAGGTTGTCCACGCCCTTTGGAACTATCGCCCTGTAGGGGATCTCAACAGGTGCGCAGTCGTTTATGCGGCAGATGGTGGAGTGCCATGCTATTACGTCGTCGTGCTGCTTTGCAAAGAGCCAGTCGGCGGGGCTCATGACGTACTCGCCTACGAGCCTGTTGCTGCAGCGCACGCCGGTCTGCGGGGCGATGCTCATCAGGTACATGTTTCTGTAAGCGCCGGGGATGGCCTGCTTGCAGTAATCTATCACGGCGCGGATCTTGGAGCGCACGGTGATCTCCGTGTGGGTCAGGTCCTTTACGGAAGCGCAGTCCATGTCTTCCAGCTTGTTGAAGACCAGCAGGTTGCCGTTCGGCTCGTCCCAGCAGGGCATTCCGCCGCTGTAGCCCTGGATCTTCTGCAGCTCCTTAACGGCTGCCATCCACTCGTCCGGATGCGCCCTGCGCCACTCCAGCAGGTAATCGGTGTCCACGCCGCCTACGCGCCACGCAAGTGTGGTGCAGTGCGAGCGGGTCTTCTGGTCGGAGAGGTGCTCGTAGGGGACGCCTGCCTGGCGGTAAAGGTCTCCGTCGCCGGTGGCGTCTATGACTATCTTGGCAAGCACTGCCTGGCGGCCTTCCTTGCTCTCGAAGATGACGCCCTTCATGACGTTGTCTTCTATGATGGGCCTGGTGCCCCAGCTGTGGTACATGATCCTGATACGGTCTTTCAGCTCAAGGAGCATCATGTCCAGCTCTATCTCCAGCTGCGGGCCGTCGTAATAGACGGAGCGCACCAGCATTTTCGGCTCGCTGGGGCTGGATGTGTCCATCTTGTGGCTCCAGCGGTAGATCAGAGCCTTGTCCTGCTTGCCTATGTCCTCCATGCGTGGGCCCCAGGTGGATCCGGGGGCGTTCTTTTCCATGCGGTCGAACCACTCTTCCTGAAGGCCTCTTACGAAGGGGAGGGTCTTCCAGGAGAGTTTGGGGACCATGAGTACGTAGTCGCCGGTTACATCGCCTCCTGAGTAACCGTAGCGCTCCATAAGGATGACGTCCTTGGCTCCGGCTCTGGCTGCAGCTACAGCGGCGCTGTGTCCGGCTGCACCCGATCCGACTACAAGAACATCGCATTCTGCGTAGACGGGTATATCGCGTCCAGGTTCAAAGTATGTTTTAGCCATGATCTTTCTCCTTTACTGATCTTTCAGTTTGCTGATCGAAGTGATGGCGTAAGTCCGTTAGTTTGACAATTGGGGACGGTCCCGAATTGTC
>JAZQIH010000178.1:0-1875 GCA_045541015.1 Anaerovoracaceae bacterium | reverse complement strand
CTGAAGACGGCTGGCTTAAGACCGGTGATGTCGGATATATCAACGACTACGACGAGATATGCCTTACAGGAAGAAAAAAAGAGCTTATCATAAGATCCGGAGAGAATATCTCTCCGCGCGAGATCGAGGAGGCTATACTTGAAAGCGGAATGAGCAGCCAGGTCAAGGTCGTGGGCGTTCCGAGCGAGTATACTCAGGAGGAGATATGCGCTTGCCTGGTGCCCGCAGATGCGGCCAGCTTCGATTCGTCAGCCCTGGTCAGGATCCTTAGGAAAAAGCTTTCGTACTTTAAGGTGCCTAAATACATCCTTTGCTTTAGCGAGCTCCCGATGACTGCAAGCGGGAAGATAAAGATCGGTCAGCTGAAAGAAACAGCCGCGGGTTACGTTACGCAAGCTGAGGCCTTGGAAGTGATCACGGATTCTTCAAAGGGTAAGTATTACTTCCGTGACGTGACATGCTGATTCCTTTCACAGCCCGGCTGCGTTAATGGCAGCCGGGTCTTTTTTGCATACGGAGGGTGTTTCGTATCCTTGAATCTGAAGGAAACGTATGCTATACTTCGTGCAGAGAAAAATTGAAAGGTAATAACATGAGTTTATTCAGACTTGCAAAAAACAACGAAGAGCTTGCGCAGCACATGAAAAAGCATCTTGACTTTGTCAACTCGATAGGAAGCTTTTACAGATTTTTTAAGATATCTTACAGGGATTCGGATTATGACGCGAACTGGGTCGAATTCGAGCACAGGTCTACGGCTTTTGATTCCAACAGGTATGGAAGTGTCCACGGCGGAGTGATAGGGATGTTCCTTGACACGGCAATGGGTCTGGCAGCTTATGAGGCGGGGACTGGCAATTCAGCGCCCACAATGGATCTTCACATGAACTTCCTTAAGGCTATAAGGCCCGGAGAGAACCTCGTGATCAGGGCTACTCTTATGAATGCCGGGAAACGAACTGCTGTAGTAAAAGGCGAGGTCATAGTTGAGGGCGAAATTAGAGTCATAGCCACCTCCACCTGCCGCATCTACTCGGAGACCAAACCGGACAGACCGGCTCTTGCGGAGTAAGATCCGGGAAGACCGCACCTAAAACGGAGCAGAATTGGAAAAGATCTATCTTAAAAACACAGAAGACACTCTGGCGCTCGGAAAGCGCATCGCAGAAGGCCTTAAGCCCGGCGATGTCCTTGCCCTTGTTGGCCCCCTCGGCGCAGGAAAGACCACCCTTGCACAGGCGATCGCAAGGGGCCTTGGCGTTACCGAAAGGATGGCTAGCCCCACCTTTACCATAGTGCAGGAGTACGAGACCGGCCGCCTGCCGCTCTACCATTTTGACGTTTACAGGGTGTCGGATCCGGACGAGCTTTTCGAGATAGGCTTTGACGAATACCTCCACGCCGGCGGAGTCTGCCTTATTGAGTGGGCGGACCTTATAGAGGACATCCTCCCGGATAATACTGTATGGATAAAGCTGGACTACGCGGAAGGCGAGGACGAGCGCGTCTGCGTTATAGAAACTGATCAGTTTTCGGAGTTTTGACATGCTTATACTTGCTATAGAAACAACAGGGCCGCTCGCTTCTGTGGCCCTTTACGATGACGGAATAGTAAGCTGCGTTAAAAATCACGCGGATTTTTCGCATCTTCAGGAGTGCGTGCCCATGGTAAAGGCACTGCTTGCTGAGGAAGAAGTGGACCCTGCAGACCTGGACGCAGTCGCAGTTTCCTGCGGCCCCGGGTCGTTTACAGGCATCAGGATAGGCATGGCAACGGCCAAGGGCCTGGCTCAGGTCTGGAACAAGCCGGTGATCGAGGTGCCCACGCTGGACAGCTTCGCCTACGCGAGCCTGCCATTTAGCAGCAACACGGTC
>JAZQIH010000177.1:0-8766 GCA_045541015.1 Anaerovoracaceae bacterium | reverse complement strand
CTTGCAGGAGAACTGCTCTCCGTTTTCCGTTTCTACGCAAAAACCGTCCGCAGTCCTGTCTACTGTGGATACGACAGTGCGAAACCTAAACTCCACCTTATCCTTGGTGTAGTCGTAGATGTTTCCAAGTATCTTAACGTTTCTGTCTGTGCCCAGGTGGCGCACCTTAGCGTCCAGCAGGTGCAGATCGTGGCGCAGTGCAAGAGTCTTCAGCTCCGAATTTGCGGTAGAGTAGAGGACGGCTTCTGAGCCTCCCATAGAGCAGAGCACGCTGTCTACGTACTCCATCAGCTCCATTGCCTTGTCTTCTCCTACATAAACGTGCAAATCACCACCAAAGCTGGTGGTGATGTTGTACTTCCCGTCGGAAAGCGACCCTGCTCCGCCATATCCGTTCATGATATGGCAGGGGTTGCACTTTATGCAGCGCTGTGTAAGTCCTCTGGAAATAGGGCAGGCTCTTTCTGCAAGAGGCGCGCCTTTTTCCAGCACCAGCACCTTAGCGCCGCAGTTCTGTTTGGTGAGCTCGTAAGCCATAAAGACCCCGGCTGCTCCTGCGCCTACGATAATGATATCGTAGTCTTTCATTTCATGTCTATTCCTCTTCGGCTGTGATCTTTTCGAATTCCTTAACAACTTTATCGAACTCTGCATCGTCTTCGATGTCTATGAGCTCGAATTCCTCGTCGGAAACTTCCTTGTATCCGTAGAGGTAAACGTCGTCGGAATCATCGTCTGGGATGAGAGCTATGTACTCTTTGCCATCGACTTCGAAGATGCCCATGATCTCTGCTTCGACTTCCATTCCGTCGTCGAATTCCAGGGTTATGTATTCAGCTTCGTCTTCGTATGCGGCGTTTTTCTTATCTTCTGCCATTGTATTTCTCCTTTTCCGAGACAGTATCGGTTATTTTGCGACTTAATTATAAATTAAGTTAACGTAGCTTGCAACTGTCAAAAATTAAGCGATAGTTACGGTGTCCCTGATGATCTCGCTCATCTTCTCGTACATGATCATTGCCTTGATGTAGGGGAGGCCGAATGCCTCTTCGTACCTGGCGTAATCATCGGAACCGGTCATATCCTTGAAGTATGCCTTGATCTCGTCTGTGCTTACCTTGTAATCCTTGCTCTCTGCAAGTGCCTGGTAGATCATGTAGAACTTTGTGGTCTCGATGGCGTTTTCCTTATAGGCTTCCCTGAACGCATCAAGAGAAGCGTAGCCCATCATGGACTGCATAAGGGTCTCAACATCTATGCCGTACTGAGCTGCGTAGCTCTTGTAGTACTCTATAGCGGATTCGATCTGATAGTTGACTACGACTTCCGGCATCTCCTCGCTGAAGGTGCATGCTGCAGCAACTGCGTCTTCTGCAAGAGCAGCCTTGATGCCGTTCTCAGCTTCTGTTGTTGTGCTCCAGCCGTAGTTGGTGTAGAGCTTCATTGCAACGAATTCATCGTTCCAAACTGTTTCGGTGGGCTCAAGGATGTAGTTGATGGTAACGGTGAACACGGATTTCTTTCCGGAAAGTTCTTCGTTGGGAGTATAAGGATCGGGGAAGGTTGCGTCCAGATCGAAGGTCTCTCCGGGCATGTGGCCTACCATTCTTTCAAGAAGGTCGTCTATGAACTTGTCCTGACCTATAGTTACTTCCGAGCCCTGGCCATTGGTGCTTCCGCCATCGAATGCTACGCCGTCTATCTTTCCGGTATAGTCTATGTTGATGGTGTCTCCGTCCTTAACAGCGCGGTCCTTTACTTCCTTCATGTTGGGATACTGAGCAAGAAGGATGTCTATCTCTTTCTGTATATCTTCTTTGGATACAGTTACCTTGCTGAGATCCGGAATGGTAACGTAATCGGTAGCTTTTATATCTTTCCAGTAGCCGTTCTCGTCCAGGCCGGCGCTGCGGTCGAAGGT
The DNA here is from genome assembly GCA_045541015.1 of Anaerovoracaceae bacterium. Lineage (GTDB taxonomy): Bacteria > Bacillota > Clostridia > Peptostreptococcales > Anaerovoracaceae > RUG13409. Next base: position 6,845 of record JAZQIH010000177.1, on the reverse strand, counting down.
GGATTCGCTTTCTGAACTATTGCTGTTGTTGCTGTTATTTGTGTTGTTGCTGTTGTTTCCTGAGCCGCATGCGCAGAGTATAAGGGCAAAAGCCATAAGCAGCGCTGCGAGCCTGATATGTTTTTTCATAGTTTTTCTCCATTCATGGCATTAAAATACGATTTGATATTATAACACAAATCGTGTAGTTAGTATGAAGTTTTCATTAGGTTTTCAAAAATAATACAAAATGGATCTAATCGTTTTACTTGAAGCCTGGTTTGTGATAGAATAAACTGACCGAAAATCGAGGTCTTTGAAAATAGAAAAGAGATCTTTTATCATGACTATATTCAATTTTATATCGCTTCTGGGCGGGCTCGCTTTGTTCCTCTACGGCATGCGTATAATGGGGGACGGCCTTACCAAAAGCTCCTCAGACACTTTCAGAAGGACTATAAAAAAGGTAACTAACAATCCTGTGGCAGGCTTCCTTGTGGGAGCCGCCATAACAGCACTTATACAAAGCTCTACAGCAACCATCGTTATAGTTTCCGGCCTTGTCGGCGCCGGGCTTATGAGCTTCAAACAATCCATAGGCGTCGTTCTCGGTGCAAACGTAGGCACCACCATTACCGGCCAGATAATAAGGCTTCTTGATATCAACGCAGACGCGGGCTCGCTTCTGAATTTCTTTAAACCATCCACACTTGCCCCAATAGCTGCCGTTATAGGCATAGTCTTTGTAATGTTCGTAAAGACCAAGGCTTCCGACACTATAGGGCAGATCGCAATGGGCTTCGGCATTCTGTTCACCGGACTTCTGAACATGACAGCAGCGCTTTCTCCTCTGTCAGAATCGGTCTGGTTCTCTGATCTTTTCCTTGCATTTGCGGATAAGCCTCTGCTTGGTTTTCTTGCCGGCGTTGCTGTATCCTTTGCTATACAAAGCTCCTCCGCGTCTATCGGTATACTGCAGGCGCTGTCTGTTACAGGGGCGCTCACATTCAGCAATGTGTACTCAATAATAATAGGCATATACATTGGAGACTGCGTAACTACAGCCATAGTCTGCTCCATTGGCGCTAAAGCAGATGCTAAGCGCACAGGCGTTGCTCACATACTTTTCAACCTCTGCAACGTGGTACTGGTAACGGTTGGCGTTGCCCTGCTGCATCAGCTCGGAGTTTTCGACAGCATATGGAGCGTTCCTATCAATTCCGGCGGCATTGCAAACACACATACCGCTTTCAAACTGATCTGCTCAATAATTATCCTGCCCTTTGTAAAGTTCCTGGAAAAGGGCGCTATAAAGCTGGTCAAAGACGATCCTGTTAGCCCAATACCTCAGAAATTCCACGATGCAGAGCTTTTGGACGAGGCTCTTTACAGATCACCGTCTCTGGCACTTTCCAGCACCAGGAAGGCAATGGTTAAGGTTGCTCAGGCTGCTGAGATAAACTACCACAGGGCTGATTCGCTGGTCAAAAATTACGAACCTGCGATCAGGCTGGAAATAGACGAAGACGAGGAATTCATAGACTTCATGACAGACCACATAAGTTCCTACCTTGTAGGTCTTTCTACTCATGTGAGCGGCAGGGAAGCAGATCTTTGCAACTACAATATCAAGTGCGTACTGGAATACGAAAGAATAGGAGATCTGGCTCTGAACCTTGCGCAGTCTGCGCAGGAGCTTAAGGAAAAAGGCCTTAAGCTTTCGCCTGTGGCTGTAAGGGAGATGGGCGTGCTCCATACTGCACTTTCGGATACGCTGGCTAACGCTATATCCGCCTACAGGGACAGAGATATAGAAGCTGCAAAGCGCATAGAGCCGGTGGAAGAAGTGGTGGACGAGCTCATAGAATCCTTAAGAGCCCGACACGTAAGAAGGCTTCAGACCGGTGAATGCAACGTAGTCGCCGGCTCCACATTCCTGGATATGCTCACTAATATAGAGAGGATATCCGACCAGTGCTCCAATATAGGTGTCTACTGCCTTGCACTGCACGATAAAACTATAGCTGACGATCAGCACGGCTACCTTGGAAGGTTGCACAGAGGGGCAGATCCAGAGTTCAACGAAATGTACGCTCAAGAACGCTCCAAATACAAACAGATGCTGGCCACAGCCGAATCTTCGGATGAAAATAAGATTTTTGAAAATGCATGAAACAGTTTCATGCATTTTTCCGTCTATAAGGGTGAATGACGTTTAAATGGAAGACCTGCAGATAATAAAACTTTTCTTTGACAGATCTGAGGAAGCTCTAATGCAAGTCCAGAGCAAGTACGGGGCGTACTGCATGTCCATAGCGGACAACATGCTCTCCGACCGCCAGGATGCGCAGGAGTGCCTGAATGACTGTCTTATGAGGGCCTGGGGAACCATCCCGCCGCAAAGGCCGGCCAACCTGAAAGCCTACCTTGGCAAAATAATAAGAAATCTTGCCCTGGACAGGCTGGAGAGGCGGACCGCCGAAAAAAGGGGAGGCGGAGAGGTCCCTGCCGTGCTGGACGAACTGTCGGAAGTCGTTTCCGGCGGCACACAACCGGACCAGGCGCTTATAGATAAGGAACTCACAGGGGCAATAAACGAGTTCCTGGGTCAGCTCGATCCGGTCAAAAGAAAAGTGTTCGTAAGGCGCTACTGGTACATGGACAGCGCCGCGGACATAGCAAAGATGTACGGTCTTAATCATGCAAGCGTCAGGACGATGCTGGCAAGGCTCAGAAAGGAGCTTGCAGAGCATCTGAAGAAAGAGGGGTTGGACATATGAACAGCAGAGAGCTCCTGAAAGCCATAGGGGGGATAGACGACAAGTTTATCGAAGAGGCTGCGCAGGCCGCTCCTGCAGTAAAGCGACCACTAAAAAGGACATTTGCCAGGGCAGGCATTGCAGCTGCCTGCCTTGCGCTGGTCCTTGGCCTTGGGATCTATACCAAGCCGTTCGGCGGCAGCCGGACCAAGAATGGTCTTGCCAGCAACAGCACAAATACATCTTATAACATATCGAGCGATGACGGCTTGAGCACAGAGGGCGCTGCCCTTCCTGAACAAGATAAAGTTCAGCATTCAGGGTCAAGACCCATTCAGCATATTGAGTACGAACTGCTGGGTGGAGCGGTCACTGTGGACAATGCCGCAGATCCGCTGAACAGTTTTTATCCGCCCGGAGGTTTTGATATCCCAATACCCAGCAGCAAGGATATGACAAGAGCGTTGTGGCTCTTTACTATAGAAAAATAGCGTTTTCATAAATTGGAGGGGTAGTTATGAAAAGAAAACTTATCAGAACTATAACAGTGCTAGCGGCGCTTACGCTTCTGCTTGCATCCTGCGGCGGAGGCAGCAGATCGGATGTCAAGTACAGCTCCAACACCGCTTACACTACCAACGGTCTTGCGCCTAATAAGGCGGCTTCCGATTCCATGCACATTGTTGAAGGGGAGTCCATTGACCCAAATGCCAGTACAGACAGCGGCAATGTCCTTGTCAGGGACAACACGAAGGTTATCTATACGGCAAATATGGGGCTTCAGTCCACGAAGTTCGATGAGACCAGCAAGCTTATAGAACAGCTGGTAACAGGCGTCGGCGGATACCTTGAAAGCGAGAATATCTACAACGGAAACCTGGGAAGCTCCGGCCGCTACAGGACAGCTTCCTTTACTGCAAGAGTACCGTCCGAAAAGTACAACGAGTTTCTTTCCGGTGTAAACAGTAGCTGCCACGTTGTATCCCTGCAGCAGAACGTTAAGGACGTAGGTGAGCAGTACTTCAACACCGAGCAGCGCCTGGAGACCTTAAAGAACAAACACGAAAGGCTGGAGGCTCTGCTTAAGGAAGCCAAGGAGATGAAGGACATAATCTCTTTGGAAAGCGCGCTTTCGGAAACTGAATACGAGATAAACCAGTACACAGCAACGCTCAACAGGTATGACAGCCTCATAAGCTTCTCCACGATCAATATAGAGCTTACTGAGGTCGTGGATCCGGACAGCTCCGTTGATGAAGAGCCGGGCTTCTTCGAAAGGCTTGGAAAGAGCTTCAAAAGGGGACTGCAGAACGCAGGGGATACCCTCGAGGCTGTAGCAATGTGGATATCCTACAACATAGTAGGCCTGATAATACTGGCGGCTGTAATAATCGCTCTGATAAAAATAAAGCCCGCTGCGCGTCTGCGCAGAAGGCAGGAAAACAAAAAGATAAAAGCTGCGGAAAAAGCGGATAAGGAATAGTCCGCGCTAGCGTTCGCAGCGCCCGCAGTCGTCGCAGTAGCCGTAGGCTTTGCAGGCTGGCAGGTTAAGAATCGAATAATAGAAATCTTCTGGAAGATCCGGGCCCTTTGGCTTGGATCTTTCTTCGTCTATGATCTGCTGAGCAGTTTTAACTTCTTTTTCTTCCATGTGGCTCCTCCTTGCTGTGCTGAAGGGACGCTTACTCTTTATTTTATTATAAAGCATGCGGCGCAGTTTTAGTGAAGTATTTTTAGACACCGTAGTAACAAAGAACGATACCCCCGGAAAAAGCTCAAAAACGAGAAAACACCGGACGAGCCGGTGTTCTCCCGTGAAGAGTATAGCGTTCAGTTGATGTGTTTTGACTTACGCTAGTGTCATTATAGATAATCATGACCATTATATAAAGCAGATTTTTTGCTACGATGCTCAGCGGCCGGATATTGTTGATCTCTTGGTAAGGTCGTTTTCCTTAAGGTATTTGTCCAGGAAGGTCATGAAGTCGTAAAATGCGCTGTTGTGCGGTATATCCGGATCCCACCACATCCTTATAGGGATCAGGACCGGCTCCTTGAACGGTATCTTTACAAGATCCTTGTCCATGAAGGACGGGTAGGGCTCCAGGGCAGACCCAAGATCATACTGGATCATCTTGTACATAAGAGTCAGCTGGTTGGTGTAGTGCACTATGTTGGGCGCCAGGTTTTCCTTCATGAACATCATCTGGGTCTGGTTGGCCTTGAACGCGTGCCTGCCGAGCTCTATCAGAGGCTCGTCTTTGATGTCATTAATAGTTACGTATTTACGGGATGCCAGAGGGTTGTTCTTGCTGCAGCAGAGGACGAATTCGCAGTCGCAGATATCCTTGTAGGTCCAGTTCTTTTTCTTCTTTACGAAGCTGAGGCCTATGGAGATATCGCAGAGGTATTCGCTTTCCAGAGAGTCCCTCTTGTTGACGTCTATCTCTCCGGTCTCCAGGTGTATGTCTGGGTAGGCCTTACGGAAGTCTGCTATCATGGGCAGCAGAACGTAGTTGGCGTTGAAGGACATTGATATGTTTAAAGTGCGGTCTTTGTTGAGTTTTTCGCGATCCTTGGCTATCATCATCTGCATGTTGATATCTTTGAGGATGTCCATGAGCTCTTCGGCTCTTTCGCAGAAGACTTTGCCTGTTTCGGTAAGTTCTATGCCTGTGGTGGTCCTTCTGAAGAATTCTATGCCGAATTCGTCCTCCAGATCCTTAATGGCTTTGGAAACCGCGGGGCGGGAAACCATAAGTTCGTCTGCTGCTTTTGAGAAGCTGCCTTTTCTGGCAGTGGTTAGCATATATTCGATCTGATATAATTTCATAAGTGCTCCTTGTGATGACGGGCGTAACTTTTTTTTACATTATAACACAGGGGCCAATAAAAAGGCAATAGGACCGGAGATTCTTAACCGTAATGTAATATGAACGAAAAAACCGGCTCAATGAGCCGGCCTTCCGCGTGGTGCAGGTAACAGGAGTCGAACCTGCATGAAATCGCTTTCACACGGACCTGAACCGTGCGCGTCTGCCAATTCCGCCATACCTGCGCGTTCGTACTTTGCAATAATACATCAAAAGGAAAGATATTGCAAGTAAAACTTTTTTGTGGTATATTTTCTTGATGTGAGGTAATGACCACGCAAAGCAAGGAGAGAATAATATGTTCGATTTTAATGATAAGACAGTAAGCATCAGTTCAGAAACTATAGAAACAGTTATCGGAGCTCAGACAAGGTTCAAGGGCAACGTAAAGACAGACAAGCCCATCCGCATAGACGGATATTTCGAAGGAGATATAGATTCTACTGCTCTGGTAATAATTTCTTCCTGCGGAACCTTCAAGGGCAAGATGAATTGCAAAGAGCTGCAGCTCATGGGCACCGGAGAGGGTACAGTGGATTGCTCAGATCTTATGCAGTTTGCGGAAACAGGCAAATTCGTGGGCAATGTTACCACAAGGAGCATCATCACAGTTCCCGGATCCATACTCCACGGTTCCTGCAAGATGATATTCGAGTAAAATAATATCCGCTCTTCCAAAGTTTTGGGAGAGCGGTTTTTTATTGCCTTAGCCGCGGGGTGCTATTGTGCGGCGTTTTTATTGAGCTGTTCTTCTATCAGCTGCCTTACGTAGGCGGACAGCTCTTTTGTTTTTCTTATTCCCAGCTTTTCCGGGTACACAGGCGGCAGTATGTGCAGGGTAACATCCGCCTTTCTGAGCTTCTTGTGCTCCTCGAAACATTTGTATGTGCCGTCTATAACAAATGGCACCACAGGAACTCCGGCCTTAAGCGCCGGCTTGAACGCCCCTGGCTTGAATTCTCCCAGGGTGCGGCTCTTGCTTCTTGTTCCTTCAGGGAACACCGCCACGCTTACTCCGTGCTCCAGGTATCCTGCGGCTTTATTCATGCATTCCGCGGACTGCCTGGGGTCGTTCCTTTTTATAAAGATCAGGCGGAGCACCTTCATCCAAAGGTTTGCAAGAGGCAACTTGGAGGCTTCGTACTTTGCGATAGGTATCCTGTAACCGCCAAGGGCGTAGAGTATAAGGCCTACATCAAAATTGCCCTGATGGTTGCCTGTGTAGTAGGCGGCG
>JAZQIH010000176.1:0-11238 GCA_045541015.1 Anaerovoracaceae bacterium | reverse complement strand
GATGCTTTTGGGAGCCACCCTTTCTATGGCAGCCCTGACCACACGGCGCTCCGCTTCGTCCTCGAAGATTGCCGTCTTGATTGCCTTGATCTTTGTGCTCTGCTTCTTGGCGGAGGTGCCGGCTATTATAACGCCGCCGTTGATAAACAGGCCATCGTCTATAATGGCCTCTATCTTGAGCCTTGCGCAGAGCTCTATTGCGTTGTAGCTTTTGCCCGTGCCGCTTTTGCCGGACAATCCGTAAATTTTCACTTGTTATCCTACGCTAAATATGTTATAGTACTGCTGTTGTGTATAGTTGTGTTTATATTCAAACTCAAAGGAGGTTTGGACTATGGCATATGTAATTGATGATAATTGCATCGCTTGCGGCGCATGCGCTGGTGAGTGCCCTCAGGAAGCAATTTCTGAAGGAGACGGCAAGTACGTCATCGATGCTGACAAGTGCATCGACTGCGGAGCTTGCGCTGGTGTCTGCCCGATGGAAGCAGCTCACGCTTAATCAGCAAAAGAAAAAAGAAACGGGAGAGGCGATGCCTCGCCCGTTTTTTCTTTGCCGCAAACGGCACTTAATCCGGGTGATTGATGTAGTATGTGAGCGCCTGCAGGCTGTCGGAAAGGTGCATGTTCATGACCTTCTTGCCCTTGATGACCATTTCTGTCATGCTGAAGTTCCAGACTCCCTTTACATCCGACTTTTCTATAAGGTCGTGGACGGCCTCCACCTGATCCGCGGGTATGGTAAGGATAACGATATCTATGCCGCCGCCTATCAGCTTCTTGTTGAAATCTTCTACATTATCGATCTTTATGCCTGCTATCTCCCGGCCCTGAAGCTCCGGGCGGATATCGCACAGCGCTGTGATCTTATAGTTGGGCTCGTTGGCTATAAGGAAGTTCATGAGCGCCTGCCCAAGCCTGCCGCAGCCTATAAAGGCCACATTGTAGGTCTTGTCCACGCCGAGTATCTCCCCGAGCCTGTCTCCGAGCTCTTCCACGCCGTAGCCGTAGCCCTGCTGGCCGAAGCCGCCGAAGTGGTTGAGATCCTGGCGTATCTGGGATGCTGTAACATCCATGATCTCGCCAAGCTGCTTGGAAGAGACTTTGTCCGTGCCCTGTTCTTTGAGCGATTTAAGAAAACGTCTGTAACGAGGAAGACGTTTTATAACCGCGTCCGAAACGTATGTCTTCATGATTGCTCCGTTCTTTTAAATAGTACTCTTTTTCTCGTGATTATTTTATCAATTTATTTTAGCACTATTGCGAACTTGTTACAAGAGCAGATTAATGGTATCATAATATGCCATGAGTATATTATCAGTAAGAGAACTGAATAAAAGCTTCGGTATAGAAACGGCCCTGGAAGGGGTCAGTTTTATCGTAAACAAAGGGGACCGCATAGGGGTCGTGGGCGCAAACGGCGCCGGAAAATCCACCCTTTTTAAGATAATAGTAGGGGAGCTGGCTGCAGACAGCGGAGAGATAGCAGCGGCCAAGGATCTTACCGTGGGCTACCTGCGCCAGAGGGAGCACTTCCCGGAGGAGGGCACCGTTCTGGACACCATGCTGATGCTGGGGGATGAGCCCGCCGCCAAGAGGGGGTCCCTTGCAGGCTCCACCCTGGCCGAAAGGTTCGAGGAGCTCCACGGCTACAGCTTCGACCGCGCCGCAAAGGGCATACTTATATCGCTCGGCTTTGCGGAAAGCGCCTTCGGGCAGCGCGTAGGGGCCCTGTCCGGCGGAGAAAAGACCCGCCTGGCTTTGGGGGCCATGCTGCTCAGGGAGCCGGACCTTATGCTTTTGGATGAGCCCACCAACCACCTGGACATCCCCACGCTGAAGTGGCTGGAGAACTACCTTAAAGGCTACCGCGGCACGCTTATGATAATCTCGCACGACCGGTATTTCCTGGACAAGTGCGTAAGCCGCATATTCGAGATAGAAAACTGCCGCCTCAAGTGCTACGAGGGCAACTACACTAAGTTCAAGGAGACCAAGCAGCTCCAGTACGAGATAGACCTTAAGCACTACGAGCAGCAGATGGAGGAGATAAAGCGCCAGGAGGAGCTGATAGCGCGCTACAAAGGGCGCGGCACGGAAAAGCTCGCAAAGCGCGCGCATTCAAGGGAGATGAGGCTTTCCCACATGGAAAGGCCGGAGCGCCCGGTAATGCTGTCGGAAACGCTCAAGATAAACTTCTCCGAAAAGCTAGCCTCCGGAAACGATGTGGTGTTTGCGGAGAACCTGTCCTTTGCCTACCCGGGCTGCGAGCCTCTGTTTAAGAACGTGGCCCTGGACATAAAAAAGCAGGACCGCATATGCATAGTGGGCGCCAACGGCATAGGCAAGACCACGCTTCTGAAGATGATACTAAGCCAGCTGAGGCCGGACAGCGGCTACATAAGGCTGGGGCAGAACGTCATCCCCGGCTACTACGACCAGGAACAGCGCGGCCTGGACCCGGAGAGCACCGTGCTGGACGAGCTCCACAGGATGTACTTCCGCTACGACCAGACGGACCTGCGCAAGATACTGGGCAGCTTCCTCTTCCACGGGGACGATGTGTTCAAGAAGGTCGGGGATCTGGCCGGCGGCGAAAAGGCGCGCCTGGCGCTGCTGAAGCTTATGATGTCCGGCGCCAACCTGCTGATATTCGACGAGCCCACCAACCACCTGGACATTGCCGCCAAGGAAGTGTTCGAGGACGCCATAATGCATTTCCCCGGAACTGTTATCATAGTGAGCCACGACCGCTACCTGCTGCAGCACGTTCCGACGGCTATTTTAGAGCTGACGGCGGACGGGATGATCAAATACCCCGGCACCTACGACTACTACGACGAAAAGCGCAGCAGCCTGGAGAAGAGCAGAGGGCAGGCGTCCGAAAACGTTGAAAGATCAAGGGGTGCAGGCGTTGCAACTGATAATCAGTTGCGCGCAAAAGGCGGTGCGGATGGAACTGCTGCGGCCGCAGATGCGCCAAAGCTTTCCGGCGCGGAGGCCTACAAAGCAAAGAAGGAAGCGGACGCCGCAGCCAGAAAGGCAGCTAAGAAACTTGCGGACGCGGAGGCTGCTGTACAGGCCGCAGAAGATGCCGTTAAAAGGCTCGAAAACGAGCTCTGCAAGCCCGAAATATACGGAGACGCCATAAAAGCCGCCCAGACAGCAAAAGCGCTGGATGAGGCTAAAAAAGCCCTGGACGACGCGTACTGGAACTGGATGGAACTGCAGTAAGCAGATAAATCTAAAATGTTTGATACTGAAACAAAAGGACTCAAAATGAAACACTCAAAAATTATGGCTATGCTTCTGGCTCTGGCACTGGTGCTGGCTGGCACGGCGATGGCCTTCGCGGAAGGCGGTGGCCTGCTCATAATGGGCAACCCCAATTCCAACACAGAGGAAGTTGATAATTCTGCAGACAACACAGACGGCAGCGGTAACATCGTGGACCCGGCGGACCCGAGCAAAGAGATAACGCCGGAGGAGCTCGCGCAGCGCAAGGAGATCTACACCATGACAGCCCTGGTGGCTCTGGCCGCAATAGCCGTAGGTATTAATGAAAAGCGCCGCAGGCGCTGATCTCTTAAGGTATAATAAAACAAATAATTAAAGGGGAAACAAACCATGAAAAGAGCAATTGCAATACTTTTAGCCGCCATAATGCTTGTATCGCTTGCGGCTTGCGGAGCCAAGGCAAAGACCTTTAGCGCAGAAGAGCTGAGCATAGAGCTTACAGACGCGTTCACGGAGGCCGATTACGAGGGCTACACCAAAAGCTTCGATTCCAGCAAGGTAGCGGTCTTTGTGCTCAGGGAGGACAAGGCGCAGCTCGGAGATCTTAAGCTGAGCCTGGACGAATACGCCCAGCTGGTGTACAGCGCCAACGTCAACCGCAACCCGCAGAGCGTAAAGAAGGAAGGGGAGATGCCCTACTTCGAGTACGAGTTTACCGGAACGGATAACCAGACCGTGTTCCACTACTACACCACCATGCACGAATCCGACGGCGCGTTCTGGATAGTGCAGTTTGCAGCCAAGCAGGCCCAGTGGGACAAGCTTAAGGCAGACGTGCAGAAGTACGCCGCATCCGTAAGCTTCAAGTAGTGCAGCGGCAAAGCGCCGGATAGTGTCAGGCAAACAACAAGAAGAGCCCTTTGGGGCTCTTTTTTTATGAATTCTGTGTGAAAACGCCGCCTGACTTATTGCGTACAACAGTTGCAGCATTTATAATTGTAAAGCACAAAAGGGGAAAACATGCTTCAGATCAAAGACATCAGAAAAGAATACAGGACCGGGGACCTGGTGCAGAAGGCTCTTGACGGGGTGAGCCTTACGCTGCGCGACAACGAATTCGTTGCCATACTGGGGCCAAGCGGGTCCGGCAAGACCACTCTGCTGAACGTTATAGGCGGCCTGGACCGCTACGACAGCGGAGATCTTATAATTAACAATATCTCTACTAAAAAATACACGGACCGCGATTGGGACTCCTACCGCAACCACACCATAGGCTTCGTGTTCCAGAGCTACAACCTTATTCCGCACCAGAGCGTGCTGGCGAATGTAGAGCTGGCACTGACTATTTCCGGCGTTTCCAGGTCCGAAAAGCGCCGCAGGGCGGTGGAAGCTCTCACAAAGGTTGGCCTTGGGGACCAGCTCCACAAGAAGCCAAACCAGATGTCCGGCGGCCAGATGCAGCGCGTGGCTATTGCAAGGGCGCTGGCCCACGACCCGGAGATTCTGCTTGCGGACGAGCCAACCGGCGCTCTGGACACCCACACCAGCGTTCAGGTAATGGACCTGCTTAAGGAGGTTGCCAAGGACAGGCTGGTCGTAATGGTCACCCACAACCCGGAGCTGGCGCAGGAGTACGCAACGCGCATAGTTCAGCTGAGGGACGGCCGCATTATAAGCGATTCAGACCCGGTGGAGGCTGCCGCAGCGGAGGCTCCCGCGGTGCACAAGAACATGGGCAGAGCGTCCATGTCCTTCCTTACGGCGCTGTCGCTTTCCTTCAACAACCTCTGGACCAAGCGCGGCCGCACCATTCTTACCGCATTTGCCGGATCCATTGGAATCATAGGCATTGCTCTGATACTTTCGCTCTCCAACGGCGCCAACACCTACATAAAGAGCATAGAAGAGGACACTTTATCAGAATATCCGATCACTATAACGTCCTCCGGGCTGGATTACGGCTCCGTCTTCAGCGAAATGGCAGAGGCCAGGGCTAACAACGCCAATAGCGCGGAGAATACGGAACCAGCGGATAAGGGGGACGTCCGCGAGCGCCACGTGCTGAACACCATGTTTGCCGGCGTTTCCTCCAACGATCTTAAGTCCTTCAAGACTTACCTGGATGCCAACGAGAAGGAGGTCTTTACCTACGCAAGCGCGCTGGAGTACAACTACTCCGTAACGCCTAGGATATTCAGGCTGGACGGCGCCACAGGCTACCGCCAGGTGCACCCGGACCAGACGCTGTCCTCCATGGGCGTTTCCTACGGCAATTTCGGATCCTTCTCCATGATGGACACCAATATCTTCTTTGCCCTGCCCAAGGACGATTCTCTGTACAAGGAGCAGTACCAGATAGAGGCAGGCCGCTGGCCGGAGAACTACCACGAGTGCGTTCTGGTGCTTTCCGGACGCAACTCCATCCCGGACACCACGCTCTACGCGCTGGGTCTTAAGGACGCCGCCGAGATGGACGAAATGATACGCAAGTACAACAACGGCGAGGATGTTAAGCTGGATACAGCGCTGAACACCTACAAATATACTGATTTTTTAGACATTTCGTTCAGTATAGTGAACAGTGCGGACCTTTACGAGTACGATCCTACCTATAAGGTGTACGTGGACAAGACGGACAACCAGGCCTACATGCGCTCTCTGGTGGAAAGCGGTGAGCCTCTTAAGATAGTAGGCGTGGTAAGCCAGCTGGAGGATGCCAACGCAGCAATGCTGAACTTCGGCGTGGGCTTCCATCATGACCTCCTGGAGCACACCATGGACATGGCTGCCCAGAGCCAGGCCGTTAAAGACCAGATGGCAGATCCGGAATTCAACATATTTACAGGCAAGCTCTTTGGCGAGGAGGAGCAGGAGAACCCATTCGACCTTTCGAACATCTTCTCCGTGGACGGAGACAAGCTTATGAACGCCTTCACTTTCGACCAGAGCGCGCTCAACGTGGACCTGTCCTTCCTCTCCAACCTGGATCTTTCGAACCTCAACATAGACCTTTCGCAGGTGGACCTGTCCGAGCTTTCCAACATAGACTACGCGGAGGCCTTTAAGGACGTGGACATACAGGTGTCCCAGGAGGCTCTGCAGACTCTCATCCAGACTGCGCTGGATGCTTATGCCGCCCAGACCGATATAGACCCGGCTCAGGACGCGCAGGGCTACGCCCAGGGCTTTGCCCAGTTCCTGGCTTCCGAGGAAGGAAGAACTATTATATCTGACGGAATAGATAATGTAGTGAACACAGAAGAGGTCCGCGGGGAGATGCAGGCCGCTTTTAGCTCTATCTCGGAGCAGGCTCAGCCGGTCATCCAGGCCCAGCTCAACAACATAATAGGCCAGGTGGTAAGGCAGCTTTCGGGGCAGCTCCAGTCCAAGATGAACCAGGCAATGTCCCAGCTTGCAAGGAACATGCAGAATGCCTTCAAGGTGGACGTGGATGCCTTCAGCGGAGCCATAACCATAAACATAGACGCCAACCAGCTCAGGGAGCTCATGATGTCTATGATGTCCACAGACCGCGCCAGCTACGAGGGCAACCTGGCTAAGCTCAACTACGCAGACAAGGGTAGACCGTCCTCCATACTGATCTACCCCAAGGACTTCGACAGCAAGACAGCGCTCGTGGCCATGATAGACCGCTACAACCAGGCGGCCAAAGACGCGGACGAAAAGGACAAAGTAATAACCTACACGGACTATGTGGCTACTTTAATGTCCAGTGTAACTACTATAGTGGACACGATCAGCTACGTGCTCATAGCCTTCGTGGCGATCTCCCTGGTCGTTTCGTCCATCATGATAGGCATAATCACCTACATCTCCGTACTCGAAAGGACCAAGGAGATAGGCATACTCAGGGCAATAGGAGCATCCAAGCGCAACGTATCGCAGGTCTTCAACGCAGAGACCTTCATAATAGGCCTGCTGGCCGGCGTAATAGGCGTAGGCGTTTCCCTGCTTATCCTTATCCCGGGCAACGCACTCATCCACAACCTTGCCGGAAACACGGACATCAGCGCGGCTCTGCCGCCGGCCGGAGGCGTGGCACTGGTCATAATCAGCGTCATCCTGACCCTTATCGGAGGCCTCATCCCGTCAAGGGCCGCAGCCAAGAAGGATCCGGTAACAGCGCTCCGCAGCGAATAAAGACAGCAGCCTCAAAATACCTGAAAAAAAGACCGCCTTTTCTGAAAATACCACTGACAGAAGGGGCGGTCTTATAGTATAATAACTTAATACCTAGAAGTATATCCGGAGGGGAACGTTGGAACAGTCAAAAGCGCTCATAAACAGGGGATTTGTAACGGCGCTGGCCATCATACTTGCAGTTTCTGTTGTGGCATCCGCAGGCATAGGCCTGATCTTCGGCAACAGCAAAACAGATCCTTCCGGCGTGGTCCCCGCAGACGATCCTTCCGGCCAGACAGACCCTTCCGGCCAGACGGATCCGCCGTCCAACACCGGGGATAACACAAGGCCCGCCAGCATCTACGAAGGCGTAAGGCCCGGCCGCAACATAGGCGGCACAGGCACCATAAACGTGCAGCCCACCATAGACCCGGACAACCCGGACTCTCCGGAGCTCACGCCCCAGCAAAAAGCCGCAACCATGCAGGATTACACCATAGATCCCGCAACCGGCAAAGCCAAAGAGATCAAAGTTACAGATAAAAACTACCTGATACTCATCAACCGCACCCATCCGCTTGCAGCAAGCTACGAGCCGGACGATCTCCGCACAGTCAACAAAGTCGTTTCGGGGGCCGGAGTAAAGGGCCAGACGGACAAGCTCCGCAGGGAGGCCGCCATAGCCTTTGAATCCATGGTTGCAGAGGCAGAGGATGCCGGCATAAAGATACGCATGCGCGTGGGCTACCAGTCCTACGAGTACCACAAGACCCGTATCTACGACCGCTACGTAACCAACTACGGACGCAGCTACGCCAACACATACAGCTGCGAGCCCGGGCTCTCGGAGCACCAGACAGGCCTGGCGCTGGATGTTGCAGGCGCATCCACCAACTACACTCTCAGCCAGGACTTCCTGTCCACCGCGGAGGGCAAGTGGGTAAGGGCTCACTGCTTTGAATACGGCTTCATAATCAGGTACACGGACGGCACCGCGGACAGCGTCGGCAAGGTAACAGGCTTCGTTTCCGAGCCCTGGCACCTGCGCTACGTAGGAGAAGACGTTGCTGCGGAGATCATGGCCAAAGGCATAACACTGGAAGAATACCTGGGCATTCTCAGGTAGCGCAAACCGCAAACCGCAAAACCCCGCGGCCCGTTCACTAAATCAGTCAAAAATATAATTCTAATAAACAAAACCGCTATAACCAAACAGCGCAAACAGATCGGAGGAGTAATGGCACAGTATTTTAACGAACCTTCAAGGACATTCAGCGAGTATCTCTTAGTTCCCGGCTACACCGGCCCGGACTGCATACCCGCAAACGTGGATCTCTCCACACCGCTCGTAAAGTTCAGGAAAGGGGAGGAGCCCAGCATCAAGCTCAACATCCCCATGACTTCCGCAATAATGCAGTCGGTATCCGGCGAAAAGCTCGCCGTAGCCCTGGCTCAGGAAGGCGGCATTTCCTTCATCTATGGTTCCCAGAGCGTAGAGGACGAGGCCGCAATGGTAGCCAGAGTAAAGGCCACCAAGGCAGGCTTTGTACCCTCTGATTCCAACGTCAAGCCGGACAGCATACTGGCAGACGTCGTAAGGCTCAAGGAAAAGACAGGGCACTCCACCGTTGCAGTTACAGAGGACGGCACCGCAGACGGCAAGCTGGTCGGCATCGTAACCAGCAGGGACTACCGCGTAAGCCGCATGGATCCCAAGACCCCGGTCTCCGAATTCATGACCCCTGTAGAAAAGCTCATAGTTGCTCACGAAGGCGTTACCCTTGCAGAGGCCAACGACATCCTCTGGGACAACAAGCTCAACCAGCTGCCTGTTCTTTCCGAGGACGGCAAGCTCCTCTACTTCGTATTCAGAAAAGACTACGATGCCCACAAGTCCAACCCCATAGAGCTTCTGGACAGCAAGAAGCGCTACGTTGTAGGCGCAGGCATCAACACCAGGGATTACGAGACCAGAGTCCCCGCACTTGTTGCTGCAGGCGTAGATGTTCTGTGCATAGACTCCTCCGAGGGCTACACAGAGTGGCAGAAGCGCACCCTCTCCTGGATCCACGAAAACTATCCGGACATGAAGGTAGGCGCAGGCAACGTTGTAGACGAGGAAGGCTTCCGCTTCCTTGCTGAATCCGGCGCGGACTTCATAAAGGTAGGCATAGGCGGCGGTTCCATCTGCATAACCAGAGAGACCAAGGGCATAGGCCGCGGCCAGGCAACTGCAGTTATAGAGGTAGCCAAGGCCCGCAACGAATATTTCAAGGAGACAGGCATCTACATCCCCATCTGCTCCGACGGCGGCATAGTTTACGACTACCACATGGCACTCGCACTTGCCATGGGCGCAGACTTCCTGATGCTCGGCCGCTACTTCTCCAGATTCGACGAATCTCCGACAGCCAAGCTGCTGGTAAACGGCACCTACGTTAAGGAGTACTGGGGCGAGGGCAGCAACAGGGCACGCAACTGGCAGCGCTACGATCTTGGCGGAGACCAGAAGCTCTCCTTCGAGGAAGGCGTAGACTCCTACGTTCCTTACGCAGGTCCGCTGTCCGACGGAGTTCGCCAGAGCCTTGCAAAGGTGCGTTCTACCATGTGCAACGTAGGCGTGCTGAACATCAAGGACCTTCAGGACAAGGCCAAGCTCACGCTCGTATCTGCCACCTCTATCGTAGAAGGCGGCGCCCACGACGTAATCCTCAAGAACAAGTAACTACATTTCAGTTGCCATTGAAATCTCAACAAAAAGGAGCAATATACATGTCAGATGTAAGACCAGAATCCATGAAAAGGATCACAACCCCGGAGCTCGCAAACGCCTTCATAGAAGAGCAGCTTGCAGAGATCAACAAGCAGGTAGGCCCGGACGGCCAGGTGCTGCTTGCCCTTTCCGGCGGCGTAGATTCCTCCGTTTGCGCAGCGCTCATAGCCAAGGCTATAGGCAAGCGCCTCACCTGCGTGCACGTTAACCACGGCCTCCTCCGCAAGGGAGAGCCGGAGCAGGTCTGCAAAGTCTTCGGAGAGCAGTTCGACCTCAACCTCGTCTACGTAGACGCAGTGGACCGCTTCCTGGATGCCCTTGCCGGCGTAGCAGATCCGGAGACCAAGCGCAAGATCATAGGCGGCATTTTCATAGACGTATTTGCAGAAGAAGCCCGCAAGCTCAAGGGTATCAAGTTCCTTGGCCAGGGCACCATATACCCGGACATCCTGGAGTCCAAGGACGGCATCAAGGCCCACCACAACGTAGGCGGCCTTCCGGAAGACATGAAGGATTTCGAGCTCGTAGAGCCGGTCAAGCTCCTGTATAAGGACGAGGTCCGCGTGGTAGGCAAGGCTCTCGGCCTTCCGGACAACATGGTCTACCGTCAGCCCTTCCCCGGCCCCGGCCTGGGAGTCCGCTGCGTAGGCGCTATCACCAGGGACCGCCTGGAGGCAGTCCGCGAGTCCGACGCCATCCTGCGCGAAGAATTCGCCAAGGCGGGCCTTGAGGGCAAAGTATGGCAGTACTTCACCGTCGTTCCCGACTTCAAGTCCACCGGCATCAAGAACGGCAAGCGCACCTTCGACTGGCCCTGCATAATCCGCGCCATCAACACCACAGACGTTGTGGAAGTTACCGTGGAGCACCTCCCCGCAGAGCTGATCGACCGCCTTGTGCAGCGCATCACCACCGAGGTCCCCGGCATCAACCGCGTACTCTTCGACTACACACCCAAGCCCCCCGCAACAGTGGAGTACGAATAATGAAAGCAAATGTTCGATGACACTCACGGTGAGCCTGAAAATGACAAAATCGCTGAGCGCCTGACAGCCTAAAAAACATAGTAAAACTAAGAGCCT
>JAZQIH010000175.1:0-8057 GCA_045541015.1 Anaerovoracaceae bacterium | reverse complement strand
GCTAACCCGCCCTACGGCAAGCGCATAGGAGAGGCCGAGCTGCTGCCGGGCATTTACGGCGCCCTTAAAGATCTTATGAAGCAGAACCCCAAGTGGTCCCTCTTCCTGATAACATCCGACAAGGACTTTGAAAAAGCCATGGGCCGCCCGGCGGACCGCCGCCGCAAGCTCTACAACGGCGATATAGAAGTCTGCTACTACCAGTATTACGGAGAAAAGTAATGGAGTATTTCGTTGATATCAACGCCGCTCCCGACGGTGACGGCAGCAAGGAAAGACCATTCGCACGCATAAACGACGCGGCTCAGACAGCCCGCCCCGGGGACACAGTCACAGTGCTTCCCGGCGTATACCGCGAGGAAGTGGACCCCGCATTTGCCGGCACGGAAGACGCCCGCATAGTCTACCGCAGCCAGCAGCCCGGCCAGGCTGTCATCACAGGCGCGGAGCCTCTTACCGGCTGGACTCAGGCAGCAGGCGGAGCCTGGACCGCAAGGGTCAAAAACAGCATCTTCACGGACAGAAACCCCTACACCACCCTCATCTCCGGAGACTGGTTCATCGCAAGCAACATTGCCCACCTCGGAGACGTTTTCCTTAACGGCAAGTCCATGTACGAGGTGCAGGACAGGGCAAAGGTCCTGGATCCCAAGCCTTCCGAAACATCCTGGGACAGGGACTTTTCTGTCTATGTCTGGACCAGCTGGCAGGACGCAGACGAAACCGTCTTCCTGGCCAACTTCGGCGATAAAGACCCCAACACGGAAAACGTGGAATTCACGGTCCGCAAGAGCTGCTTCTACCCTTCAAA
This sequence comes from Anaerovoracaceae bacterium, assembly GCA_045541015.1. Classification (GTDB taxonomy): domain Bacteria; phylum Bacillota; class Clostridia; order Peptostreptococcales; family Anaerovoracaceae; genus RUG13409. The sequence continues at coordinate 7,246 of JAZQIH010000175.1, read as the reverse complement.
GAAAGGCGTAGGATTCATTACCGTATCCGGCTTCAACATCTGCAAGGCAGCCACACAGTGGGCGCCCCCGACCGCATACCAGGAAGGCATGGTCGGCCCGCACTGGTCCAAGGGCTGGATCATAGAGGACTGCGAGATCTCCGAGTCCAAATGCAGCGGCATCTCCCTGGGAAAATACCTTCAGCCGGAGAACGACAACAAATGGCTGCACTTTAAGTACAAGGACGGCACCCAGACAGAGCGCGATGCGATCTGCCAGGCCGTGCGCGAGGGCTGGTCCAGGGAGCGCGTAGGCAGCCACACAGTCCGCCGCTGCAACATCCACGACTGCGGCCAGACCGGCATAGTGGGTCACATGGGCGGCGCGTTCTCAGTAATAGAAGACAACCACATCCACCACATAAACAACAAGCAGAACCTGGCCGGCGCCGAGATAGGCGGCATAAAGCTGCACGCAGCAATAGACACCATCATAAGGCGCAACCACTTCCACCACTGCACCAGAGGCCTGTGGCTGGACTGGCAGGCCCAGGGCACAAGGGTAACGCAGAACCTCTTCCACGACAACTGCCTGCCTTTCGACTACCTGATGACCATCCAGGGCATGGCTGCAGCCGGCGAGGACATCTTTGTTGAGGTCTCCCACGGTCCCACGCTTATAGACAACAACATCCTGCTGTCCTACAGGGCGCTCAAGCTCCCCACCCAGGGCTGCGCCGTAGTGCACAACCTGATCTGCGGCGCCATAAGCGCTGTTGGACGCGGCGTGGACAACGGTTCGAAGTCCCTGCCAAGCCCGCGCTACACGCCCTACCACGTACCGCACAGCACCGCTATAGCCGGCTTCATGAGCATACTGCACGGCGACATGCGCTTTTACAACAACATATTCGTCCAAAAGCCCATCCCACGCATGCTGAAGCTTGCGCAGAACGGCTCCAAACTGATAAAAAACGAGTGGGATGACATGAACGCAGAAACAGGCCTTGCACCCTACGATGCCTACCCGACAGAGCCCGAATGGAAGGCTATGTTCGAGGGCTACTGCGGTATGGGCTCCCCTGCCAGCGACCGCTACTACCTGCCGCTTCCCGTATGGACCAGCGGCAACGTCTACTTTAACGGTGCCCGCCCCTGCAAGAAGGAGCAGAACGCTGTTATCGCAAAAGGCAAAGCCACCGTTGAACTCACCTGCGAAGGCGGCGCCTGGACCCTTGCAACGAACCTTCAGGATGTTCTGCCGGACGTCCCGTGCAAGCTGGTAGATACAGAGGCGCTTGGAATGGCTTTCGAGCCGGAGCAGAAGTTCGAAGCTCCGGACGGCAGCCCCATAGTATTCGATACGGACTGCCTCGGCGCAAAAAGAGAAGGCCCGGTGGTACCCGGACCCTTCACAGCGAGGTCTCTGTTTTCCTTGCGTCTATTATCTCCAGCAGGGGACCTTCGCCCTGATAAGCGTCCCATTCGGTGCGGCGCACTATTGCTGTGATATTGACCATATCCTCTGTTTCGAACTCCTTGAGCATGCCCTTCTTGCAGGCTACCGGGTAGAAGGCCACGTCCGCCTCGCAGCAGGTCATGAGCCAAAGGCCGGCGACATCGTACTCCGGGGTGTCCTCGTCGTGGTCCACCATAAGGTCCAGGTTTACGGTAAAGCCTTCGAACCTGTCCGGGAAATCCAGAGCCTCCGTGTACCATACCGGGAACTCGTCCGGCCTGATCTCTATCATGTCTCCTGAAAGGTCGAAGTAGGATTCGTCGTCCCTGATGTAGTTCTCCACGTGCTCGTCCGTAAACTCCAGCCAGAACTCCGCGTCCCTGTTTACCATGCGCAGGGACTGATCCCTTAGGTAATCCGCCAGCTGCTGGGTACAACGGTTGATGATGACCATGGATGCCACCATGATCTTCTCCATTACCTGGTTCGGAGCGGTGTTTATGAAGTGCTCAAAACTAGCCGCGTTCACCATGCAGACCACCTGGGAAAGGAACCAGTTGTCCGGGAACATCTTTACAAGGCCGTTTATATCCGGGCGGTTCTGACCGTCGTCCTCTATGAAGACTATGTCCGGCTGGTATTTGTCCTGGACCTCGTCGAAGACCTTCCAGGAAAGCTTGCCTGTGTAGACCACGGGAACGTCCGCGGTTATGTCCTCGTCTCCGACCTCCGCGCAGACCACTACGCTTTTAAGCTGCGGGTCCAGGTCGTGGAGGGTCTTATCTATGAAAGTTGTCTTGCCGGAGCCTAAAAGCCCGGTGAAATAAAATACTCTTACATCCATTTATCTGCACATCTCTATTATTGCGAGTTCTATAAGTATCCTTGGTTTTGCGGCCCAGCGGGCGTCCGCCAGAGCCTGGGAGAGCTTTCTGATGCAGCTTCCTATGGTATCCATGCCGGCGCTTTCCGCCTGACCTTTGAGGCGGGCAATGTTCTCCAGAGACAGGTTGAGTATGTCCTGCGGATCCTTGGTATAGCGTATCATCATGAGATCCCTGAAGTGCTCCACCCAGTCCCTTGTGAACTGCAGGGGCTCCTTGCCCTCCGCCAGCGCATCCGAGAAGGTTGCCAGCGCTCCGGCTGCATCTTTGCGCAGGACCTGATCCGTTATCTTTAGGTAGACCTCCGTGCCTGCTATGCCGAGCAGGAAGAGGACATCGTCCCTGGTGAGGGTGGTGCTGCCGCTTATGCAGCGGTCCAGCAAGGAAAGGCCGTCTCTTACCGAACCGTCCGCGTTGGCTGCCAGAAGAGCCAGAGCATCGCTTTCCGCCTTGACGCCTGTCTCCTTGCAGACCCTTTCGAACAGAGCCTTGATCTGCCTTTCCGGCACGCGCTTGAAATCCAGCCTCATGCAGCGGGAAAGTATGGTTGCGGGCAGCTTGTTGGGGTCCGTGGTGCACAGGATGAACACAGTGCTTACGGGAGGCTCCTCCAAAGTCTTAAGGAAGGCGTTGAAGGCCTGGGGCGAGAGCATGTGGACTTCGTCTATGATGTAGACCTTGGTGCGGCCCACAACAGGCGGGAAGTTGACCTCTTCCCTTAGGCTTCTGATATCGTCTACGGAGTTGTTGGAGGCGGCGTCCATCTCCACAACGTCTATGAAGGTGCCGGCTGCTATGGCTCTGCAGTTTTCGCAGACTCCGCATGGCCTGCCGCTTTCCGCCGTGCAGTTGAGCGCCTTTGCAAGCAGCCTTGCCGTTGTGGTCTTTCCTGTTCCGCGGGTGCCGCAGAAGAGGTAGGCGTGGCCGACTGTGCCTGCCGCTATCTGGTTTTTCAGTATCTTTACTATGTGTTCCTGGCCGATCAGCTGGTCGAAAGTTTCCGGTCTGAATGCTCTGTAAAGTGCCTGATACATAGGTCTCTCCGTTCTTTTAAGTGAAGGTGCGGCGCTGTAAAAGAAAACGCGTCGGTCCGCAGCCGAGCTCTGCCCGCGGCACATAGGAGGTTCCACTTATTGCTGCTTCCTTCCGGACCTGACAAGGTTCGCAGATTCCTATTGCGCGGAAGCCCGGCTGCGGGCCGGCGCGAATTGACCGCTTCTTATATCCTAAATATTATACTAAAGGGACCGTGATGTTTCAAGCTGAATTTGCTTTGCAAGCACTTGCAGCCCTAAAGATGATCACTTTATCATTTCCAAAAGGTCGTCTTCGGAGATGACAGGGATGCCTAGCTCCTGAGCCTTGGTGAGCTTGCTGCCTGCGGCTTCTCCTGCCAGCACGTAGCTGGTCTTTTTGGAGACGCTGCCGGAGCACTTGCCGCCGTAGCTTTCGATTATTGCCGAGGCCTCGTCTCTGGTCATAGTCGGAAGGGTTCCTGTAAGAACGAAGGTCTTGCCTGCAAAACGGTCATCCTTCCTGCTTTCCGCCGCCTTGGACTTAAGGTTGACACCAAGCTCTCCGAGCTCTGCTATCATTGCGCGGCTTTCGGGCTTTGCAAAGTAGCTGCAGATGTCCCCTGCCACGATATCTCCAAAGTCCGGGATCTGAGTAAGCTCCTCCGCCGGTGCATCCATTACAGCCTGCATGTCTGCGTACCTTGCAGCCAGCACCTTTGCGCTCTGCTTGCCCACGTTGCGTATGCCAAGGCCGGTTATGAGCCTGTCTATATCGTTGTCCTTGGACTTTTCTATGGCAGAAAGCATGTTGTCCACGGACTTTTCCTTGCCCACTATGCCCTCTTCTATGAGGCGGGCTCTGTGGTCTTTGAGCCTGTAGATATCCGGGATCTTCTTTATGTAGCCCTCGGAGATGAGAGCCTCCACGGCTGCCGGTCCGAAGCCTTCCATATTCATTGCGTCCTTGGACACAAAGTAAGCCATGGACCTGGAATCCTTTGCAGGGCAGGCTGTTCCTGTGCAGTGCAGATGCGCGCCGTCCGACTCCCTTTCCGCGGGAGCACCGCAGACCGGGCAGACAGAAGGCATAACAAAGCGCACCGCGCCGGCAGGCCTCTTTTCCTTTACGACACTGAGCACCTCCGGGATTATATCCCCGGCTTTCTGCACTATTACGGTGTCCCCAATGCGTATATCCTTTTCGTCCAGGTAATCCTGGTTGTGCAGGGTAGCCCTGGCTACTGTGGTCTCCGCAAGCCTTACCGGTTTGAGTAGGGCAAGCGGGGTCATGCGCCCTGTGCGGCCCACCTGAACGGTTATATCCTCTATTACAGTCTCTTTTTGCTCCGGCGGATACTTGTAGGCGACTGCCCAGTGAGGCACCTTGGACGTCATGCCAAGGGCTTGCCTCTGCTCCAGGCTGTTGACCTTTACGACAGCGCCGTCCAGGCCGTAGTTGAGGCTGTACCTTATCTTTCCTATATGCTCTATTGCAGCCCAGACCTCGTCCGCTGTCCTTGCAAGCACAGGTTCCTCCAGAACGTGAAAACCCTGCGATGCGAGCCATTCGAAGGTCTCAAGGTGGGTCTTGAAGCTCTTGCCTTCCGCTATCTCCAGGTTGAAAATGAATATGTCCAGGCCGCGCTCTTTTACAACGTTCGGGTCCAGCTGGCGCAGCGTTCCTGCGGCTGAATTCCTGCGGTTCTGGTATATCTTGCCGCCGGTCAGCTCCTGCTTTCTGTTAGCCGCCTCAAAGCTCTCCGTGGACATGTAGCACTCCCCGCGAACCTCCAAATAGGGAAGCTTTTCAGGGATGGTCTGCGGGATGCTCTTTATCATGAGGGCGTTCTCGTAGACGCTCTCGCCTATGGCGCCGTCTCCGCGGGTTATGGCCTCGGTGAGCTTGCCGTTATGGTAGCGCAGCACCAGGGTGAGCCCGTCTATCTTTTTCTCCACGGAAAACTCCGCGTCCGCAAACTGCTGCTTAACGCGCTCCACGAAAGCTATTACTTCTTCCTTTGAGAAGACATCCTGAAGGGAAATTACCGGCACATCGTGAGCCACCTTGCGAAATTCCCTCTTTGCGGTGCCGCCGACCTTCCTGGTAGCCAGGCTGTCTGCCCTTGCAAACAGCGGGTTTTCGGCCTCCAGCTGCCTCAGCTCCCTGGTAAGGGCATCGTATTCGTAGTCCGATATCTCCGGATCGTCGTCGTTGTAATACCTGTTTGCGTGGTACTCTACCAGGCGGTAGAGCTCGTCCATCCTTGCCTTGACATCCATTTTTATACCTTCTTGAGCGGAGCCATATCCTTAGCCAGCTTCTTTGTTCCGTAAAGATCGAAAACTATGGTAAGCACGCTGCCGGCGGCGCTTATTACCGTGCCCTCGCCGAACTTGGGGTGCGATACCCTCTCCCCGGGGGCAACATCCACGCCTGCAAGCGTTGCCTTCTTTGCGGTATCGGCGGCCGTCTTTTTCACCTCGTAGACCTGCTTTATGGGGGACACGTAAGTGCCCTTGGAGTAGGTGTCCACGGCGGCGGGCCTGAACCTGTCGTAGGACATTCCAAGGCCCTTCTTCTGGTACACGGCGTTGCCGCTGAGATACTTTTTATCTATTTCCTTAAGGAACTGGCTTTCTGTTGTGTAATCGGTCTTTCCGTAGAGCATGCGGAGCTCCGCGCTGGTCATGAACAGGCGCTTTTTGGCGCGGGTCATGCCTACGTAGCAGAGCCTGCGTTCTTCCTCCAGATCGTCCCCTTTGTCCAGGGTCCGGTAGCTGGGGAAGATGCCGCTTTCCATGCCGGGCATGAATACCACGGGGAATTCCAGGCCTTTCGCGGAATGCAGGGTCATAAGGACTACCGCGTCTTGGTCCGGATCGTGGCTGTCTATGTCAGATACCAGCGCCAGCCCTTCCATGAAATTCTCAAGAGTAAGAGACTCGCCCCTTTCGGCAACTTCTTTTTCCTTTTCCGCGATGACCGACTTGAATTCCAGAAGGTTTTCAATGCGGCCTTCGGCTTCTATGCTGGTCTGATCCTCAAGGGCAGGCAGGTAATCTGTCTGCACCAGCAGGGCGTCGTAGATATCGCCCACAGGCGTGCTGTCTTTTTGCACGAAAAGCGAGCTCATGGTCTCCACGAGTTTTTTCACGGCTGCCCTGGCCTTGGCGGAGAGCTCGTCCTGCACCGCGTCGGAGGCTATGGAATCCATAAGGCTCCAACCGTTGTTTTTGGCGGTCTTTTCTATAAGATCCAGGGACTTGTCGCCTATGCCGCGCTTCGGCTCGTTGATGACCCTGAGTATCGATACATTGTCGCCCGGGTTCTCGATCAGGCGCAGATACGCCATGACGTCCTTGATCTCTTTGCGATCGTAGTATCTGAGACCCGCCAGCACCCTGTACGGTATGCCGCGGAAGCTGAATTTTTCTTCAAAGCTTCTCGACTGCGCGTTCTTACGGTAGAGTATCGCGAAGTCCTTATAGCTGTAGCCTTCAGTCTCCCTCAGCCTCTCGATTTCAGAGCCGATCCACCAGGCCTCCTGCTTTTCGTCCTCGAGCCTCTTGTAAGTGATCTTTTCGCCGTTCGACCTCTCAGTCCACAGGGCCTTGGCCTTTCTCTCGAGGTTGTTCTTTATTACAGAATTCGCGAGTTTAAGAATATTGCCGTCGGAGCGGTAATTCTGTTCAAGCCTGATCGTAAGCACGTCTCCGAAGTCATTCTCGAAATCGAGTATGTTGCGGATATCGGCGCCGCGCCACTGGTATATGCACTGGTCGTCGTCGCCTACAACGCAGAGGTTGCCGTACTCCGACGCCAGCATCTTTATAAGCTTGTATTGCAGGTAGTTGGTATCCTGATACTCGTCTACCATTATGTATCTGAAACGCTTCGAGTAGTAAGC
>JAZQIH010000174.1:0-11995 GCA_045541015.1 Anaerovoracaceae bacterium | reverse complement strand
CGAGTGGCCAAAGGGGGCGGACTGTAAATCCGTTAGCTGAGCTTTCGGTGGTTCGAATCCACCACCCTCGACCAATAATTTTATAAATAAGCGTGCGGAAGTGGCTCAGGGGTAGAGCATCGCCTTGCCAAGGCGAGGGTCGCGAGTTCGAATCTCGTCTTCCGCTCCAGCTAAGGGCTGCAGCCCCCAGAAATGCAGTCCTTTTATATCGGGGTGTGGCGCAGTTTGGTAGCGTGCTTGACTGGGGGTCAAGAGGCCTCGGGTTCAAGTCCCGACACTCCGACCAGAAAAAAAGGATCAACCTTGCGGTTGGTCCTTTTTCGTATCATACTTTTCCTTTACCTGTACTCTTCCAGTACCTTCTTAAGCAGCTTGGGATCGTCCGTCATTATAGCGTCTGCGCCCTGCTCTATCAGAAAGCGCATGTCGTCCGCGTCGTTTATGGTCCAGTACTGCACCGCAATGCCGCGCCTGTGCGCACGGTCTATGTAGGTCTGCCTGGTAAGATCCAGCTTTATGCCCTTAACATCAAAGGACATAGGGATCTGCAGGCAGGTAAAGTCCACGTTGGCAAACAGATTAACACCAAGCATCTGGGTTATAACGAACTTTGCAGCTCCGGAGGTGGAAGCGCCGCGCATCAGGCCCGGGTGCTCCGCCTTAAGGTACTTTTCTATCTCCGGATGGAAGGTGCCTATAACTATATTGTTCTTGTAATCCGGGAAGCGCTCGCTTATGGTCTTATCTATAATGTCCGCCGCTTTATAGCCGGTCTCTCCGCCGTCCTTTATCTCTATTATGAACAGCAGGTCTTTTTTAGCAGCGTAGAACTCCTCCAAAAGCTCGTGGAATTCCAGTATCTTAAGGCCCTTTTCCTGCTGCTGGGCATCAGTAAGGCCTCTGTAGGGATAGGCTCCGCTGTCTGGGTCCTTAAAGTTGTAGCCCATGTTGTAGGCCTTGAGCTCCGCCAGAGTGTGCTCTGCTATAGTTACCTTCTCTGCGCCTTCCGGGCAGGCCATCCTGTTTATGGATGAGTCGTGGCTGTAGACCAGGTGGCTGTCCTTGGTCATCCAAAGGTCGGACTCGCAGATCTGTATCTTAAAATCATTAACTGCGGCCCGAAAAGCCATAAGAGTGTTCTCCGGGTTGCTTACGCCTCCGCCCCTGTGGGCTGCTATCATGGGCAGAGCGCCCTCCTCCTTTATGAACGGATTGTTTTCAGATACCTTTGAAGGCGGCATCAGGTTTATAACGGCTATGAACGCGGCAATCATTGCCGCAATTATCAGAAAGACCACTAAACCGTGGCCTTTCTTCTTTGCTTTATTCTTCATTCTTTAAAATCTTTATTTTTCAGTTTTGATCTTGTGCATGCTTTCGATCTTGGAAAGCGCGTTCTTCATGATAGCATCGGGATCTGCGCCCTTGATATCCAAGCCTTCTGCCTTGATGTGCTTGGTGTATTCAACGCCCCAGAACTTGTTGGCAAGAGCCTTTACGTATCCGTAGCCGTAGGTGCTGTCTATAGTGCCGCCGGAGGTGGAAACGTAGTATATCCTCTTGGCCTTGCAGAGGCCCTCTATGGTTCCGTCTTCCCTGTATCTGAAGGCTATGCCAACTATATTTACGTTCTCCAGGTATATCTTGAGCACTGCGGGGAAGGACAGATCCCAGTACGGTGCTGCAAATATTACTACGTCTGCTTCAGCAAACTGCCTTGCGTAGTTGAAATCATCGGTCCAAAGCTCTCCTGCTTCCAGAAGTATGTTCCTGTCCACCAAAGACAGGCCGTAGACAGGCTCTATCCTCTCCTTTTCAAGGAAAACTTCGGTTACATTGCCTTCGAGCTTCTTGGCAAGCTGCCTTGCAAGCTTAATAGTCCTGGACTTTTTGCGGACACATGCATTTACTATAAGGATCTCCATAAACAGGCCTCCTCCCTTGCACTTTAATTGATAATGTAATTATATCACATATAGACTTTGGCGTTAGCTACAAGATAATTTTTGGAGATTGCTACAAAAAACATAAAAAGAAGAGCCCTGCCCAGATGCATCTGAGCGAGGCTCTTCTATTGATTTTATAACACTTTTAGGCTTTGTGAATTTACACGAACCACAGACTACTCGTTTGCGAGCATGGTCTTTCCGAGGCCGCCCCACTTCTCCTGGAAGATCTCTGCGGGCATTTCCTTAACATCAGGAGCGATAGCAGGTCTGAACTCCATCTTGGCGATGATGTCCTTTTCGATATCAAGACCGGGCTTGTACTCGATAAGAGTGAGCTTGTGGTCTATGAGCTTGAAGACTGCTCTCTCGGTAATGTAGAGGACTTCCTGATAGTCAGGAGCGTACTTTCCGGAGAATGTTATCTGACTTACGTGATCCAGGAACTTGGGGAATTCCTTCTGAGCCTTCTTGTTGTAGCCGGTAAGGGTACCAACAAAGATTACCTTCTTGGTAGCAGCGGTGATGTCTATGAATCCGCCGGGGCCTGTGAGCCTGGAACCCATTCTGGAAACGTTGTTGTTGCCGTCCTTGTCGATCTCGCCTATACCAAGGCAGGTAACATCCAGTCCGCCGCCGGAGATGAAGTCGAACATGTCGTGCGGGGAGATGATAGCTTCCGGGTTGTAAGCAGAACCGAAGCTTGGCAGTGCGGAAGGAACGCCGCCTACCATACCAGACTCTGTGCTCATGATAACATCGTTGGTGAAGCCTTCCTCGTTGATGACGCGAGCCATCTCAGCAGGCATACCTACACCCAGGTTGAGTATGTTGCCCTTGCGGACTTCCATAGCTGCTCTTCTGAGTATTACCTTTCTGTCGTCGAAAGGCAGCGGCTCTATAGCGTTGAGCGGCTTTCTGATCTGGCCGGAGAATGCGGGTTCCCAGTAGTCTCCCTCTGCCTGCCAGCAGTGCATAGGATCGTTGTCCCATACTACGTAGTCTACGAGGTTGCAGGGGATCTTGATGTCCTTAGGATTGAGTGTTTCCTTCTTTGCGAGGTACTCTACCTGGACTATTACGATACCGCCGCAGTGCTTAACAGCGTTAGCAACTGCAAAGCCTTCGTTTATAACGGATTCGTGAGCGAAGGAAATGTTGCCGTTCTCGTCTGCGATGGTTCCTCTGAGGAGAGCAACGTCTACGTTGAAGGTCGGATAGAAGAGGTATTCTTCGCCGCCGAACTCGATGAGCTTTACGACTTCCTCTCCGGAGTCCTTTGCAGCCTGGTTCATGCGGCCGCCTTCAACTCTGGGGTCTACGAAGGTACCGAGACCGGTCTTGGTAATAAGTCCGGGACGGCCTGCGCCTATCTCTCTCCAGAGGTTGATTATAACGCCCTGGGGCAGGCACCAGCTTGCAAGCTGGTTAGCTCTTGCCTGGTCGCAGAGAGTGAATGCGCTTCCGATGTGAGCGGAAGTCCACTTGGTAACAAGTCCGGGGCCGGCTTCGCCGAGTCTTGTCATACCGCGGTTGCCGTGCTCAAGATCCGGGCCGTCTTCTCTCTTGGTGCGGTCCCAGCCGATGTACTTGTTTCCGTTGCCCCAGTCGCCCAGAGCAGAACCCTGCTTTATGTTAAGTCCGCAGGGATGTCCTGTTTCTTTGTAGTTGTCTCTGATAGCGCAGGCTATGCCTTCGGGCCATCCGGACAGACCCATACCTGCTACGCCTACAGTAGCGCCATCCGGAATAAGCTTTGCAGCCTCGCGTGCTGTTATGAATTTTGCCATTATATCCTCCCTTTAAAAAAGGAGGCATCAGGCAGATATGCTCCGCCCGATGCCTTAACTTATAAAGCTTTTACTTAGCTTCCTTTACTGCCTTGAAGGACTCGATCATTTCAGGAACTACCTTGAAGAGATCGCCTACGATGCCGTAGTCTGCAACTTCGAATATAGGAGCTGCTTCGTTCTTGTTGACAGCGATGATGCACTCGGAATCCTGCATACCTGCCTTGTGCTGGATAGCACCGGAGATACCAAGGGCAATGTAGATCTTCGGGTGAACGGTCTTACCGGTCTGTCCTACCTGGTGATCAGCAGTGATGTAGCCAGCGTCTACTGCGGCACGGGAAGCGCCTACAACGCCGCCGAGAACTGCAGCAAGCTCTTCTGCAAGAGCTACGCCCTTCTCTACGTCCTTACCGATACCTGCGCCGACGGAAACGATAACGTCTGCGCCGATGAGGTCTACGAGCTTCTTGGTAGCCTTTACTACTTCCAGTACCTGAGTCTTGATGTCGGACTCAGCAAGCTGGAATGCGGGATGCTCTATAACTACCTTCTTTGTTCCGGCTTCGTCGAAGGGTCTCTTCTTCATAACGCCGGGACGGACTGTAGCCATAGCAGGCCTGAACCTGGGGCAAACGATGGTAGCCATAAGGTGGCCGCCGAATGCCGGACGGGTCATCTTGAGGTTCTTGTTAACGTCGAAGAGCTTGGATTCGAAGCTCATGTGCTCTACGTCCAGAGAAGAACCGGTCTTGAGGAACTCGATATATCCGTTGAGGTCTATGTCGAGGTGAGTGCAGTCTGCGCAAAGTCCGGTGTGGAGCCTTGCTGCGCAGCGGGGAGCCAGGTCTCTTCCGATGTTGGAAGCGCCGAAGATCATAACTTCCGGCTTGAACTCTTCTACTGCGTCGCAGATGACCTTTGTATAGGCATCTGTTGTATAGTCTTTGAGGAGCGGGCTGTTGTAGACAAGGACCTTGTCTGCGCCGTATCCGCCGAGCTCTGCTGCGATACCGTCTACGTTATCTCCGAGGAGGATGCCGCAGAGGTCTACGCCAAGCTCATCAGCGAGCTTTCTGCCTTCGGAGATAAGTTCGAAGGTGGTGGGCATCATAACGCCCTGACGCTGCTCGCAGAAGACCCATACATTCTTGAAATCTTCTATTTTGGAACTATCATAAGCCATTGTCATATCCTCCCTTAGATTATGTGCTTAGCAGCAAGGATGCTTGCCAGCTCGTTGGTGGTGTCCTTGCCGTCGCCCTTGAGCATCGTGCCAACACCCTTCTGAGGAGGTGTGAAGGACTTGTAGATGTTTGTCGGGGATCCCTTAAGACCGATGGTGGACTTGTCGATGAGAGGATGATCCTGAAGTGTAGGATAGTCGTAAACTGTGAGCGGCTTCTCCCATGCACCCAGGACTCCGCTTACGGTCATGTATCTCGGAGTGTTGAGCTCCTTGATGCAGGTGATCATGCACGGTGTCTGGACCTTGATCATCATGTATCCGTCTTCCAGTATTCTCTTTACTGTAAGGGTGTTGCCTTCCTTCTTGATATCGCCTGCATAGGTGATCTGCGGAAGACCAAGCTTTTCAGCGATCTGCGGACCTACCTGAGCAGTATCACCATCTATAGCCTGACGGCCAGCGAGGATGATGTCGTCCTCTTCTATTCCGTAGTGATCGATAGCTGCTGCTATGATCTGGGATGTAGCGTAGGTATCGGATCCGCCGAATTCTCTGCCGGAAATGAGGACTGCCTCGTCTACGCCCATAGCGATGAGCTCTCTGAGCATTGGTTCAGCTGGCGGGGGTCCCATGCAGAATGCTACTACTTTATAGCCATACTCGTCCTTGAGTGTGAGAGCAGCTTCTACTGCGTTGAGGTCGTCCGGGTTGGTGATGGTCTGCATGGAAGCTCTGTCCAGAGTTCCGTCTGCCTTAACTGCGACCTTACCGGAAGTATCAGGAACCTGCTTTACTGTTACAAATATTTTCATGTCCTGTCCTCCTTACTTGATCTTGTTCAGCGTGTTGGCTGCGATGACCATCTGCTGTACCTGAGAGGTACCTTCGTAGATGGAAGTGATGCGGGCATCTCTGTAGAGTCTTTCTACCTTGTACTCCTTGATGTAGCCGTATCCGCCGTGGATCTGCACAGCCTTGTATGCGCAGCGGTTAGCAGCCTCTGCAGCAAAGTACTTGGCGATGGAGCAAGCTGTTGTTGCATCCGGGCTGTTAGCGTCCTTGAGCTGTGCAGCGTGGTAAACCAGCTGTCTTGAAGCTTCTACGTCTGTAGCCATATCTGCGATCATAAAGCTGATGCCCTGGAAGTCTGCGATCCTTCTGCCGAACTGCTTTCTTTCCTTAGCATACTTGGTTGCTTCCTCAAGGCAGCTCTGAGCAACGCCCAGTGCCTGAGCAGCCATTCCCAGACGTCCGCCGTCCAGGGTCTTCATAGCGTAGCCGAAGCCCTTGTTGAGCTCTCCGACGAGGCAATCCTTGGGGATGCGTACATCTTCCAGGATGAGGTCGGATGTCGGATAACCGATGATACCCATCTTGTTCTCGTGAGCACCGCAGGAAACTCCGGGGAGCTTCATGTCTACGACGAAGAGGGATATGCCGCGGCTTCCCTTCTGGGAAGGATCGGTCTTTGCGAATACCATTGCCCAGTCTGCGAACGGAGCGCCGGAAATGAAGGTCTTACGACCGTTGAGCACCCATTCGTCTCCTTCGAGAACAGCAGTAGTTGTTGTACCGCCTGCATCAGAACCTGCGCCAGGCTCTGTGAGCGCAAATGCCATGATCTTGCTGCCGTCTGCTACCTGCGGGAGGTATTTCTTCTTCTGCTCTTCAGAGCCGGCAAGCATCATCGGGCCTCCGCCGAGGGAGTTGGAAGTGTTGGCATAGATGGAAAGAACGCAGCTGACGCGCGCAAATTCCTCGACCAGCAGTGCGTAAGCCAGATAGTCTCCGCCTGCTCCGCCATACTGCTTGGGGATCTTTACGCCCATAAAGCCGTACTTCGCCATTTTGTTGTGGATGTCTCTGTTAAATTCGCCTGTGGCTTCCAATTCCTCAAGGAGTTCCTTGGTGAATTCGGTCTCGGCGAACTGGCGATAAAGCTTCTGCAGCATTGCATGTTCTTTGTCTAGAATCATAATCGCTTCTCCTTATCTTTAACTTTAATTACATATCGTGAGATATCTAAGCTATTTTACTAAATAATGAATAATTCTTCAAGCTGTTTTAGGCCCTAATTCATTATTCTTATAACATTTATTACAATCCAAGTATGAGCGTTGCCAGATTCATATATATCATGAGAGACAGCGCATCTACTATGGTGGTTATGAACGGCGAAGCCATGACTGCGGGGTCGAATCCTATCTTCTTTGCAAACAGCGGGAGCGTGCAGCCGACAAGCTTTGCTATTACTACGGTAAGCGCCAGCGCGCTGCAGATGACAAGCGCCACAAGAGGCGTTATCTCGTCGTTATGCATAAGCAGGTGATCTACTAACATTATCTTTCCGAAGGCTACAACGGAAAGCGAAATGCCGCAGAGTATGGACACGCGGAACTCCTTCCATACTACCTTAAGGATATCCGAGAATTCTATATCTCCGAGGGAAAGTCCGCGGATTATGGTAACGCTGGCCTGAGAGCCCGAATTACCTCCGGTATCCATAAGCATAGGAATGAAGGCCGTAAGAGCCACCTGGGCTGCCAGGGCGGATTCGAAATTGGTGATTATCATGCCTGTGAATGTGGCAGAAACCATCAGCAGCAGAAGCCATGGTATCCTCTGCTTCCATATCTCCCAGGCTGTGCTGCGAAGGTACGGATGCTCGGACGGCGTGATAGCTGCCATCTTTTCGATATCCTCTGTAGCCTCTTCGGTAAGGACGTCGATAGCATCGTCTACGGTTACGATACCGACCAGCCTGCCCTCTTTGTCCACAACGGGCACGGCTATCATATCGTACTTGGAAAGGACGTTGGCTACCTCTTCCTTATCGTCCGTGGTCTGAACGGATATTACGTTATCGTCCATTATATCGGCTATCTTTGCCTCGTAGGGGTTCATCAGAAGATCCCTTACGGATACGAAGCCGACGAGTTTTTTCTTTTCTGTTACGTAGCAGGTGTAGACGGTCTCTTTGTCTATACCTGTTTTGCGTATGTGGTCGAACGCGTCCTGGACAGTCATTTCCGGAGACAGATCCACGTACTCTATGGTCATGATAGAGCCGGCGGAGTCTTCCGGATAGTTGAGTATCTGGTTGATGTTGCTGCGTGTCTGGGCGTCTACGTTCTTGAGTATACGCTTAACTACGTTGGCAGGCATCTCCTCGATGACGTCTACGGTATCGTCCAGATACATGTCATCCAGGACTGCCTGAAGTTCCTTATCCGAGAATGCAGTTATGAGGTTTTCCTGCATGTCCGGATTGAGCTCTATGAAGACGTCTGCCGCAAGGTCTTTGGGCAGGAGCCTGTAGAGCACGGTGAGTTCTGATTCGCTGATCTCTCCGTCGTCTAAGAGGGTCTCCATGATCTCGGCAATATCTGCCGGTTCCAGCTCGTCCAGCTGAAGGCGAAGCTTTGCGTATTGTTTAGATCGAAGCTTCTCCAGTATGGATTCCATCAGTTCTGTAAGCTCGTGCATCGGTGATCCCTCCTTTCTGATCTGTGCCTTAAGCGCAACCAAAATATTATAACATAACTAGCTTAAAAAGCGCTATGCTTTTGCGAAGATATGTATTACGGGGCCGCCTTTTCTGGGCTCGAAAACGGCGCTGCACTGCTGGGTGTTTATAAAGTCCAGAGCCTTGCTGTCCGTGAACACCTCCGGCTGCCAGTTCCGCCCGTCTTTGGAGCGGTTGTTTATGGTTATATGGCATGGCTGGCCTTTAAGATCGAAGCCGCTGAGCACGTAAGAGGCGCAGCAGCTCTCCAGCAGCTTGCCCTGCCACTTCCAGGTGTCCACCGCGCCTGGCAGTATGTTTCCTGCAAAGAAGCGGCTCTTGGCACCGCCCTCAAAGGGTATGTACTTGGTCCTGAGCTCTCCGGACTGCACGGTCCTGGTCTTAAGGACTTTAACATCCACTGTTATGACCTCGGAGCGGCCGTCCAGGAACTGCTTTAAGGCCTCGATGGCTACGACATCGTGTTTTGCGGAAAAGCCGTGGGCGCCGCCCTGGATCTCGAAAAAGTGCTTGTTTTCCGCGCCGGAGTTCCTGCAGAACGCCGTGTAGGCGCACTTGGAGTAGTTTATGTCTACGATCTTGTCCTTGGTGCCGTGCACTATAAGGGTATCCCCGGGGAACAGACAGGCGGACTCAAACGGATCAAAGCCCTGCATCTCGCTTATGTAGTCGTGGCTGATCTTGAGCCTTCCTATAAATTTTACTTCCTTGGGGACATTGGCCGGATCGAATTTGAAGAATATCATCCTGCCGCTGCGCGCATCGTCCGGAATGCAGAGCGCGGGGTAGAAAAGTATCAGTTTTTCAACAAGCTGCGGCTTTTCGGAAGATGCCAGAGCGCTTACGAAACCGCCCTGGCTGCAGCCCATGAGTATGACCTTCTTAGCCCCTGTTTCTGCAAGAACGTGGTCCATAACGGCAAACAGGTCCTCTTTTTCTGTCATTACAGACATGTCCGCCATGCTGCCGGTGCTGTCGTTACTGGGCGCTCCGCCGACAAAATCGAAGGTGTAGGCTGTGTAGCCCCACTCCTCGAACTTTGCGGCGTAGTCTTCTGTGTTTTTCTGGGTGTTCATAAAGCCGTGGCTTATGATAACAGGAGGCTTTCCGGCGGGGTCTTTTGCCCCGAACCTTCTGCAGGCTATAACAAAGCCGTTTCTGGTTATATTGAAACGTGTATAGTTATGTTTTTTGCCGAACAAAGCCATTGCGTGCCTCCTTTTACGCGTCCCCTTTTATATGATTTTACATCTCAAAACAAGCCTGGTCAAAAGCATTTTACACTTCGAATAGGTTTGATGTATAAACTGCTTTTCCATCCATATGGTTTTGATTATAACATCCGGCCGGGCCTGCCGCACTATTTTCAGATAAGAAAAAAGACCCGCGATACGGGTCTTTTTCATGGAGGCGACACCCGGATTTGAACCGGGGAGTAAAGGTTTTGCAGACCTGCGCCTTACCACTTGGCTATGTCGCCTTAAAAAAATGGCGGGGGTAGAGGGATTTGAACCCCCGGATGACGGAATCAGAATCCGTTGCCTTACCGCTTGGCGATACCCCTGCAAAATACGGTTGGTTAGTGATATGGGGTGGGTGGAGAGATTCGAACTCTCGTGTACTGGAGCCACAACCCAGGGTCTTAACCGCTTGACGACACCCACCGTATGTCATAAAAAATGGCGACCCGAACCGGGCTCGAACCGGTGACCTCCAGCGTGACAGGCTGGCATTCTAACCTGCTGAACTACCGGGCCTAAAAGTGGTAGCGGGAGAGGGACTTGAACCCACGACACCTCGGGTATGAACCGAGTGCTCTAGCCAGCTGAGCCATCCCGCCACACAAGTTTGCGGCCACCCCTTCAGAGCGACTGCACGAAAGATAATAGCATCTAAAGGCCTTCATGTCAAGCAAAAGTTGATGCAAAAAACAGAATTATTTGCAGCATCCAAAGCACGCAAAAAACTTACATTTTGGAAAGTTCCCAGCGCTGATCGTCCACGTGGTATTTTATCTGATAGCGCCTTTCCCTGCCCTCTATATTGCTCTGACAATCGTATGTAAAGACCTGGCGGCCCGCTACTTTAAGCTTTTCCGCAAGCAAAATGCGCCCGACAAAGACCTCCCTGCTGCCGCCGGCTGCATCCGTATATTTGAACTTGTAAGGAAGCGGCTTGCTTCCGCCCCGGAACACTACGATGGTGTCTATGGGCCTTGATATGACCTTCATTGCATCCCCCTGCACATATATTATAGCGAACATTTGTTCGTATTGCAAGGGGAAAGTATTGCCTGGTCCAGGCTTGTTTTATCCCTTCAGGATCCTGTCCATAAACTCTGCGGCAAGACGGCACGTCTCCACATGCAGCTTTGCATTTCTGTCCTTGTGGTAAAAGCCGTGCTTTTGACTGGGAAACATATGGAGTTCACATATTCCGCCAAGTTTTTTAAGGTCCTCTGCGAACTGTGTTACCCCTTCCGGCGATACCATTACATCTTCCGATCCATGGAAGACGATGCATGGAGAAAACGGTCCGTTAAGATATTTGACGCGTTGGGCAGGGTCTATCATAAACATATCTGAATATCCGTCGCAGCGATCCGGATATATCTGCGGCCGACCCTCAAGCAAAGGCTTTATTTTCTCATCTCTGGCATCAGATACTGTATAAGCAGGATTGAACAGTACCAGCCCGGCAGGTCGTCTGAAACCTATGGCTGTATTCAGCGCAACACCTCCGCCTGCGCTTCCACCGGAAAGAAACACCCTCTCTGGATCTATGCCAATGAATTCTGCATTGTCCAGAAGATGTTTGTAGAAATAGCAGCCATCCTTAGCACATTCATAAGGAGACACGCCCTGCCGGTTAAAGACACGGTAATCCGGAGCAAACGCAATAAATCCGTAAGATGCCAGCTGATCAGCCACATCTTCCATGTGCTCCTTAAGCCCTCTGACATAACCGCCGCCAAAAAACAGAACCACGGACGCACGGTCGGCTCTGGGATCAGCCGGATAGTAGGCATCATACTCCAGGCTGCTCCCATCAGCAATGGTATAGTGTCC
Source organism: Anaerovoracaceae bacterium (assembly GCA_045541015.1). GTDB lineage: Bacteria > Bacillota > Clostridia > Peptostreptococcales > Anaerovoracaceae > RUG13409. The sequence continues at coordinate 476 of JAZQIH010000174.1, read as the reverse complement.
TGTATGTTTTGTGTACATAGCATAGCCCTCCGCACACATTACAGCGCTTTTTTATTCAGTATACGGAGATATCTCTCCATATTTTTCATATGTATCAAGTTCCAAGTCAACAAGCTCCGAGGCAAGCTTTTTCTCATCACACCCCAAGATCTCGCCTATAACATATCTGACCTCAGGAAGTATGTCGAGAGCGCGGGGCTCATCAAGCGCAAGCCTTTCCAGAACATATTCGAAGCTTCTAAGAGGCTCTCCGCAGACTATACTGCCCCCGATCCTTCTATACCCGCTGTAGAAATACTCCCAAAGCAGCTGTGCCATGCTGTACGGAGGAAGATGCCCCTGACCATCAATAAACAGATATCCAAAATCGCATATTCCCGGAAAATGCACATAATTATATCTTCCGTTAACATACAGCTGGAGAACTGAATCGCAGCTGTTCACAGCTTTCCAAAGAAGAATGTTTGGAAGTACCT
>JAZQIH010000173.1:0-6762 GCA_045541015.1 Anaerovoracaceae bacterium | reverse complement strand
AGCGCCTATAACAGCAGCGCCGCCGATGCATCCGAGGGTCGGGAGCACGCCGAAGCCCTCCGGCAGCACGTGCGGAGCCAGAAAGACCAGAGGCGCAAACAGCAGATAGAGCTCGTAGCTGATGCCGCAGCTTACGCCGCCCGCGGTCTTAAGAGCCTTGCGGCTGCAGCCTTCGGAAATGTAAGCCCCGTAGCCAAGCATCCTGGTGCTTATAAGGGTAACCAGCACCAGCTTCAGCAGAACGTCGGAGCCGGTGATCCTGAGAAGATCCTTCACCCACATCCAGGGGCCGTCCTCTGCGGCAAAGCAGACCAGGTAGACCCAGAGCGCGGTGTAAATGCAGAATATTATGACGCTCAGCGGCTTCTTTTTTGCAAACGCGGGAATGATGCCGCCGTAGTAGTGCTGCACCAGGGCAGCAAACATGCCCAGAAATATAGCGGAAGCCCTTACCACGGAGCCGTAGTAGGCGCTCATCAGGTCGTTTCCGGCAAGGAAGCCGAACGCAGCAAAGCCGAACAGCCCCAGAAGCAGGGTTATCCAGCACGGAACGGCCTTTCCAAGCTTGTTCCCCATCCAGCGCAGCAGCACGAACAGCAGCGGGAACACCACTGCAAACTGCATCAGAATGGAGGCCGCCCACATGTGGGTCAGCGGGGAGGTAAACAGGTCCGCAAATGCGTTGCGGCCCGCGCCAAGCTGCCAGTAGTTGTTGAAGCCAAGCAGCGCGGAGAAGGACTCCGGCTTGACGGGTATCCAGATGACGCTCGGCAGGAAGTGCGCTGCCAGCACGGTAAGGCAGACCACCGCAAGCGCCGGAACCCATATCCTTAAGAAAAGGCGCAGCCAGCAGCGCCAGACTGAGAATTTTTCTTCAGCAAAGCTGTTTCTTACGGCAATGTAGCCCGCCGCAGCAAGAAGGGTGCACACAGCCAGCCAGCCGCCTTCCAGAAGGCCCAGCATGTGCAGGGCCGCGGCCAGGGCCGCCAGCTGACGGACGACATCCAGATATATATAGTGTTTGGTACTCATTATTTCCATCCCATGTTTGATTTTCAATTTTTAATTATATAATGATTGGGCTGGAAATACAATGTAAAAGTGACATCAGAGCGTGCGGCGGAGAAGCGCAGAAACGGCCGGCAGAAGAAGCAGCGCGCCGCTCAGGAAAACGCAAAAATCGCCCGTTTGAGAAGCATCAAGCGCTGCGGCACAGATTTGTCCATTGTGGTGTTTTTCGCGTTTTTAACGCCATTTTACGGCCTCACAGGGCCTTTTTGACAGTCAAACAGTTTTTTGCACAAAGCCGCAGTTTTATTGTATAATTAACCGTACACTTTAAAGACCAAAGGAGGGTATAGTTATGAATAAAAGAGCTGTCATTGCTGCCGCTGTCGCAGTTCCTGTAGTTGCTGCTGCGGAGCTTGTGGTCCTTGGCACAAAGGGCGGAAAAGGCCCGCTCAAGTTCCTTAAAGATAGAAAAATGGCTAAGCTGCCGGGCAACAACGCTATGTATCACCCGCAGTATATAAATACCGAGGGCTGCGCGGATTCCCCGCTTCGCGGCAAGCGTGTGCTGTTCCTGGGCTCTTCCGTTACCGCAGGCAGCGCTTCTCTGGGCGTGTCCATGGCGGACTACCTGGCCCTTCAGGACGGCTGCGAGGTCGTAAAAGAGGCGGCCCCTGGCACCACACTTGCGGACCTGGACGGAATGTCCTACCTCGCAAGGCTCAAGAAGCTGGATCCGGCTCAGCACTTTGATGCGATAGTAGTTCAGCTCTCGACAAACGATGCCCGCCGCGGCGTTCCTGCCGGCGAGCTTGCGTTCTCCCGCGACCCGCGCGTGTTCGACACCAAGACCACTCTTGGCGCACTGGAGGCTGTTGCGGCTTACTGCCAAGCCATCTGGGGCTGCCCGCTGTTTGTCTACACCGGCACCAGGTTCGAGAATGAAGGCTACCAGGCGCTTGTGGACGCCCTTCCGGCCTTCGCCGAAAAGTGGGACGCCTGCGTTATAGACCTCTGGAACGACCCGGAGATGAACGCCGTTTCCGCCAGCGATTACAATTACTACATGGCTGACCCCATCCACCCGACCCAGGCAGGCTACCTGCTGTGGTGGACTCCGAAGTTCCGCGAAGCGCTTAAGAAGGTGCTGGCTTAGCAACAACATGAACTGGCTCAAGATATTCCTGATCGCCTTTGCGGCCTGGAACTTCATAGTTTTTATAGTCTACGGCGTGGATAAGCTCAAGGCCAAGGGCGAAAAGTGGCGCATTCCGGAGAAGACGCTGATCCTGCTGGCGCTGTTTATGGGCGGCACCGGAGCGCTGCTTGGCATGGGGGTGTTCCACCACAAGACGCTCCACAAGAAGTTTTCTATTGGCGTGCCGCTGCTGACCCTGCTGAACTACGCGGTGATCGGCGGCGTAATGTGGCTGGTCTACCGCGGCTGAACCGCTAACGGAAGGGACGTGATGTCAATGGATGAAAAACAGAACACAAATGCGGCCTCGGGCTATTCCGCCGATGAGCGCCGCGCCTTCTGGAAGGCAAAATGGCGCGCAGAGAACAAGGTCAACATATGGATAGGCATACTGTTCTCTCCGGTACTGGTGGGGCTGCTCTACTGGCGCAAGATGCTGAACCTTTCGCCGCTGGGCTGGGCGGCCGCGCTGCTGCTCTTCTGGGCCATAGACCTAGCCTACTACAGCCGCCGCATGGAAGAATACGTAAGGAAGCACCTGGCGGAGGAAATGGAGAAGGAAGAAGCCGGCGCAGCTGAGGATCCGCAAAGCAGAGCCGAATAGCATTGAAATTTCAATAAAAAGGCTTGCAACTGTAATTTAGTTGCAAGCCTTTTTATTGCCTAATCCTCGGTAAAAATGTAGCGGATCAGCATGCCCTTGAAATCGTGCATCTCGTAGACCAGCTCCCCGGCCTCGGTAGTGCTGAATTCCGGCTCGCTGCCCGGCTCCAGCTTCTTAACGTAGGCCAGCGGGTCGTCCGTGGTGACGCTCTTGATCTCACACTTGAACGGGGACTTGCCGCCGCAGGTGGGCTGCTGGCGCTCAATAATAAGTTCGTAAGTCATTTATGTTCCTCCTGTTTTGCTGCGGTACGCCTGGACCGCGCTACCAGCCCTGGCTGCTGTACGCCTGGACCGCCTCGATAAATGTCTGCATAAAGTTTTCTTCGCCGATTGTGTTCAGCTTGTAGAACATTGCCTGGCTGCCGCCGGTGGACGTGGCGATCATCTCCACCTCGCCGCCGCTGCCGATGTACGTGATGTTCAGACTGACCCTGTTGCCGCCCAACCAGCTGTAGCGCTCGAACGCCGCAACGCGGATCTGCGCGTCGCCCGCAGTGGTCTCGGCCTCGTGCTCGAGGCTGATAGTCTGACTCCTGCTGCCGAGCTCGCGTTCCACGAAGCTTACAACGTCCCATAATTCGCCTTTTACCTTTGCCTGATAAATTGCCATGTTGTTCACCCCTTTTCTGACCCCAGTTTACAGCATTCGGGGCCGCGGGTAAAGCTGCAAAACAGCAAAATAGCAGGGGCTGAGGCAGCTGTTTCAGCGTAAAATTACGATGCGGGTGCGTTTTATTTGCAACTTTGCGCCTACTTCCCCAGCTCCACGGTGCGCTCGTAGGAGGCTTTGACCGCTTCCATGATCGCCGCGCGGAAGGCGTAGTCTTCCAGCGCCATCACGCCCTCGATAGTGCTGCCTGCGGGGGAGCAGACATCGGCCTTCAGCTTGGCCGGCTCCGCTGCGCCGCTCTGGGTGCACATCATGGCCGAGCCCAGCACGGTCTGGATGGCCAGCTGCTTGGCCTGGGTCCTGGGCAGCCCCACGCGCACGCCCGCGTCGATCAGCGCGTCTATGAACATGTACACGAAGGCCGGGCCGCAGCCGGACACCGCGCTGCCTTTGTCGATCTTGGCCTCCTCCATGCGGATGATCATCCCGGCCGGGCGCATCAGTTCCATGAAGGCCTGCTCGGCCTCGGGGGCGACCCGCTCAGAGACTGAGTACAGCACCACGCCGGCGCCTGTTGCGCAGGGGGTGTTGGGCATCATGCGGATGACCGGCACCTTGCCGAGCTGTTTTTCGAAGTATTCTATTTTGAGGCCGGCCGCCATGGAGACGATGCAGGGGCTGGATGGGGCGCCGGTTTCTTTTTCCGCGCTGGTTCCGCTGGCCGCTTTGCTGCGCTCCGCCAGCACGTCCTTGATCTCTTCGCAGGCGTTGCCCATGACCTGCGGCTTTACGCCAAGGAAGATCATATCGCACTCGCGGGCGATCTCCTCCGCGCTGGATGCCTTGCAGCCGAAGGTCTCGGCCAGCTGATCCACTTTGTACTGGTTGTGGTCCGCCACGTAGACCGCGCCGCCCGCCTCTGCAGCACTGTTTGCTGCGCCGAGCCCCAGCGCCTTGGCTGCCACTGCGGCCAGGACGCCGCCCATGTTGCCGCAGCCAATGAAACCTGCTTTTATGTTACTCATTTGTTTTCTCCTTTATCTTATCTGGCCGGTGCCGCGGACTATGTACTTGTAGGTGCAGAGCTCGGCCAGCCCCATCGGCCCGCGCGCGTGGAGCTTTTGCGTGGAGATGCCCATCTCGCAGCCAAGCCCAAACTCGCCGCCGTCCGTAAAGCGCGTGGAGGCGTTCACGTAGACCGCCGCGGAATCCACCAGCCGGGTGAACCGCTCCGCGTTCTCCGCGTCCTCTGTCAGGATGGCCTCGCTGTGGTGCGTGGAGTGCGCCGCAATGTGCGCGATGGCCTCGTCCGCGCTGCCCACGATCTTGACCGCCAGGATGTAGTCCAGGAATTCGGTGTCGAAGTCCTCCGGGCCGGCCGGTGTCCCGGGAATGATGGCCGCCGCCTCTTCGTCCAGGCGAAGCTCCACCGGAGTGCAGGCACCGCCGCTCTTTCCGCCAGCCGCGTTCCTTGCAGCCCTCTCGTCCACCAACCGCGCCTTGAGCTTCGGCAGGAACTCAGCCGCCACGGCCCTGTGCACCAGCAGCACCTCCTCCGCGTTGCAGACAGAAGGCCTGCTCGTCTTCGCGTTCTCTATGATATCCAGCGCCTTGGCCTGGTCCGCCGTCTCGTCCACGAAAATGTGGCAGATGCCCGTGCCCGTCTCGATGCAGGGCACCTTGGCGTTCTCCTTGCAGCTTCGGATGAGCCCCGCGCCGCCCCTTGGGATCAGCAGGTCCACCAGGCCCTCCGCCGCCATGATCTCCGCCGCGCTGGCTCGGGTGGTGTCCTCAACCAGGCCCACCAGCTGCCCCGGAAGCCCGGCATTTTCAAGGCCTTCCGCGAGCGCGTCCGCTATCGCCCTGTTGGAGCGGTAGGACTCCTTGCCCCCGCGCAGCACCACCGCGCTTCCCGCCTTAATGGCAAGCGCCGCCGCGTCCGAAGTCACGTTCGGGCGGCTCTCGTAGATTATCGCGATCACCCCCATGGGCACCGCGGTCTTTTCTATCACAAGTCCGTTCGGGCGCTCGACCCTGGAGAGCACTCTGCCCACGGGGTCCTCCAGCGCCGCCACTTCCCGGATGCCGTCCGCCATGCCCTTGATCCTTGCCGGACTCAGGGAAAGACGGTCTATCATCACGGGTCCGTATTTTTCGCGCGATGCCTCCACGTCCTGAGCGTTTGCCGCCAGGATGTCGTTGGCCGCGTACTCCAGCGCGTCCGCCATGGAAAGCAGCGCCCTATTCTTCTGTGCCGATCCGGCCCACGCCAGCTGAGGCGCAGCGGCCTTTGCCGCTTTGATTATATCGATAGTCGGAGTCATTTTGCCCCTCCTTTTATGCCACTAAATATTAGTTACAGCCTGCAGCCTGTTGATATTTCAACGTTTCTCTGCAGTCCAAGCCTCTGTCCAGCTACTTCTTCCCGGCAAACAGCGTTCCTGCCGGCTTGCCTTCCGCCACGTCGTAGAGTAGCTCCGGCTTGTCTCCGTTGATTATCACCATGTCCGTGCCGGCCTCCATGCAGATCTTCGCAGCGCCCAGCTTGGTGGCCATGCCGCCGGTCCCAAGCTTGCTCCCCCTGCCGCCGCCGAGAGCCATGATCTCGTCCGTCATCTCGTCCACACGGGCGATGAGCTTCGCGCCGGCGTCCGTCCTGGGGTCCGCCGTGTAGAGGCCGTCAACATCCGAGAGCAGCACCAGCAGGTCCGCGCCCACCCCGGTAGCGACCAGCGCGCCAAGAGTGTCGTTGTCGCCCACGCCGTACTCAACGGTCGAAACAGTGTCGTTCTCGTTGATTATCGGCAGCGCCCCAAGCGCCAGGAGCCTTTCGATGGTGTTCGTGAAGTTCTTGTGGCGCGTCTTGTTCTTGAAATCGTCGCGGGTCAGCAGGATCTGAGCCACGGTGTGGTTGTACTCCGAAAAGAGCTTGTCGTAGGTGTACATCAGCTCGCACTGGCCCACCGCCGCGCAGGCCTGCTTGCCAGGCATGTCCGATGGTTTCCCGGGCAGGTTGAGCTTGCCGACGCCCATTGCGGTTGCGCCGGAGGAGACCACGATCAGCTCCGCGCCGCTGTTTTTGATATCGCTGAGGATCTTGCACAGCGTCTCCACGTGGCGAATGTTCAGCTGCCCCGTGGGGTGAGTGATGTTTGATGTGCCGATCTTTACTACAACTCTCATTGTCTGCACCTCTTCTTGCTGCAAATTGAATACTTTATTATATACTAACAAATATATTTAGTAAACCTTTGTACTGCAAAGTCGGATCGTAGCCATG
>JAZQIH010000172.1:0-5751 GCA_045541015.1 Anaerovoracaceae bacterium | reverse complement strand
ATTTTTTTACAAAATCACAATCCAGGACCGTCCCCAATTATCAAAGCGATCTTGCTTTTAAGATGCGGTCCCGGCCCTGCAGGTCCTTTACTATGCAGGCCTGCCTGAAGGCGCCGGATTCCAAAGCCATGGACAGCACCTCCGCGCCCTGGTCGTCCCCTATCTCCATAAGGAAAAGTCCGGACGGCTTAAGGTATTTAGGCACGTCCGCTATTATGCGCCTTACTATGTCCAGGCCGTCTGTTCCGCCGTCCAAGGCCATGCGGGGCTCGTAGTCCTTAACGTGCTTTTCCAGCCTGTCCACTTCCGCGCTTGGGATGTAAGGCGGGTTGGTGAGCACTGCGTCGAACTTTCTCTCGCCCTCTTCAAGGCTGCCGAGAGCCTCAAAAAGGTCTCCTCTCAGCACTTTCACGTTCTCAAAAGGTCTTAAGTTAACGCTGGCCAGCATGAAAGCCTTTGGCGAAAGCTCTGTTGCAACCACTTTGGACCTTGGAAGCTCCTTTGCAACAGCAGCCGCAATAGCGCCGCTGCCAGTGCAAAGATCCAGCACGTAAGGCGCAGGTCCCAGGCCAAGCACCTTTCTGGCCTCTGCTATGCCTGAAGCGCAGGCGGAATCGCTTACGGGCTCGGAAAGCTCTTTTACAGCAAGTTCCACCAGTTCTTCAGTTTCCGGCCTTGGGATAAGCACCCTTTCGTCCACGGCAAGAGTTACGCCGCAGAAATCCGCGGTGCCCAGTATGTACTGAAGAGGCCTTCCCTTGCAGCGCTCGTTTATAAGAGCCGCCGATGCAAGCAGCACCTTGTCGTCTACCTCGTCGTCCTTGTGGGAGTACAGCCAGCTCCTTGCGCAGGACAGCACGTGGCAGGCAAGCTGAGCCGCCTCTGCCTCCGGGCACTCTATGCCAGCCTTCTTAAAGACCCTTATTATCTCGTTTATGAACTCTTCAACTGTCATCGGCTACTTCTTGTTCTTTTCTTCTATGAATTTTGCGGTCTCTTCCTCGTCTTTAACAAGGGTGCCGTCCGCAAGCTGCACGCCTACCCAGTAGTCCACGGGAACGTCCTCGTTCATGTGGGAGGGAAGCACGGCGTTCATAGCCGCGATGGCGACCTCCAGCTCCTTAAGATCCGGCTCGCAGGTGGTGAGTTTCTGCAGCAGTATGCCCGGCATGCTGAGCGCCTTTACAATGGCGTTGTCGTGGCGGCCTGTCCACTGCAGCAGCTCGTAGGAAAGCCCCGCAACAACAGGTATAAGCAGCAGCCTTGTTATTATCCTTGCGAAAAGCCCAGGCCATCCGAACAGGCTGAACACCAGCAGGGAGATGACCATTACGAACATCATGAAGCTTGTTCCGCAGCGGGGGTGCAGGGTGTAGAAGCTCTGCGCGTTCTCCGGCGTCAGCTCCAGGCCGTTTTCGTAGCAGTGTATGGTCTTGTGCTCTGCGCCGTGATACTCAAAAGTCCTCCGCACATCAGGCACAGACCTTGCAAAGAGTATGTAGCCTATAAAGATGCATATCCTTATGATGCCTTCCAGCAGGTTCAGCAGGACCACATTCTCCAGCCCAGCCTTTCTTACCAGGCCCAGCAGGAAGGTAGGCAGCAGTATGAACAGCGCTATTACCAGTGCAAGCGCCACCGCAACAGTGCCTATAACTGCGCCTTTGGAAAGGCCTTCCGGCTTTTCCTCCGCGTCCTTGGCGGGCTCCTCCAGCTTTTCCAGCACGTCCGCGCCGTACATCAGTATGGACGTTCCGGTAACAAGGGAGCTGACAAAGCTCACCACGCCTCTTATTACGGGCAGCTTCTTCCAGGAGCCCGGCTTTTTCAGCGGTTCCACGGTAAGGTGTATGTTGCCGTCCGGCTGCCTTATTGCAACGGCTATGGCCCTTGAGCCTCTCATCATGAGGCCTTCGAGTATAGCCTGCCCGCCCACTTTTGTGGGGCAGGCGTTCTTCATAAATATTCTGTTAAGATCCATAATGCGGCTTTAAGCCTATAACCTCGTCTTTAAAAATCTCTGTATAAACTCGTAATTGCTCTTGGTGTGGACAAGATCGAACACTATCTTTTCGGTGGCCTCTTCCACGCCCCAGTCCGCAACGGCTCTGCGCATCAGCCAGACTGCCTCCAGCTCTTCGGGGGACATGAGCATGTCTTCCCTTCTGGTGCCTGTCTTGTTGATGTTTATAGCCGGGAATATGCGCTTTTCCTGGAGCCTGCGGTCTAAGTGCAGCTCCATGTTGCCTGTGCCCTTGAACTCTTCGAATATCATATCGTCCATGCGGCTGCCGGTCTCTATGAGGGCCGTTGCGAGTATGGTTATGCTTCCGCCCTCGCGGGTATTTCTGGCCGCGCCGAAGAACTTCTTGGGCTTGTAGAGAGCTGCGGGGTCCAGACCGCCGGAAAGCGTCCTGCCCGATGGCGGCTCAACAAGGTTGTAAGCCCTGGCCAGCCTGGTTATGGAGTCCATGAGTATTACAACGTCTTTGCCGTGCTCGCAGGGGCGTTCCGCCCTTTCCAGGACCATCTCCGCCACCTTTACGTGGTGCTGGGGCTGCTCGTCGAAGGTGGAATAGATAACATCGCCCTTAATGGATTCCTTCATGTCCGTAACTTCCTCCGGGCGCTCGTCTATGAGCAGCACCATCAGCTTTACGCCAAGGTCCTGAGCCTCTATGGCCTTTGCTATCTGCTTAAGGAGCGTGGTCTTTCCTGCCTTAGGAGGCGCCACTATAAGGCCGCGCTGGCCTTTGCCTATGGGGGCTACAAGGTCCGTGAGCCTCATGGAGAGTGCGCTGCTGCCTTTTTCCAGGCATATGCGCTCCTGCGGGTAGATAGGTGTAAGATCCGAGAAGTCCTTGCGGTACTTTGCCACGCCGGGCTCGTCCCCGTTTACTGTCCTTACATAGAGCAGAGCTCCGAAGCGCTCCCCCTCGTTGGGCTTTCTAACTACGCCAAGGATCTCGTCTCCGGTCTTGAGGTTGAAGCGCCTGATCTGCGTAGGCGAAACGTAAATGTCCTTGTCGGATGTAAGGAAGTTCTCGAAACGCAGGAAGCCGAAGCCGTTGTCAGAAAGCTCCAGTATACCTGTGGTGTCGTAGCGGTTGTCGTATTTGCTCGGCTGGGCGGGCTCGTCTGCCTGGGCTGCTGAACCTTCGGCTGCGCTGCCTGCGTCTGCAGCTGCATTGTTTTCTGCGCCTTCCTCGCTGGCAGAGTCTGCGCTGCCGTCAGCAGGGGCATCTTCTGCTGCCTTCGGGGCAGGACCCTCCGCCTTGGCATCCTGTGCCTTATCCTCTGCCTTAGCGCCCTGTGCGTCTGCATCTTCCGCGGCCGCCTGCTTTTTGGGCCTTCCGCGACGCTTTTTGGGCTCTTCAGCTTTAGGCTCTTCGGCTTTAGCCTCTTCCGCCATCTGAGCCTGAGCCTCCTGGTGCATCTTTGTAAGTATGTCTACTATCTCTTTTTTCTTGAGTTTTTCGGCGCCTTCGATCTTAAGAGCCCTTGCTATCTCCCTGAGCTCGGCAACCTTTTTTTCTTTTATAATGTCAAGTTCCATCAAATGATCTCCACAAAAAGAAAACGTATGAAATTTCTTCTGATTCCGGGAAAATGCGGGAGAGATCCCGCCTGGGAAAAAAGTTAAATTGATTTTATCATAAGTGTTTATTAAAAACAACACAATATCCAAAATTTCACAGTGGCTGCAGAGCGCGGATTTGCATTTTTAATCATATTAATATATAATCCTGCATTAGTATGGAAAACGAAAACGCTCTCCAACTAAATAATACAGGCACAGACGCTCCAAAGCCTGCAAACGCGGCGCCCTGGCAGTGCGTGCTGCCCCTGATAGCGCTTGGCGCAGTGCCTCCGCTCTACGGCATAATAAGACCGGATGCCAGCCTTGGCCTTTGCATTTGGCTGACTGCTGTTGCTGTTTTTTGCTTTGCTGTCTGCATAGCTAAAAAACAGATCAGATTCAGGTTCAGGCCTGTGCAGGCAGCAGCCGCGCTCTACGGGGTAATGGCTGTTGTGTCCTGGTTCTGCAGCCCCTATAGGCAGGCAGTGCCTGGCGCAGCGCACCTGGAGAGCACCGCCATGATGGTATGCTGCGCGCTAAGCATCATACTTCTTTCCGGAGCCAAGCTGCCGGACTGGTCCATGGGCGTATGCGTATGGGCAGCCATGATAGTAATTACAGTGCGGACCGTCCTGGACGATCTTTCGTACCTGAGCCTTAAGAGCGTTCCGTCTGATATAATGCTTACTGTGCCGGCCATGGCTTTCGTATTCGTGCTCCTGGCCGGAAACCTTGGGCGAGGCAAACTCTTTGCAGCCGCCAACGCCTTCGTCTGCTGGCTGGTGCTTGCCCTTCTGGTAGCTTCCGCCGCTAAGACCGATCCGGTAACAGCCGCCGCGGCTTTCCTTGCCGGGATGATAATACTGGCCGCCGTCCACTTCCGCTTTGCGGCAAGAGGCCTTGGCGCAGCAGCTCTGTTTGCGGCAGTATTGATAATCGTTTTAGGCTTTGCCTGGAACACCTGGAAGCCAGAGCTGGAGCACATGACCGAGCTCACAGCTGCAAACGCGCAGCTCATAGATATAGTAACAGAAGAAAACAGCGTAGTGTTCACGGCCTGGCCGGACAGCACAAGTCCAGTCCAGCCGTCCGAAGATTCGGAGGACGCAGAGCCCGCAGAAATACCGCAGCCGGTAACGCTTAAGGCCGTCCTAAGCAGCGCTGAAGGCGCAGACCGACTTGCCAAAGCGGACTTTTCGGACGCCGAAGGCAGCAAACTGGCACTTAAAGAGAGCGAAACCGACCCGAAAATCTTTTTAATTGACGTCGAGCCCTACCATTCTCTGTTCAAATTGTGTATAATAAGGGGAAATGATACCAATATCCTTCGGATAGAGCATTCCGGCCAGAACTGGGACTTCGCTCTTGCGGAAGGAAAAGCGTATTATCTCAATAGTAAAGACGAGCTCACAAAGCTCAAAGGCACAACGTCCCGTCCTGCTGCCGCAGGGCCGCGCTTTATAACCGAGCGCCGCGCTGTTTGGCCATACGCAGCTGCACTGGCAAAGGCTGAGCCTCTTACCGGATACGGCGCAGGGAGCTTCCCTCTCCTGCACGCAGAAGATCCGGTCTACCGCTTCAAATGCGGCCTGGATCCGTCCGCCACGGAAGAAGATCCAAAGAGCTTATATCTTGCCGGCGCTGTACAAAACGGGTACGTATCGCTTGCCGCAATGGCTGCAGTCTTCATCTTCTACGCAGTTTCTTACATAAAGCAGCTGCACTCAGAAGCCCAGCCCTCCGCGCGCAGGTACCAAAAGGCTGCCATATTCGCCGCCCTGCTCTGCCTTCTTGCTGCAGGAGCCGTCAATACTCCCCAAACCGGAACGATGCCGCTGTTTTATATGCTTATAGGCGTAGGGCTTGCGGCAGACTATAAGGACACTAAAGGAGGTACCACAGATGGTATTTGAAAAGATCAGAGACATCATTGCTGAACAGCTGGATGTAAACCCCGAAGCTATCACCATGGAAACAGACCTTATGATGGATCTTGAGGCAGACTCTCTGGATGCTGTAGAGATAATCATGGCAATAGAGAGCGAATTCGACATCGAAGTTCCCGACGAAAAAGCAGAAGACTTCAAAGTCGTTGCCAACATCGTAAGCTACGTAGAAGAACAGACAAAGTAAAACAGAAACAAAGGACGGTTTGGCATCAGGGGGACGGT
>JAZQIH010000171.1:0-3797 GCA_045541015.1 Anaerovoracaceae bacterium | reverse complement strand
TTCACATCCACATCCCGGAGGGCGCTGTTCCAAAGGACGGCCCGTCCGCAGGTATAACCATGTGCATATCGGTCATTTCGGCTCTTACCGGAAGGCCGGTGCGCAAGGATGTCGCCATGACCGGAGAGATCACTCTCAGAGGCAGCATACTGCCCGTAGGCGGCATTAAGGAGAAGGTCCTTGCTGCTCACCGCATGGGCATCAGAAAGGTCCTTATACCGGCCGACTGCAAGCCGGATCTGGATGAACTGCCCGAAACTGTCAGAAACAGCATGGAGTTCGTGCTTATCAGCAAGGTCTCCGATGCTATAAGCGAGGCTCTGGTATGATCATCAGATCTGCCGAGTTCCTGTGCGCCGCGGTAAAGCCTTCGCAGTATCCTGCGGAAGGCATGGCGGAGATAGCCTTTACCGGACGTTCAAACGTGGGTAAGTCTTCTCTTATAAACCTTCTTTTAAACAGGAGGAAGCTGGCAAAGGTCAGCGGAACGCCGGGAAAGACCCGCACTATAAACTTCTATAATATCAACAACGAGTTCCGCCTCGTGGACCTCCCCGGGTACGGCTATGCCAGAGTATCCAGGTCGGAAAGCGAGGAATGGGGCAAGATGATGGAATCGTATCTTTCCAAAAGGGAAGGGCTGCTTAAGGTAGTGCAGCTTGTAGACAGCAGGCACGAACCCACAGCCCTGGACCTTCAGATGTACGATTACCTGCGCTATTATGGGCTGGACGGCATAGTAGTAGCAACAAAATCGGACAAGCTCTCTTCCAACGAGCTTTCAAGGAGCCTGTCTGTTATAAGAAAAAAACTGGATCTGTCAGCAGCTGATGTGTTGATCCCTGTATCGGCCTTGAAGAGGACCGGTCACGACAGACTGCTTTCTGTCATGGAGGATATATTAGGCAATGAAGATACTCAAATTGCTGGGCAGGATAAGGGGAGTTCTCCCCATGATCTTGGATAAGACAGTCAAGTGGTGGAAGAAGGCAATTCTTATAGCCGCTCTGATCTATCTTTTCCTTCCGGTGGACCTCATACCGCCGCTCATCCCTGTGTTCGGGTGGCTGGACGATATACTCATATGGGCTGCCATTCTTTACTTTTTCGGTCCGGATCTGGATGTTTACCTGACCCCGGGCGGAAGAGAAAAGAAGTACAGATATAAGGATTCGGACGTTACCGAAGCTGAGTTTACTATCAATAAGGAAGAGGAAGCAAATGACTAAAGGACAATTTACGCAGGAAATACTGATCACTCAGGAAGAGCTTGCAGCTAAAGTAAAAGAGCTCGGTCAGAAGATCACAGAAGATTACAAAGGGCAGAGCGTCCTTCTGGTAGGCATACTTAAGGGCTCCGTGCCGTTTATGGCAGACCTTATGAGGCAGATAGACCTGGATGTAACACTTGAGTTCATGTGTGTTTCCAGCTACGGCAGCTCTACCAAAAGCAGCGGCGTAGTCCGCATTATCAAGGACCTGGATGTTCCAATCGAAGGCCAGAACGTTATTATAGTAGAAGATATAATAGATACAGGGCTCACTCTGGACTACCTTAAGAGATATCTTACAGGAAAGAATCCGAAGAGCCTTAAGATCTGCTCCATACTCGACAAGCCCAGCAGGCGCAAAGTCGAGATAAAAGGAGATTACATCGGTTTTGAAGTAGAAGATAAATATATAGTAGGGTATGGACTGGATATGGATCAGCATTACCGCAACCTTCCGTACATATCCTGGATCAAGGAGGATAAATAATGGCTTATAAGCTCCCTGTTGGTATATCCAACAAACACGTACACCTTTCTCAGGAAGATCTTGAGACCCTCTTCGGCAAGGGCTATCAGCTCACCAAGACCAAGGATCTTAACCAGCCCGGACAGTTTGCTACCGCTGAAAAGGTAGACGTAACAGGTCCCAAGGGCACTCTCAAGGGTCTTCGCATACTTGGACCGGTAAGATCCCAGACTCAGGTAGAGCTTGCTGCTACCGATGCCAGGACCATTGGCGTAAAGTGCCCGGTAAGGCTCTCCGGAAAGCTCAAGGATTCTGCAGCTGTAACTATTACAGGACCCTGCGGCTCCATAGATCTTAAGGAAGGCGCTATCCTTGCCATGAGACACATCCACATCACTCCGGAAGATGCTAAGATAGCAGGCGTAGTGGGTAAGGACACTGTTTCTGTAAGAGTAGGCGGCGAAAGAGGCCTTGTATTCGATAACGTTGCAGTAAGGTGCACAGACACTTCTTTCACCGAGCTCCACCTGGATACAGATGAAGCTAACGCTGCAGGCGTTGTGAACGACCAGCTCGTAGAGATAATTCTCTAATATTTGTGTTAACTATACAATGTTCCGGGGCTTGTTTTGTCGGTTTCTGACGGACTTTTAGGGTTTGAAAAATTGTTTAAAAAATCTTAAAAAAGTCATTGACAAGTGCCGGACTTTGTACTAGAATACCAAACGTTGTCGCGAAAAACCGGCAGTCAACAAGCTCAGATCTGCAAAGAAAAGAGCTCAGAAAAAACCTTAAAAAAGGTTAAAAAAGATGTTGACAAAGGCATTCAAGACGGCTATAATACCAACTGTTCCGCGTCAAACGGGGCGGAACAAAGAACCTTGAAAACAACATAGTGCAAAGAAGAGGTCAAAAGAGAAATTAAGTTTTCTCTAAAGACTTGTACAAAAACAATCAGCAATGATTGGTAAGGAAAAATTTCCTTGTACAATTCCTAAACAAAAAACAATAATTCCGTTAAAAGCGGAAAACAGCGAACGCAACGCGTTCTAAGAGCAGAAGCTCAAACTTAAGATTTATACTTGACTCAGGTCAAGATAGATACGATTCATTAAGAGTTTGATCCTGGCTCAGGATGAACGCTGGCGGCGTGCCTAACACATGCAAGTCGAGCGGGAAGTTTCAAAGCAGAGATTCGTCAAAGCGGAGGAATGGATAGCGGCGGACGGGTGAGTAACGCGTAGGTAACCTACCTTATGCTGCGGGATAGCCTAGGGAAACTTGGGATAATACCGCATAAAGCGCTTTGGTCACATGGCCGGAGCGCCAAAGATTTATCGGCGTAAGATGGACCTGCGTCTGATTAGCCAGTTGGTGGGGTAACGGCCTACCAAAGCAACGATCAGTAGCCGACCTGAGAGGGTGATCGGCCACATTGGAACTGAGACACGGTCCAAACTCCTACGGGAGGCAGCAGTGGGGAATATTGCACAATGGGCGCAAGCCTGATGCAGCAACGCCGCGTGAGCGAAGAAGGTCTTCGGATTGTAAAGCTCTGTCCTAAGGGAAGAAGAAAGTGACGGTACCATTGGAGGAAGCCCCGGCTAACTACGTGCCAGCAGCCGCGGTAATACGTAGGGGGCAAGCGTTGTCCGGAATTATTGGGCGTAAAGAGTACGTAGGTGGTTCGATAAGCGTAACGTGAAAGGCATAGGCTCAACCAATGTGAGCCTTACGAACTGTCGAACTTGAGTGCAGGAGGGGAAAGTGGAATTCCTAGTGTAGCGGTGAAATGCGTAGATATTAGGAGGAACACCAGTGGCGAAGGCGACTTTCTGGACTGTAACTGACACTGAGGTACGAAAGCGTGGGGAGCAAACAGGATTAGATACCCTGGTAGTCCACGCCGTAAACGATGAGCACTAGGTGTTGGCGTAGAAATACGTCGGTGCCGAAGTTAACGCATTAAGTGCTCCGCCTGGGGAGTACGCACGCAAGTGTGAAACTCAAAGGAATTGACGGGGACCCGCACAAGCAGCGGAGCATGTGGTTTAATTCGA
>JAZQIH010000170.1:0-10186 GCA_045541015.1 Anaerovoracaceae bacterium | reverse complement strand
CAGGAAGATGTGTCGGTAAACGAATACGTCGAAACACTGTTATCGGCATATTCGTTATATGCTTCTATGTAAGACTGCAGGTATTCCTTATTTGGCACGATTAACTTTATCATGGTGACATCCCTTCAAACTTCGATTTGTCTGTATCAATGTTTGTTCAGCTCTGCTTCTATCTGGTTGAGCGTTTTGAAAAAGCGCTCTGTTGCGATCATGGGGCCGAAGCACAGGCATCCGAGCAGGTTCCACCAGAACATGTGCTTCCAGGATGTGTGAGGGCCGTCGATCCCAAGCTCTTCAGCCTTGGCCTTCAGCTCTTCCGCAATGTTTGCCATCCAGACCAGCGGGTATATGAACAGGTCCGGTATGCCCAGCAGGTAGGCCTGCCAGTACGGTCTTATCTTGTGCCCAAGGATGCTCTCCAGTTCGTCCTGGAGCCCCATTGGCATGTATATCAGGAAAAACAGACCTGCGGTGAAGAAGTCTATAAAGCCGAGCCAGAAGCCCGGCCTGTTTGTGTGTTCAAATCTTTGCATTATATCTGTAAAAGTGTTAAAATCCCCGGTTCTTCAGATCCTTAGCAAGTGCCACGTAGAAATCGCAGATGTCTGATATTCCGGCACCTTCCTTGCTTGTCAGACGGTGTCTGCGGAGATCTATGGCATCCAGGTGGGATATGCCGCGGAAAGAATTAGACCGGAGTATCGTAAAGTTTTCGCCCCAGTTTGCGGAGCTCACAGAGACCAGCCCATCGTTATCACCTTCAAAATGCTTTACTACCGCATTTGCAGTAGACAGGTTAATATCAGAAAATGGATGGCCCATAACACAAGCAAAGCTTTGATAAAAGATCCCGGGAACATCCGGATTGTTATCGTTGAATGCTTGCATCCGCTCTGTTGTAAAGTCCTGGCACAGTTCCAGAAAATCCGGCTTTTTGTCTCCTACTATGCGGATCCAGTTGTCGACGGCAAATGCTGCTGCGTTCCAAAAGGGGCGGGGGATGGCAAAGAGTTTGTCTATCGTTTTGGACCCGTGATGCGGTGTGGCTATAGTTGTGATACTTGCGATCTTGCTTCCGCAGCCACACGAAGACGCTGCCATTCTGGCGTCCAGACCGCCTTTTGAGTGAGCTATTATGTTTACCTTTTCGCAAGCTGAATCTGCGAGTATCGCATCGATACGTTCAGCTATCACCTGTGCGTTAGTCTCTATGCTTGCCCAGCAATCCTGAAGACCGTAGTAGATCTTTGCGCCTTGCGCTTCGAGCGCAGAGGGTATACGCCCCCAGTAGACGGGCCACTTGAGATCGCGGAAACCGGCGCCGTGGATCAGTACTAATGGATACTTTGTTTTGCATGATTCATTCATGGCGGACCTCATGGAACACTATTTACAGGGGTCCTGGCCCTTGTTTTGCTTTGCCTCGGCGGCGATCCTTGCCTCGTTTGCCTCTTCGTTCCAGACAGTCCTTTCGGGGCCGAGCGTGCCGTACATGGTGTTTTCGAACGAATAGGTCATGTCCGCGGTCTTTATGAGGTGCTCGTTTTCGAGGTCGTCCGCAAAGGTGCCGAGCTGATCGTAGATGTCCCGGGTGATCTCGTAATCGTACTGTTCGCGGCCTTCGCGGCTGGTGTACATGATCTCAGCAAAATAGCGGCCTGTGCCGGGGGCGTAAAAGGCCGTCCAGTTGCTGCCTTTTTTCTGCAGCTGCGGGGGTTCGGGCCACTTTAAAGATATCGGGGCGATCTCTACGACAAAATGGTCCTCCTCTATGTCTGTGACCGGGTGCGAATCCGTTACAAACACGCGGACGCTGCCGATCTGGGTCTCTTTAAAATCATCCGCGCTGCCCAGGATGACATACTGAGCGCCGCTGTAGAGCATGGTTCCTTTTGCCGGGCCGATAGGTATGGCTTCGAAGGGCTTTTCGATATCGACGCCCAGCTTGTCCAGATAAGCCGCGAGCTGCGGGTAGGCGGCCCTGATCTCCTTGATGTAGTTGCGGCAATATTCGCAGTCGCAGAGGTCGGCCTCTGTCAGCTGCCTGTAGTATTGTCTTGTCTTTGCGGCGTTCATAGTGTGCTCCTTTCTGAACATATTATAACCTAAATCTGCGGATGATGCGATAGAGAACCGTCCCCTTGTGCGGTTTTCAGCATAGAGGACCGTCCCCTGTGTGTTTTGCTTTACAAGCGGCGCGGCTTGTGGTATTAGAATACAGAGGTGTTTAAGATGACTTACGTTATGTCGGATATACATGGGGAATACGATAAGCTGAAGGACGTGCTGGGCAAGATAGGCTTTGGTGCGGAGGACACGCTGTACGTCCTGGGGGACGTTATAGACCGCGGGCCTCACCCGGTAAAGTGCCTGCAGCTGCTGATGGCTTTGCCGAACGCGGTGTGCCTGGCGGGCAACCACGAGGTCATGGCGCTGGACTGCCTGCCGTTTTTGCTGCAGGAGGTGACGGACGAGTCTGTGGATCAGATCTCGGAGCCGCAGGTGGACCAGCTGCTGCGCTGGGGGGTCAACGGGAACTCCAGCACGCTGGATGAGTTTGAGCTCCTTGGCTCGGAGGAGAGGCAGGATGTCATTGATTTTATAGGGGACTTCCTGCCCTACGAGCAGGTGGAGGTGCAAGGCCAGAAGTACCTGCTGGTGCATGCGGGGCTGGGGAATTTCCGGCCGGACCGCGCACTGGACGACTACAAGCTGGACGATCTGGTGTGGAAGCGCGCCGATTACAGCAAGCCGTATTTTGAGGACACGATAGTCGTGAGCGGCCACACGCCGACGCTTATAATAGAGGAGTGCGGGCGCCCGGGGTATGTTTACAGGACCGCGGGGCACATGGCCATAGACTGCGGCGCTTGCTTTGCCGGCGGCCGCCTTGGCTGCGTGTGCCTGGAGACCGGGGAGGAGTTCTACTCGGAGGCTAACGAGTGACTGGATGCGGTAAAAGTTAGGGATCTTTGGTGCAAGGGTCCCTGTTTTAATGGAACTCTGCTGTATAGCCAACTTTTTAAGTGGGGGTTGTTGCATTGAGCACACTATTTAATGGATATTTGCTGCGCATAGCCCGCTTTTTAGGGGTGGCTGCGGATTTGTGCGCATTTTGGGGTGGCAGCAAGCGTGGAATTATCACAGATTTGCAGAAAGCTGCAATCTGTGATAATTTTTTGAGACGGATTTTCGAAAAATTCTCACAGAATTAAGGGTTTTGATATTCTGTGATATTTTTCAAGCGGGAACATTACCTGAATTAGATAGTTAGCGTGTGATAATTATCACAAAGGCTGAGTTTTCCGGATTCTGTGATAAACCGAAGCGGATTTTCCGAGCTCAGAATTATCACAGATTTTGCAAAAATGAAAATCTGTGATAACAGAAAAATTTAAAGCTTGTGTTCATTTGCTATTTTTCCGAAAATGGACACAAACGCGCTGTGATCTGCCCATCAAAGGCGCACAATAGCTTATAATCTTCCATTTAAAAGGTTAAAATGCCAATAGTCTGCCCTTTATGGAACAAATAGCCCGGTGGGGTCGTCCAGGAGCAGGGCTTTTATGGTCTGCTCGGCGTTGGTGGCGGTAAAGGGGCAGTCTTTAGTTTCGAAAGTCAGGATCAGGTTTTTGCCGGGGATATACCCAGCTTTTTCGTACCGGCGGATCTTGCGCGTGTTCTTGCTGGCATAAAACGGATCGTCCATCAGGCCCAGGTGGTCCCAGATCTTTTCGGTGCGGGTGTAGGTGTCCAGGATCGTGAAGTCCGGAAATACGGGGTACTCGGAGTCCGGGAGGTACAGGGGCTTTTCGTACAGGTACGGTATGCCGCGGGAAAACAGGCTGTTTGCGATGGCGGCCTCAGATTTTGAGCGGACAAGGTCGCCGCGTAGCGTCGGGAGCTGCGGAGGGTCATCTTCGTATGCGCGCTCCGGCCAGGTCTGCCTGAGCCAGGCCTCGGCGCAGGAGTCTCTGGTAACATAGGTATCCCGGATGAGCTGAAGCAGGATGCTGCTTTGGGCAGACGCGAGCTCGCCCTCGTCGGAGCCGGAATACTGCCTTAGAAAAGATTCCGCCGCCCTCAGATTTGCCCGGAGTTTGGGCAGTACGGTTGAGGCGTAGCGCTTTTGTGCGTAGGCTTCGATCATATCTGAATCGCGGCAGGAAAGGTAGATCTCCGGATCTTTGCTTGAAGTGCGGATGCTGAAGTAGGTCCTGGACCTGCGTTTGCGTATGCAAAGCTGGCCGTCGGGGGCGGCGTTCATGTGGGCCTCGAGCGCGTTGATGCGCTGGCGGAGCGATTCAGTGTAGCAGAGTATTTGGTAGTAAAGCTTGGTCATTTTGATGGCTCCCGGAGCTGTAGTGCAGTAAAAGTATTGATCTATGTATGATGTTCGTGCTGCGCCAGGTGTGTATCGTTGTGCAAATATTGTAACGCATGGCACGGAGAATGTAAATATTTACCATCAAACAGGGTGCAAAGTGTGTGCAAAAGCGCGTTTTGCACATGGGAAAAGGTCTGTTTTGCTATATGCTTGCAGTTGTTGATCGGACGCTTGCCTTGGGGCTTGCAGGTATGATATGCTGTTGGGGTCAAAAGGAGGGAACGTATGAAAAAGGTAAAGATAACGGTCATGAAGATGGCCAGGTACGATGATCTTATAGAACGGTTCGAAAACCCGATCGAGCATGCCTGCAGCATGCAGCTTGGGCAGGAGTTTATAGCTAATGGCTGGGCGAGGCCGGAAGGCTTTTGCGAGAGCGCCTGGGAGACGGTCTCACCTTTTGTCATGGCACTGGCGCACGGCGGTGAGAACTTCTATGACGGCTGGATGAAGGATCCGAGGTCTGCAATGATATCCTGCAACGACGGGTTCCGCCCCGTAAGTTTTCTGCTGGAAACGCTGGCTGAGGACGCGGAGTGAGTTTGATGACAGAACACAGTAAAAGGCTTTACGATCTGATGGTGCGCAAGGGGTACCCG
Source organism: Anaerovoracaceae bacterium (assembly GCA_045541015.1). Classification (GTDB taxonomy): domain Bacteria; phylum Bacillota; class Clostridia; order Peptostreptococcales; family Anaerovoracaceae; genus RUG13409. Next base: position 5,200 of record JAZQIH010000170.1, on the reverse strand, counting down.
GAGGAGTTTGCGCTGCTGATAGCGGAGCAGATGGGCACGGAGTACACCGCGGAGCGAATGTGCAAGTATATTGGGCGCGCGGGGCTGCTGCCGCCGGAGGAGATAGCAGACGAGATGCTGTCCATTTTTGCCGAGCGGGACCGCCTGGTGAAAAAGCATATATCCGAGCACGCGCAGAAGAAGATCAACGAGTTTTACAACAGAGAAGAATGAATTTAGGGACGGTTCTTTCGGAGCCGTCCCGGGCGTTTCTTCGGCATCGAAAGAACCGTCCCTCTGATGCCTCTGATGCGGCTCATGCGTTCCTAAGTTCACTTGACAAGGGGCGGAGGGGCAAAATATAATTAAATGCTTGGCTTGCAAAGGGCGGACAGGTCTTTGCGCAAAGGCTCAGAAAAGTCAGATAATTATTTTGCGGAACTTAAAAAGGAGCAATATCATGGATAAGAAAGTTTGGATCATTACCGGAGCTTCCAAGGGGCTTGGATTCGCGTTCACCAAGGCTGCGCTTGCGGACGGAAACATAGTCGTGGCAGCTGCAAGGCATACAAGCAGCCTGGAGGGCCTCAAGGGCGAATACCCGGAAACTCTGTTCCCCATAATGCTGGACGTAACAGACAGGGAGAACACCTTCCGCGTGGTCTCCGAAGTCGCTGAAAAGTACGGCCGCATAGACGTCCTGGTAAGCAACGCCGGCCACCTGCACAAGAGCGTCTTCGAGGACACCACCGAGGAAGAGATGCGCCGCGAATTCGACGTCAACTACTTCGGATCCGTAAACGTTATCCAGGCAGTGCTCCCGTACATGAGAAAGCAGGGCGGCGGCCGCATAGTGCAGACCACTTCTGTGGCGGGCCTGATCGCATTCGGCTACGGCTCCACCTACCACGCTTCCAAGTACGCGCTGGAAGGCATGCTGGACAACCTGGGCAGAGAGCTTCGCGGCACCGGAATCTCTATCACCGCGTTCGAGCCGGGTTCGTTCAAGACCAACCTGATGAATGTCAGCACCGTGGGCGCTGCTTCCGACGATTACCAGGCGGCTTTCGACAAATTCCTTGTGAACAGCGCAGCCGGCGATGCCGCAGGCGAGAGCCCCGTGGACGCTGCAGAGATGCTCATGAAGGTCGTTAAGGCTGAGAAGCCGCCAAGGCACATACTCATAGGCAAGGGCCTGATCCCCATGATGGAGAAGGAGTACGGCCGCAAGATAGCCGAGTGGAAGGAATGGGACTGGGACAAGAGAGAGGACGCGTAGGTTCCCGGGCGGTATTAAAATGGCAAAATTAAGACTGAAAAAATACACAGATTACATAGTGAGCAGCGCTTCTGCGCTGCTTGCTGTCGATTCTCCCAGCGGTTACACGGACAACGCTGCGCGCTGGGTGATGGACGAATTTGCAAAGCTCGGATACGAGCCAAAACAGACGATTAAAGGCGGTGTTTTGGTAAAACTGAGCAATGGGTCCAATGACGCGGAAAAACCCGCCAAAACGGCTCTCAGCGCCTCTGAGGGGCATCTGGATGGCAAGGTGGGGCCTTTCCCTGACGGCTGGGGCAGCGCGGACTGCGAAAACGGCGCGGAGGCGCCCAAAGGCGGCCTGCTGCTGGAGGCTCACTGCGACACCCTGGGCGGAATGGTCAAAGAAGTGAAGGCCAACGGCAGGCTGGCGGTAACTCCGCTGGGCGGCATGGAGGCCAACAACGCCGAGGCGGAGAACGTGCGCGTGGTAACCAAGTTCAGCGGCGTGCTGGAAGGCACCTGCCAGTTGATAAACGCGTCCGTGCACGTGAACGGCAAGTATCACGACACCGTGCGCAAGTGGGACGAGATGGAGATAGTCCTGGACGAGGACGTCAAGACCAAGGAAGACACGGAAAAGCTGGGCGTTGGCGTGGGCGATATAATCTGCTTTGAGCCGCGCACCCGCGTTACCAAAAGCGGCTACATTAAGAGCCGTTTCCTGGACGACAAGTTGAGCGTGGCCATACTTCTGGGCTACGCAAAGTACCTTAAGGAGAGCAGCGCTAAGACGGCTCGCGAGGTCTGGGCGCACGTTACTGTTTACGAGGAAGTTGGGCACGGCGGCAGCGCGTCTGTTCCGTCTGGCGTTACGGAGGCTCTGTCTGTGGATATGGGCTGCGTTGGCGACGGGCTGACATGCACGGAGCGGCAGGTGTCCATCTGCGCCAAGGATTCCGGCGGGCCTTACAGTTACGAGATAGTCAAGGGGCTGATAGAGGCGGGTAAGAAGACCGGCGCGGACTACGCTGTGGACATCTACCCGTTCTACGGCTCGGACGTTGAGGCTACGCTGCGCGCGGGCTACGATCTTAAGCATGGCCTTATTGGCGCAGGCGTCTACGCGTCCCACGGCTACGAGCGCTCCCACCGCGACGGCGCCGAAAACACCCTGCGACTGATAATCGGTTACACGATCTGACAGAGCCAAATCAGGTGAAAAAGACCATAATTGCGGCAAATCTGATACTGATCTTGCTTCTGGCCGGCTGCGGGCACATCCATTCGCACAGCTGGCTGGAGGCAAATTTCCAGGAGCCCATGAGGTGCCCCGAATGCGGAGAAACGCTGGGGGATCCTCTGCAGGCTGATTTTAGCGTCCGCAAGATATCGGCAGACATTAAGGAAAACGAGCCGGCCGAGTTCCACACGGTCACCGGCGAGGAAAAACTGGACACCACAGGGGTCTTTACCGTCACCGGCAGCGAGGTCATAACCGAAGACGCCTCGCACAAAAAGAAAAACGGCTACGAGTGGCACATAATACGCATGTCCCTCAGTTTTTCCGATGAAAACAGCATAAACGACGGCTTCGATTACAACTACCTTATAAGCGATTTTTACGATATAGAGGGCTTTACGCACTCTTTTGTCTACGACCAGGCGCTGGGCTGCAACACCTTTACCGTCAACTGGTACGGTAAGGACTACCCGGAGTGCCGGGAGTCGTCCAGCATCTCCAGAGGCGAGTGGGAAAAGTCCGGCGACGGCTTCAAAAAGACCGTCGAGATTACCTGGACCTTGCTTTTGCCTGAGGGCTACGACGGCATAGTTGTGGGCGTGCGCAGCAGCGGCATAGACACAGAAGGCAAGCACTACATCTACGAGTACTACGAGCCGGATGCGTTCCTTCTTTACAGGGTGGGTGGCAGCAAATGAAGACCAAGATCGCAAAACTGCTGTTCCTGCCCGCAAGCTTGCTGTTCCTTGAACTGGTGCTGCACATCGTTCTGCTGAGATCCCCCGCGGGAGACGGCATTTTTATCATATCCTCTGCGGCTGTTGCCGTGGGCTCTTTGCTTACCCTTCTTATAACTCTGCTTAAAAAGCGCGGCCAGAACACCGCGTTTATAGTCATACTTTCCGTGCTGGCGGTGCTGTTCAGCTTCCACATGGTCTACTACCACATATTCCACATGTTCTTCCTGTGGGACATGCTGGGCCTGGCGGGCAACGCGGTGGCGTTTTACAAAGAGGCGCTGGTAGGGATAGCCGAGAGCTGGTACATGGTGCTGGCGGCGTTCGTGCCCCTTGCGGCGTACATAGCGTTCCTAAGGAAAGAGGAGCTGCCTAAGGGAAAATGGCCCAGGATCGCGCTTTCGGCGCTGACCCTGGCCGGGACTGTGGTCCTTGTGCTGCTGCTCCGCATCCCCGGAAACAGCATGATACTAAGGCATCTTAAGGACGATCCGGCCATGTGCTACGAAAACACCGGCGTGGTGGTGAGCACCGGAACGGATCTGTACCATATGGCTTTTGGTGTGAAGGCGGATGTCATCCCGGACGTGCCGGACGATCTTACCCAGCTCGGCAAGACGGACGTGCGCGCCAGCGAGAAAAAATACATGCCGAAGAACGCGCTGCCCGTTGATTTTTCAGCGCTTATAGCAGATACCCAGGACGAGACCATAAAGGACATGCACAGGTATTTTCAGAGCAAGTCCGCAAGCACGCAGAACGACTACACCGGGATGTTTGCCGGCAAGAATCTGATCTTTCTGACGCTGGAGTCCTTCTCAGACAAGGCTGTCTCCGAGGAGCTGACCCCCACTTTGCACAAGATGCTTTCGGAGGGCTTTGTATTCAATAATTTCTACAACGGCATGTGGGGCGGATCCACAGGAACCGGCGAATACTCCAATATTACGGGCCTTTTCTACAATTCCGCGGTGTGCATGGAGGCGTCTTCATACAACCTTCAGCCGCTGGCTCTGGGCAACCTGTTCAGAAACGCCGGGTACTCCACGTATTCCTACCACAACGGCAGGAACGTCCTGTATTTCAGGTATCTGGCGTACTACAATTTCGGATACAGCCTCTTCAAGGCCATAGACAGCGGGCTGGTGCTGGAGCGCGATACCTGGCCGAATTCCGACTACCTTATGGCCAAGGCGAGCTTAGACGATTATCTGAACAGCGATGAGCCTTTCCTGGCGTATTACATGACCATTTCCGGGCATCTGAACTACGGATGGACTGAGAATCAGATGGCAAAGGACCACCAGGCGGAGGTCGATGGGCTGGATCATACGGAGCTGGCAAAGGGCTTTATTGCAACGCAGCTAGAGGTGGAGAACTGCGTAAAGTACCTTTACGACCGCCTGGAGGCTGCGGGCAAGCTGGAGGACACGGTCTTTGTGATGTGTCCGGATCACTATCCCTACGGCCTGCCGGACAAGGACCTTGCGGACCTTTACGGTCTGCCGGAAAAGGCGGTGAGGGCGGATCTGGAGGTCTACCGCAACAGGCCTGTTATCTGGTGCGCGTCCATGGAGGAGCCTGTGGTGGTGGATGTTCCGTGCGCGGCTTACGACCTGATGCCTACGGTTGCGAACCTGTTTGGGCTCAGCTTCGATTCCAGGTTCTACGCGGGCACGGATATACTCTCGGATTCGCAGCACTTGGCTATAATCAACACGTTCACGACCGAGGGCGGCAACTGGAACTGGATCACGGAGGAGGGCACTTACCGCGTGGTGCCGGGTGAGTTCGAAAAGTCCGAAAACTGCACGCTGGCGACGGATGAGGCCGTGGCTTCCTACGTGAGCAAGATGAACAACACGGTGGCCAGGATACGAAAATACACTTACGCTATTCTGGATAACGATTACTACAGATATGTTTTTGACGGCAGCGGCCAGCCGCTGAGGCGGCTGAGCGAATAGGGCTGCGATAGGG
>JAZQIH010000169.1:0-5576 GCA_045541015.1 Anaerovoracaceae bacterium | reverse complement strand
ACAGAACGACATGGCTACGATCCGACTTCCTTTTTCTTTGGTGGAAGCGGCGGGAATCGAACCCGCGTCCGAAAACAGGTCCACAAGGCTTTCTCCGAGCGCAGCCGGTAGTTTAAGTTTCGGATGAAGTGCGGCCCGCCGGCACGACGCAAAACATCCTATCCCGTAAGCCCTTCCTTATACCGGGAACTTTAAGGAAGGTTTCCTGCATAGTCGACGCCGGGTTCTTAAGCTGCAGGTGACTTAAGGCCGACGCGCGGTGGCAGACTAAGCTGCGAGTGCGAAATTGTTGTTTCTTTTAGCGTTTATTTTAAACGGGCCATTTTTAACGGAGACCTGGCCGACTCCGGCTCGCTTACCCGGCTTCACTGCCCCCGTCGAAACCTTTACGCCCCCGGGATGCAGCGCGCCAAGCGCACTGTGTTTGCCGGCATTGCAGGCCGGCACTGCTATCTATTTATTTTTCATCCTGCGGTCTATATCGCGGGCCGCGTCGCGCTTTGCGATGTCCTCTCGCTTGTCGTAGAGCTTCTTGCCCTTAGCCACAGCAAGGGTCATCTTGGCCCTGCCGCGCGCGTCCAGGTACACATCCAGAGGGACCAGCGTGAGTCCGTCCTGGCTGATATAGCCAACCAGCTTTCTGATCTCCTTTTTGTGGAGCAGCAGCTTTTTGGGGCGCTTGGGGTCCGTGTTGAAGCGGTTCCCCTGGTCGTAAGGGCTGATGTTCATATTATAGACCCAGACCTCGCCTTTGTCTACCTTGGCAAAAGAATCGCGCAGGCTGGCGCCGCCGCCCCGGATGGATTTGATCTCCGTACCGGTGAGGACCAGGCCTGCCTCGTACTCTTCCTCTATAAAGTAGTCGTGGCGCGCTTTTTTATTGTTGGTTATGATCTTTCTTTCTGCCATAGAAGTTTATAAACCTCCGGCCCTGCTGAGCGGGAAGAGGCGGAACACGACCTTGCCCCTTACCCTGTTTATATCAACGAATCCCACGGAAGTGTTGCGGCTGTCCGTGCTGTTCTGGCGGTTGTCGCCCATTACGAAAATGTGCCCTTCCGGAACCGTTACCTCCGAAAGCCCGCTGGCGGTATAGCCATCCTTGGTGAAGCTCTGGTCCTGCTCCTCGCCGTTTACGTAGACCTTACCTGCGGTTATGGATATGGTGTCTCCGGGCAGCGCAATGACCCTTTTTACAAGGACTTTCTTAAAGCCAAGGCCTGTTGTGAGCTCGCTGCTGAAGACTATTATATCTCCGCGCTGAAGATCGTTGCCCAGCCAGCTGTAGTGCCTGCGGCTTACGATAACGTAATCGTTTTCGCGGAGGGTGTTCTCCATGGAGTGCTCGCGCACCAGGGTGGGGGTTATGAGCTGCAGGAAGATGATGGCTATGATGGCGGCTATGCCAATGTCTTTGATCCAATCCCTGGTGTTCTTTCTTTTGAGCTCTTCCGGGGTGAGGACCTTTTTGACGTCCTTGATCTTTATTTCCTTGAGGACCGGAGCTTCTTCCGCGGGCTTTTCCTCTGCAGGGGCAAGCTTTTCCTCTTCTGAAATGATGTTATCTGCGGACTTCTCCTCAGCGGAGGCTTCAGCTGCTGCATTTGCGGCGTCCGGATCTTCCGCTAAAAGCGCGCTGATGTCCGTGGCGTCCGGAACCGCAGCCTCCTGAATATCCTTTATTTCCTGTTCTTTAATTTCGTTCTCGCTCATAGATCTGTTCTGACCTTTCCGAATATGCTTTCCAGCAGGGGCTCCCAGCTTTGCGAGAGCGGCGCTTTGAAGCTCTGTCCGTTGAGATACTCCAATATTCCCTGCGCGTTTTTGAACTCTATCTTGTAAGCGTGCAGCGCCTGAGTGGTCTTACCGAGCACCATATCCGTGCCGGGCACGGACAGCGCTCTGCCGCCGTATTTTATATCTCCTGCCAGCGGGTGGCCTATGCTTGCCAGGTGAGCCCTGATCTGGTGGCTGCGGCCTGTAACGAGCTCCACATCCACAAGGCTGTAGCCGCGGGCGTTTCTGCCATTGCCAAATGCCCCCTTGCTGAAGGTTATGGGCCTTACGATAGTTTCTATGTATTTGCCGCGCTCATCCTCCAGCGGAAGTACTTTGCCTATGTTTTTAGCCTCGTCCTTAAGCAGCCTGCCTTTGAGATGCTGCTCCTCGTCCAGCTTGCCGTGAACCACGGTGTAGTAGTACTTGGAAACGCAGCCATCCTCTCTGAATGCTCTTGAAAGCTCCCGGAGGGCCTCCGCGTTCTTGCCGAAGACCACTGTGCCTGTGGTGTTGCGGTCCAGCCTGTGCGCGGGGCTTGGCGTGAAGCTCTTTTCCGCCCTCGGAACGTAGGCGCCTGTCTCAATGAGGTAGTCCAGGACCTGGTTTGCCAGGGTGTCCTTCTTTTCCGTCTTGTCTCCGTGCACCAGAAGGCCGAAAGGCTTGCTGACTATGATTATGTTATCGTCCTCGTAGACTATGGTGAACTGACGCTTTGCCTTTACAGTTTCCCTTTTGCGGGTCCACTCTTCCAGCTGGGCGTCGGACACGTAAAGCTGAAGGACTTCCCCGGCATGAAGCTGGTAGTCCTCTTTGCGGCGCGTTCCGTCCACCTTGACGTCTTTTCTTACTGCCTTGTATATTGCGGACAGCGGAGCCTGAGCCAGGTACTTTTTAAGGAAACGGTCCAGCCTCTGTCCGGCATCGTTTTCAGCAATGACGATCTCTTTCATAGCGAATAATTATATCATAACGAGGCCAATAATAGAAGCTATTTCTTGACTCTTGCTAAATGGCCGGGAAAACCATTATAATAAAGTGTTAAACAGGAGGCTTGTATGGGCAGCAGTTTCGGAAAAACGATAAAACTTACCATATTCGGGGAGTCCCACGGACCGGCCATAGGCGCAGTGCTGGAAGGCCTGCCGCCGGGGCTTAAGGTGGACGCGGACTACATGGCAGCGGAGCTGGACAAGCGCAGAGCATACGGCAGCATATCCACGGCAAGGCACGAGGCAGACATACCGGAGATCCTTTCCGGTGTTAAGAACGGCCTTACCGAAGGCACCCCGCTGGCGCTGATCATAAGGAACACCGACGTCCGCAGCCAGGACTACCAAAACAGCACAGTCCCAAGGCCTTCGCACGCGGACTTTACTGCCCAGGCCAAGTATATGGGGTTCCAGGACGCTTCCGGGGGCGGACATTTTTCCGGAAGGCTGACGGCTCCAATAGTTGCTGCCTGCGCCATCATCAAGCAGGCGCTCGAAGAAAAAGGCATACTGATAGGCACCCACATTGCAAGGATCTCCTCTGCGGAAGACCGGCCCTTTGCGAACGACCCTGCAGAAGATATAAAAACGCTGGCCGGACTGCAGTTCCCGGTGCTGGACAGCGGCGCGGCAGCGCAGATGCAGCAGATCATAGAGCGCTGCGCAGCGGAAGGAGACTCCGTAGGCGGCGTGCTTGAGACCGCAGTCTGCGGCCTGGATGCAGGCATAGGAGAGCCCATATTCGATACCATAGAGGGCGAGATAGCAAAGGCCATGTTCGCCGTGCCGGCTGTAAAAGGCGTGGAGTTCGGCGCTGGTTTCAGCTTTGCGGACCGCAGGGGTAGCCAGGCCAACGACAGCTTTGCAGTGGCCGGCGGCAAGATAGTCACCACCAGCAACAACAGCGGCGGCGTAAACGGAGGGATCACAAACGGAATGCCTGTAGTTTTCAGGACCGTCGTAAAGCCAACGCCGTCCATAGGAAAAACGCAGCAAAGCGTTGATATGCAAACGCTTCAGCCCGCGGAGCTCAGCATAAAAGGCAGGCACGACCCTGCCATTATCCACCGCGCAAGGCCCGTGCTGGACGCGCTCACGGCTCTGGTGATAGCGGACTTTTACGCGCAAAGATACGGCTACATGTGGCTGAGGAACGATAAATGAGATTAGAACTGATAGGAAAACCGCTGGGGCACAGCAAGTCCCCGGAGATACATAAATACCTTATAGGAGAAAACTACCGCCTTCACGTGCTGGACGCGGAGAAGCTGGATGCTTACTTTGCGGAAAAGCCCTTCGACGGCATAAACGTGGCCATCCCCTACAAGAGCACGGTAATTAAATACCTGGACCATATAGACCCGGCGGCGGAGCGCATTGGCGCAGTAAACTGCATTGTTAACCGCGGCGGCGTCATCACCGGCTACAACACGGACTGCATGGGCTTCGTGAGCATGGCAAAGCACGCAGGAATAAGTCTTGAAGGAAAGCGCTGCGCTATTTTAGGCTACGGTGGAGCCTCCAGGGCCACGGAAGAAGGCGTGCGCCAGCTCGGCGGGACCCCTGTGGTGGTAAGGCGGAACATAGATCCGCCGGAAGACGAGCCGCAGGCAGACGGAAGCTTTAGCAATACAGGCCGCCTGGCGGAGGTCATCACCTACCCCAAGATGTACGAACGCGCAGAGGATATTGAAGTTATAATCAACGCCACGCCGGTGGGTATGTACCCGGAGCTGGACGGGCAGATCGTGGATCTGAGCCGTTTCCCGAGGCTCTGCGCCGTGCTGGACGTTATCGCCAACCCCATGAGGACACGCCTGGTCTGGGAAGCAAGGCGCATGGGGCTTCCCGCGTCCGGGGGCTTCCACATGCTGGTGGCCCAGGCTCACGCGGCGGACGAGCTGTTTACAGGAAAGCCGCTTGACCCGGCGCTTCTTGAAAGCTGCAAGCTGGAGCTTATCAAAAGGCTCGGCAACATAGTGCTTATAGGCATGCCGTCATCCGGCAAGACTGCCGTGGGCAGCCGCCTGGCAGAGCAGCTCGGAAAGACCTACGTAGACATGGATGGAGAGCTCGTAAAGCGCATAGGAATGCCTATCGCGGACTTTTTCGCTGCGCGCGGAGAGGCCGCTTTCAGAGAGGAAGAAAGCCGCCTTGCGGCAGAGCTTTCGGTTAAGGAAGGCCTTGTGATAGCAACCGGCGGCGGGATCATAAAGGATACTGACAACATGAGGCGCCTTGGCGCAAACGGCACCATTGTCTGGCTGGACCGCAGCGTGGATCTGCTGCGCGGCACCCCGGACAGGCCGCTCTCCCCGGACGACGAGGCCGTTAGGAAGCTCTACTACGAGAGGCTGGGCATGTACGAGGCCTACGCGGATGTAAGGGTGCAGGCGGACAAGGACCCGGACTGGATCACCCAGGCTGCTGCCGCTGCGCTGAGCGGGTTCGGATACAAGCAGTTTTAAGAAGATGATTGTAGAGATCTCCTGCAACAACAAAATACCTGATCTGTATCGCGTGGAGCTGCCGCCGAGCAAGTCTGCGTCGCACAGGGCGCTGATCTGCGCTGCACTGGCAGGCGGAGCCTCGGTCGAGGGCCTTGCGGATAACGATGATATAAGGGCGACGGCGGCCGCGCTCAAGGCTTTTTGCGCGGCTGGAGCTGAAAGCGAGCTTCGCGTTGACTGCGGCGAATCCGGCACCACGCTGAGATTCCTGCTGCCGCTGCTTGCGCAAAGCGGCAGGCGCTGCGTTTTTACCGGGCGCGGCAGGCTTTTGGACAGGCCCCTCGAAGTCTACGAAAAG
>JAZQIH010000168.1:0-4742 GCA_045541015.1 Anaerovoracaceae bacterium | reverse complement strand
CCGCTTGGCCTCCGACTTCGTCCCCGGCAACGCCGCCTTTGACGAGTTCCTGATGCACCCCGCGGACGAGCCTTTCTACAGGCAGCTCGAAGCCGCCGGCATGCTGGGTCAGGACGCTAAGGACCACCCGCGCCGCGTAGTTCCCGTGGCCGACGGCGATGTTATAGACCTCGGCGGAAGGCCGCTTGAGATCATCCACATACCGGGCCACACCCCGGGGAGCGTCGCCATCCTGGATGCGGGCGCCCGCGTGCTGATCTCCGGCGACAGCGTCCAGTCCGGCGATGTCTACATGTTCGGCCCGAAGCGCAGCGTGGCGGATTTTGCCGAGAGCCTCGCCAAGCTGGACGCCATCAAGGACCGCTTTGACGTCATCTACCCGTCGCACGATGCCCCGGAGGCAGCCCCGGACCTGACCGGTAAGCTGCTAGCCGCAGCAAAAGCGGTCGCAGGCGGAGAAATAGAGCAGGGCCTTAAGGCCGCCGGCGTAGATAAGGCCGCGGAACTAACCAAGACCGTAAGCTTCGGCACCAGCGCCGGCCCCTGCAGCTGCAGAAAGGTCAACATGCGCGGCACAGACGTGCTGCTGGCCAAGTTCGAATTCGCAGGCCTGCTGCTGGACCTTTAGAGGAGGACCCATGGAAAACAACTACACCGTAATGGACATGCAGACCTGGCCGCGCGCGGCTCACGCCAACACCTTCCGCGGGTGGATGCAGCCCTCCATCTACATAGCTTTTGAGGTGGACGTTACCGGCTACATCGCCAGGATCAGGGCGAAAAAGCTCTCGTTCACGCTGGCCATGACCTACGAGGTCTGCCGCTGCGCAAACTCGATCGAAAACTTCAGGTACCGCTTCCTGGACGGGGACGTGGTCCTGTTCGACAAAGTTGATACCCTGTTCAGCTACCTCAACAAGGAGACGGAGCTCTTCCGGCTCATTAGGGTGCCCATGTGCGATGGCTTGGAAGAGTACGTGGAGAAGGCTGCGGAAACGGCGGCCGCCCAGGAGGCGTCCTTCATGGGCTCGCCCGGCTGCGATATCATCCGCTGCACCGCCATCCCCTGGGTGAGCTTTACCCAGATGTCCAGCGCATACTCCGGGCGGCCGGACTATTCCACTCCGGTGATAGCCTGGGGCAAGTACCACGATGTCAACGGCAGGATGATGATGCCTGTAAGCGTGCAGGCCAACCACGCCTTTGTGGACGGGCTTCACATTGGGAAATTCGCCGAGGCCCTGCAAAAGCAGCTGGACCGCGAATTGTAATATATTATGAACATCAAATTAACGAAACCTGAAGGTGTGGCAGCCGGCGTGGAGGCATCGTGCGATGTCTACCACTCGGACACTCACGCCTTCGACATGCTTTATCCGGAGCGCGAGGAGAGCCGCCTTGCGGCCAAAAGATTTCTGGAGGAGTTTGCAAAGCACATGCTTTGATCGGTTATGACAGAGTTTGAGAAAGAACTAGCCCTCTTTTATGACAGAGCTTGAGAAAACGGTAAAACAGGATGGCCGTATCTCTGATTTTAGGCAAAACGGGCAGATTTATAAGGGTTTTGCCTAACGGCCTTTTAAACTTTACCGAAATCCGTATAAAAACAGGCATTTTGCCTAACTCATAGGAAACCAATGACAGACTTAGAAACTGCAAAAAGAATAGCGGAGCTTGCAGCGCAGGCCGGCGGAAGAGCGTATTTCGTCGGCGGTTTCGTGCGCGATGAACTGCTGCGCAGCGCGGAGGACCCGGCAGAGCCAAAAGACATCGATATCGAGGTCCACGGGCTGAGCCCGCAGCAGCTTCGCGGCGTGCTGGAGCAGGTAGGGGAGGTGCTGCAGTACGGCAGCAGCTTCGGCATCTACGGGCTGGCTGGGCACAGCATAGACATTGCCATGCCGCGCAAGGAGAGGGCGGTAAGCGCGCCCCTAGGTGGCCCGGATAGTGCGGTAAGTGCGCCACGCGGCCACAGGGACTTTGAGGTCTTTGTGGCCCCGTTCCTGGGCACTACGGAGGCCGCCCGCCGCCGCGATTTCACCATCAATGCCATGATGCAGGACGTCCTTACGGGGGAGATCATCGACCCCTTCGGCGGCCGTGCAGACCTGAAGGCCGGTATCCTGCGCCACGTGGACGACGCCAGCTTTGCGGAAGACCCGCTCCGCGTTCTGCGCTGCGCCCAGTTTGCCGCGCGGTTCAACTTCACCGTTGCACCGCAGACCGTAGCCCTCTGCAGCCGCATGGACCTGTCCGGCCTGTCGCGGGAGCGCGTGGAAGGGGAGCTCAAAAAAGCCCTCCTAAAAGCGCCAAAACCCTCCGTCTTCTTCGAGACCCTCCGCAGCATGGGCCAGCTCGGCACCTGGTTCCCGGAGCTTAAACAGCTGATCGGCCTGCCCCAGGACCCCGTCTACCACCCGGAAGGCGATGTCTGGGGCCACACCATGCAGGTCATAGACCGCGCCGCCAGCCACCGCGCGGAGGCGTCCGAGCCCTACCGCTTCATGCTCCTGGCGCTGCTCCACGACCTCGGCAAGATCGTCACCACCGAGGAAAAGAACGGCCGCATCCACGCCTACGGCCACGAGACCCTGGGCCTCCCGCTCGTAGAGGCCTTCCTGCACCGCATAACCGGCGATCAGGCCGCCACGGACTACGTCCTCAACATGGTGCCGCTGCACATGAAGCCCAACATGGCCGCCTTCAGCAAGGCGTCCGTCAAGAGCACCAACCACATGTTCGACCAGGCCGCCGCCCCCAAAGACCTCATCTACATGGCCATGTCCGACAAGCCCGTGATGTCCGGCAGCACGCCGTTCACGGGGGACAGCGCCTTTCTTTTCGAGCGCTTCCAGGCCTACCAGGACACCATGGCCGCGCCTTTCGTTACCGGCAAAGACCTTATCGAGGCCGGCCTTCAGCCCGGCGAGTATTTCCACGACCTTCTGGCCTACGCCCACAAGCTGCGCCTGGCCGGAATCGACAAGGCCACCGCTCTCAAGCAGGTCCTGCGCTACAAGCCGCCGCGCACTTAAGAACTGTCCCCAGGTGCCGCGGCGCCATATAATCCGAAATCTAATAATTCTTCTGGTTGAATTATTAAGCGCCTTAGTGTATTATGGAGCTAGCAATCATGAGGAGACAAAAATATGACGGATAAAGAAATTTTAGATTCGCTCAACCGGCAGTTTTTCTTCGCCGGCTTTATGGAGCAGGACAGGCAAAACAAGCTCATATCAGCAATGGGCGTAGGGTATAACGTATACCGCAGCATCTGGTACATCAACGACCACCCGGAAGGCGTAGAGCCCAGCACCATGGCCTCGGACCTGCTCGTAACAAGGCAGACCATGACCAGCACCTGCGATCAGCTGGAAAGAAGCGGCCTCATAAACAGGTCCATCAACCCGGAGGACCGCCGCCGCATCCTTATAACTCTCACAGACGAGGGCAAAGATCTCGCCAAAAAGATAAACACAGTCATCGACTGCTACCACAGGAAGATCATAGAGCAGGCCTCCAGAGAGGACCTGGAAGCTTACGTGCGCCTCAGGAAAATGTTCTGCGATATCAGAGATGTAGCGCTCGAAGAAGCCCTCAAAGAAATACAACCGCAATAAAAATAAAGTGTGTTAAATAGTTAAAGTGCTTGCATTATTACAAAGCGCGTGCTATTATGCATGTGTAATTATCCCTTGTTGTTATAAAGAAAGGAAAGCACATGCCTAACACACTTGAAAACAACAGATCGAAAAACGTGAAATTCTACATCATTGCAGCAATTTCACTGTTTTTCATGTACATCTTCCCCGTCATCTTTAAAGCCGGGGCTCTGGTCGATTCGGCAGATGTAACCGCACCCACTGCTATCACTCAGCACGGTGTAACGATCCTGGGCGTCTTCTTCGGAGTGCTCATCGCTACTATGTTTACCGGCGAGACCTTCTGGCCGGCAGTTCTCGGTCTGTTTGCCCTCATCATCGGCAACTTCACCTCCGCTTCCGCTCTGCTCTCCACATGGTTCGGCAACGCAACCATTCAGCAGATCATTTGGGTAATGGCCTTTACCGGAGCCGTAACTGAATCAGGCGCGGTAAACGTCCTGGCCTTAAAGTTCCTCAAGATAAAAGGACTCAAGGGCCACCCCATCAGACTCACACTCATGCTGTTCTTTGCTGTAATGATCACAGCAGAATTCGTTAACAGCCCCACCGCCATGATACTCCTCTGGTACCCCATACTCGACGGTATCTGCGATGTCTGCAAGGTAGAAAAGGACAGCGATCTTAAGCGCGAGCTTATGCTTGGTGTATTCCTTGCCTGCGAAGGCGCTTACGCTCTTCCGTTCAAGGGCATCCACCTCTCCTCCATCGCTGTTATCAGCGGCATCATGAAGGCTAACGGCCTCGAATTCAACAACCTGGTATACCTCGTCTGCGCAACACTCATCGTAGCGCTCTTCCTGGTTGCTTACACATTAGTAATGAAGTTCGTCTGGAAGACAGATTTCACACCGCTTGCAGATTACTCCTTCGAAAAGATGGGAGTCAAAGAGTCTGATCTTAAGATGAACACCAGACAGAAGATACTCTTCGGCTGCCTTTGCTTATGTGTGATAAAGAAGCAATAGAAGTGCAAAAAATTTTGCCGTTCCTATCCGACACTTGGCCATTGTGTCGGATAGGTCGGGCGGTTATTCGGGCAAGTCAATCTTGCCGACAAAGCTGTAATAAATCTCAATG
>JAZQIH010000167.1:0-21293 GCA_045541015.1 Anaerovoracaceae bacterium | reverse complement strand
TGGCCCCAGCCCTCGTTGAATATGGTCCAGGCCACTATGCTTGGGTGGTTATACAAAAGCTCCACGGTCTGGCGGCTGTGGTCTATAAAGACTTCCTGGCGGTAATCCCGCGCCGCCGTGCGGTCCGAGCGGCCTATGCCTATGGTGGGCAGCACGGTGTCGGAGAAGAAGCTGTACTCCCCGTTGTTGACCATGTCCTGCATTACAAGCATGCCAAGGCGGTCGCAGTCGTAGTAGAACTGCCGCGGCTCTATTTTGATGTGCTTTCTGAGCATGTTGAAGCCGAGCTCCTTCATGCGGAGAATGTCCCGCTCGTACTCTGCGGGGTCCGCGGGGAGCATGAAGCCGTCCGCAAAGTAGCCCTGGTCCAGCACGCCGTGCAGGAATACGGGCTTTCCGTTGAGGCAGACACGGTTTACGCCGCCTATTTCTTTTATCTCTATGGTCCTGAGCCCGAAGTAAACTTCCGCGCTGTCTTTACCGGCGCTTATCTTTGCACGATAAAGGTACGGATCTTCCGGGGTCCAGTGCCTTGGATCTTCCGGTTCTAAGCGGAAGACCTGGTAGTCCCCTGCTTTGGAAAGGAGCTTTGCCTTGGAGCTAAAATCGCCTGTTTCAGAAGATTTTTCTGCACTTTGGAGTAGTTGTCCTTCTGCAGCGTTTTCGGCCGGCAGAAGGCTTATCTGAGCCTCACAGGGGCACTCAACGGTAATGGTGGCGCCTTTAAGATCCGGTGTTATGCGCACCGAGCGTATATAGTCCTTTGGGACCTGCTCTATCCACACGCTCTGCCATATTCCGGACATGGGCGTGTACCACATTCCTCCACGCTCTTTTTTCTGTTTTCCGTAGGGGAAGTCGTGATTCAAGCGGTCCACCACGTGGACTTCCAGCGTGTTTATGCCGTCCAGAGCCAGCTCAGAAATATCGAACTCAAACGGCAGGTAGCCCCCGCTGTGTATGCCAAGGTCCACCCCGTTGAGGCGCACGTCCGCTATCTGGTCCACTGCCTCGAAGTGCAGCAGCACCACATCGTCCGTCTTTTCAAATTCAAAGCTTGTGCTGCAGAAGAGCTCCTCTTCCGGCCTGCAGGAAGGCACGACGGAGAAATCCCCGCCGCCTGCCCAGGCGCTGTTTATGAGCCAGTCCCCGCAGAGGCTCTGCCACTTTTCCCTGCGCAGCTGAGGCCTTGGGTAGATATCTTTCCAATCCATAAGATCACCATTCGTCTGAAGGTATTATAACGTCGTCCTCGAATATCTCACGTATTATTGCTTTTTCTTCGGAGAGCGCCACGGGGCCGTCCTCGAACTTCAGCTGGAAGGTCACCTTAAGGCTGGCCAGTTGAGCGGCCTCGGTGCGGGCTTCCCTCAGATCCCGTCTTTCGAACAGCAGGCAGTCCGCAAGTTCCCACACGAATACCCAGAACAGTATGAACACCACCTCTACCAGCACGCTTACAGCAGCGCCGGTAAGCCTTGATGTAAGGTACACGAAGCAGGCAAACACCAGCGCCATGACGGCAAGGAATATTGCCCTGCCCTTGTTCTTTTCCAGCTCCATCTGGGTATCGCCCATCTTAAGCGCGTAGTAGTCCGCTATGGTGGCCTCTATGCTCTCCTGCTGCTCCTTTGTGAACCTGTGGCCGCAGATCTCCAGAACTATAGGATACTCCGTTGGTATGTAGTTGGCGTTCTGCTCCAGAAACCTTGCAAAATGGCCGTTTATCCACTCGTAGCCGCTGACCGAGAGCCTGTCTATTATGTCGTAATAATCAGTTACATTGCAGGAGATGTAGGCAAGTCCGTTGTCCACGTATATGTCCTTTACGAACTTGTCCAGGTCCACGCTTTTTTTGCTGAACTTCTTTATGTTTTCCCTGAGCCTGCGGCTCTTTTTACTGAACAGCATCTCTACTCTCCTATTGATCCTTCTGACGCTTGACTCTTCCTACAAGCAGCAGAACGGCGCACATCAGGACGGCAACTATAAGGGCTGCCAGGAATATCTTCTCGTTTGGAAGAAAGCTTGTGGTGCCGTCGCTGTTGGTTATGATCTCCGCGTCCGCAAGCACGGCGGACCCTATGTAAGGCCCTATGAGCCCGGGCACGAACACCTGCCCTATTATGCGCACGCCCTGGAACTGGCCGGCTCTGCCCTCCGGTATAAGATCCCTTATCTGAGCGCCGAACACAGACATGCCGGTAAGGTAGCCGCTCATCATCAGAAGTGAGCCTATGAACACCGGAACCATGGTCCTTGTGAAGTACAGCAGAACGTAGCCTGCCATGAGCATTACCGCGCTTGGGACCACGGCAAATGCAAAGCCTTTGCTGTCGTAGACCCTGCCGTACAGAGCCGTTACAACGGCGGCCACGATTATTGCGGGAGCCATTATGAGCACGTAGTTCTCCATCCTGAGGCTCTGCTCGTAGTAGATTATCAGGTAAGGCATGAACACCTGGATGGATATGCCGAACACCGCAAAAGCGCCCAGCACCGCGTAGAGGCGCTTGTTTGCCTTTACCGTGGACGGCCTGAAGCTGTACGCAAGGACCTGCCCTATGGGCTGTGTGCTTGGCTTAAGATCCGGGGCGTCCTCTATCAGGAACCACCCTGCTATGCCTATCAGCGTTGTTGCTATGCCTATTATGTAATATATGGTAGTCCAGCTGCTCTGCTCGTCCAAGTTGAAGCTCATGAAGCCGCCGAACACCACCAGTATGGAGACCAGTGGCATCATGGAGTTGAAGCCTTCTATCTTGCCGCGGTTGGTATCGTCTCCGCGGTCCGTGAGCCATGCGTTGTAGGCGGCATCGTTGGCGGTGGAGCCGAAGAAGGTCATTACGCAGTCCATGACTATAGTAAGCGTTACGCTCCTTATGTATGCAAAGCTTATTATGCTTATGCCCCAGATTATGTAGCCTACGCTCATAAAGGCTTTGCGCTTTCCGACTTTGTCCGACACGGCGCCCATGATAAGCGTTGTGAGCGCAGCAACCACGGCGCTTGCCATTACCATGGCGGATATGTCCGAAGCGCTTGCGTGGAACATCTTGTAGATGAACACGTTGAAGTACATGTTCTCCACTACCCACGCCACCTGGCCCATAAGGCCGAAAATGAGCATGGCTGTCCAGAATCTTTTGCCTAGTTTAGTCTGCATAATAAACCTCCGCGCTACCTTTGGCGCGCTGCTACTCTATGCCCTGCTGCCTGCACCAGATGTTCATTACCAGGTCCACGGGAAGGTGCTTTACCAGCGACACCTGCCTTCTTACCGGGCTTCCGAGTATGGATACTGTCTTTTTCTTTGCAAGGTCCTTCATAGCCTGCTTTGCAACTTCCGAAGCCTCGTACCAGCGGTCCACGTACCTGATGTATTTATCGTGCTCAGCTGCGGCCTGGAACTCTGTTTTTATCCAGCCCGGGCACACGCAGATGACGTGCACTCCCCTGGGTCTGAGCTCCCTGCCTATGGCCCTGGAAAAGCTCAGGACTCCGGCCTTTGAGGAGCCGTACACTGCCTGGTAAGGCACGGGCTGCCAGGCAGAATTGGAGCCAATATTCATTATGCTGCAGCCTTTTTGCATGAAGGGAAGGCTTACTCTGCACATGGCAACAAGGGCCAGCATGTTGAGCTTAAGGCTGGTGAGCTGGGCATCAAGATCGCTCTGATCGAAGGGCCCGAAAGCTCCGCAGCCTGCGGCGTTTACAAGCAGCCTGACTACAGGCTTTTCTGCCTCTAAAAGCGCCTTGTACTCCGCTATGCTGCACTCCTGGGTAAGGTCCAAGGGCACGCATTTTACAGGGTGGCTGCACTGAGCCTGCAGTTCCTCCAGCCTTTCTCTGCGCCTTGCAATTACCCAGAGCTCTTCTATATCCGCAAGCTTGTCTGCTTCAAAGACCAGCTCTTTTCCTATTCCGGAGGATGCTCCGGTTATGACTGCTATGTTCATGAGTCTCCTTTTGCTGCCGGACGCGCCGGACAGCCTCCTATTCCTGCGAAAGAAGCCACCTTTGGCCGTCTTCGGCTGTCATGACCGGACCGGGAAGCTCTTCTATGAATTCTCCGGACGGGTACTTTCTGAGGATCGTTACCTCGCGGTAGTCCGGGTCTTCAAACCATTTGGAGAAGACAAGAGTGTCCTGATCCCTGAAATCAAAAGACTCGGATGGGTCTATCGCAAACTCGCCTTTTTCCGGCCAGACCACCTGGAACTTGTTTTCCGCGCCCTGGCGCACCAGCGTGAGCGGCGCCGTATCCAGCATCAGGTTATAGCAGTCCGGAACTTCCTCCAGGCTGAGGCTGGCATGCACACTGGCGCCGGAAAGATCCTCCGCGCAGACCAGTATGTTTATCTTTTTCTCCGCAAAGTCCGCAAGGAGCAGGTATATCCTGCCCTCGAATGCCACCGGCCTTCCGAAATACTGCCCCGGCCCTGCGGCTGCGGGCTCAAAGACCTTGCCGTCCTTCATGGAAACGAATATGAGCCTGTTGCTGTTTGCATGGCCCTGCATTTTGTAGACTTCCTCGGCTTCGTAGAGGTCTCCGCCGGCGAAGTCCGTTCCCCAGTAAAGATCCGCATCCAGCTTTTCCAGATAGTTTACTTTTCCTGTTTTTATGCTTTTTATATCCATTTATCTTTCTGTTTTATCTACTGCTTCTTTGAGTTCTTCAAAACTAATTCCAAAATGCCGCAGGCGCTTTAAGAAGGTCTTGGTGTTTGCGGTGCCTATTCCAAGAATAGCGCCGGCTGCTGCCCTTTTCTGCGAGCTGCCTTCGCTCCCTGCAAGTCCGAGGAAGAAAAGGTCCTCCATGCTTACAGCGCCGGATGCACCGGAAGAACCGTCCCCCTGATGCACGGCACCGGAAGAACCGTCCCCCTGATGCGCGCCGCAGGCGGTGAGGGCTTTGAGGATGGAGCCGGGGGCGGCGTTTTCTATGCCTATGTCCCCTGCTTTTTCTGCCTGGTCCTGGGTAAGGTAGGCCTGCAAAGCGCCGGGATAGAGCTTCGTGAGCCTTTCCCTTATCTGCCGTCCTGCGTGGTCCGGATCCGTAAAGATTATTATTCCGGTGCGCTCGTAGGCAGCCTTGATGAGCCCCAGCGTGTTCTGGTTTATGCCGTAGCCGTGGGTCCAGAGCACGTTTGCATCCACGGCAGCCAAAACAGCGGAGGCATCGTCCTTGCCCTCCACTACTATGGTCTGCGCTATGCGCGGCAGCGCTTTCTTTTCAATTGTTTCCAAAGCCTGATCAGCCATAAAGCTTCAGCACCAGTCTTCCCAGAGCCCGGACACGAAGAACGTGAGCGCCATCCAGGTGTAGACTGAATAGAATATGCCCTCGTCGTCCTTGCCCTGCTTTAATATCCTTAAGGCCTCCGCGCGGCTTACAAGGGTGTAATCCCCTATGACTTCCGTGCTCTCCTCTCCGCGGGAGTTGAATATGCTTTCGTCTTCTATGTCCGCAACTGCGCACACCAGGCCGTTGCTCTCGTCCGTAAGCCCGGGGGAGCTGAAAGCCAGAGGGCTGACTACAAAGAGCTTATCGCTGTCCTTTAGCGAAAGACCTGTTTCTTCCCTGATCTCCCTTACAGCTGTTGCTATCTGGGGCATAGGAGCATCCTTGTCCGAAGGATCCATAAGGCCCGCCGGAGGGCTCAGAAGGAACTGGCCGCAGGGGTAGCGGAACTCCCTGGTAAGGAGGAGCTTAGGCTCGCCTCCGCGCACGCGCACTATAACTATGCAGGTTACCGCGTCCGGCAGCCCTGCCTTGAACTCTTCTTCTGTTTTGAGAGCCACTATGCCGTCCGGCTTCTTGCGGCTTACGTTGTAGTAATGCTGAACACCCTCGTACTTAAGGTCTGTTACACTTATAAACTTTGTTTCCAGCAGGGTCTCCACCTTGCCGGGATCCAGTTTCGGTCTTCTCATTTTCTGCAGTTGATCTTTTATATACACTAAAATTAACGCCTTTTCAGGGCGCTTAAAATACCCCTGACCCACCCTCGTCCTTTGCAAACGGCCGGCGATATGGTAGTAAAAATACTCCGTAAAATTTGCGCGTGTACCTCGTTTTGGGCTTGAAATGTGAGGCCTACGCCTGCGTATGCGCCCGGCATACTGATCGAATGTGCGGCTCATTCTCAACCGCTGAGATCTCGCCCGCTCCGCCTGAAGGACTAACAACTGATATTTACTTAAGTTCTGTGGTCCAGTTGAGCTCCTGGAGCTTTTCGTCAGTTTCCCTGAGCTCCTTGGACAGAGCGTCCACCTGCTTCTGCAGCTTTGCCACATCCACCGAGCTTTCGATCTTTATCTCCGTGCGGGAATATCGGTCCACCTTGGAGCTTGCCTCGTCCAGAAAACCCCTCATGATGCTGAGCTTTTTGGAGAGCATATCCCTGTGGGCTATGAGCTCTGTTATGGTCCTGCCGCCCGCCAGCGTGGTGCTGTTGGTGAGATTGATCTTTGCCACGAGCTCTTCCAGCTGGGAAAGCAAACCGTCCAGCTCCTTAAGAAGCTCTGCAGGCTTTTCTGCAGGAGCTTCCCCTTCCTGGACCTTGGCGTTGTTTTTGAGCCTTGTGTTGAGCTCTGTAAGCCTTTTCTGAAGGTCTGCGCGCTGCGACAGCGCTGTTGCGAGTTTCATCTTGTACCTCCGCTTTATCCCTTCTGTATTGTTTGAATTGTTTTTATCTGTTTTTGAATTCCGGCTTTCTCTTTCCGAAGAAGGCGTTTATGCCCTCCGCGCGGTCTTCCGTATCGAAGAGCTCCGAATTGATGCGGTTCTCGTATTCCAGAGCCGGAAGAAGATCGTGAGACGCCGCGAAAACTATGCTTCTTTTAGCCGTTGCAACGCCTTTGGGGCCCTTGGTGCATATAATTCGGGCCACTTCCATTGCCTTTTCCGCCGCCTTGCCCTCTTCTGCCACGTATTCGCAGATTCCAAGATCCAGAGCGGACCGGGCTGAAAGCATCTCCCCTGTGTAGATGAGGCGCTTTGCGCGGCCTTCTCCTATAAGCCTTGTTAGCCTTACCGACCCGCCTGCCCCTGTGCATATGCCAAGGCCGCACTCGGTAAAGGCCGCCTTAACGTTAGCATCAAAGACCCTAAGATCGCAGGATAAAGCCAGCTCCAGGCCTCCGCCCATGCAGTTTCCATGCACAGCGCAGATGACCGGATGTGGGAAGTTTTCTATCTGAAGGAAGACCTTCTGTATGCGCTCGGAGGTATCCAGGTTGCCCTGCCTGTCCACAGCGCGAAGGTTCTTAAGATCCACGCCGGCAGCAAAGATCTTCTGGTCCGAACGCAGCACCACTGCCCAGGTATCACGATCCTGCTCCAGCTGGGAAAAGACTGCGGACATCTCATCCAGCATCTCGAAGCTGAGGACGTTTATGGGGGCGTGGCTCATTGTTACGACGGCAACGTGGCCGTCCTTTTCGAGTTTTATGTAGTTCATTCCTTCTTTTCCTTTGGCTTTGGGTAGCCGTGGGCCTCCCGCCATTCCTTGATGGCCTTGAGCCGCTCGCCGTAGCGGGTCTCGAAGCCCTGGTCCGTGGGAACATAGTACTCCCTGCCAAGAAGCGAATCCGGCAGGCACTGCAGGTTGGTTATCTTCTCCTTGGTATCGTGGGCGTACTGGTAGCCCTTGCCGTAGCCGAGGTCCTTCATGAGCTTAGTCGGGGCGTTGCGTATCTGCATGGGAACCGGCTCATCCAGCATGGTAAGAGCATCCTTCTTGGCCATCATGTAGGCAACATCCAGCGCGTTGGATTTAGGCGCCAGAGCGTTGTAAACAACGGCCTCCGTAAGGTGGACGCTGCACTCCGGCATGCCTATAAGGTGGCAAGCCTGGAAAGCCGCAACGCTTATCTCCAGAGCCCTTGGATCCGCCATTCCGACGTCTTCTGCGGCAAAGCGTGTAACGCGCCTTGCTATGTACATTGGGTCCTCCCCGGCCTCCAGCATGCGGGCAAGCCAGTAGACCGCGGCATCCGGGTCCGAATTGCGCATGGATTTGTGCAGCGCGGAGATAAGATTGTAGTGCTCCTCCCCGCTCTTATCGTACAGCAGGAACTTGCGGGATACGCTTTGCTGCATTATCTCGTCTGTAACGTTTACCACGCCCTCCGAATCCATCTCGGAGTTGAGTATGACCATCTCCAGAGTGGAAAGAGCGGACCTGGCATCCCCGTTTGCAAAGGCTGCGATTGACTTTACCATATCATCTGTTATGTTAATAGTCTGATCTCCGAAGCCGCGCGGGTCCTTTATAGCCCTTTTGAGTATGCCGAATATATCGTTTTCCGTAAGCTGGCGCAGCACAAAGACCCTGCACCTGGACAGAAGAGCGCCGTTTACCTCGAACGAGGGGTTCTCTGTTGTAGCGCCTATAAGCACTATGCTGCCCCTCTCCACGAAAGGCAGGAAGGCATCCTGCTGGGCCTTGTTGAAGCGGTGGATCTCATCCACGAACACTATGGTGCGGGTTCCAAAGCGGCGGTTCTGCTCCGCCTGCTCCATTACGGCCTTTATCTCCTTTATTCCGCTTGTAACGGCGGAAAAGTTGATAAACTCCGACTTGGTGCTGCTTGCTATGATGCCTGCGAGCGTGGTCTTTCCCACCCCCGGAGGGCCCCAGAAGATCATGGATGTTATCTGGTCCGATTCTATGAGCTTTCGCAGCAGCTTGCCCTTTCCTATAAGGTGGGTCTGCCCCGCAAACTCGTCCAGGGTGCGCGGGCGCAGGCGGTCCGCTATGGGCCTGTGGGCTGTGTCCTCGAACATTGTAAATTGATTTGTATCCGTCTTTGACATGTCTTTGTCCTGCCAGTTGCTGCTTAAAACTAATTAAGAACAAATGTTCGCAGTTATTATATCACATAAAAGCCGCCGTCACAAGCATTCGCGGACGACTTTCCATTCATTTATGAGTTTTTCCAAAGAGCAGGCCGCGTTGGCCGGGCTGGTGGAAGGAAGCTTTTCAGCAGGCCTTCCCGTAGCCGCAAGCTGGTACCTGTTGTATATCTCAAAGGACCTGCTGCCGTTGCAGAAGATCCGCTCAATGGGCGCGTTATCCAGTATCACCGAAAGGTCCGTGGGCACCGCGTTCTTGATCGAGGCGTCCGAGGAGCCCTTTATATCGCAGGCCGCAATGGAGTCCCAGAGCGCAAGCCTGCTGCCGAGGATGATCTGCCTTTTTTCTTCCACGGTCTGAGGCACCGGCTTTTCGAACAGGGCCGCTATCACCTTCCAGAAGCGGTTCTGTGGGTGGCCGTAGAAAAACATGGCCTCCCTGGACTTTACCGAAGGGAAAGACCCCAGTATAAGCACCTTTGACTCCGCGCTGAAAAGCGGCGGAAATGGATGTTGTATCACTCTAAAACACTCCGAAATGCTGCAGCAAGAGCCCCAGCCCGTAGGTAAGGCAGTTTGCTGTAAATGTAAGGACGAAGAGCTTTTCGCCCCCTCCGAACGCCCTGCGGTAGATCAGGTACTCGCAGATGACCACGACGCATTCCAGGGCAAGCACCGCTGCCAGAGCCGAAGCGCCGGGGATGAAGCCCGTCATAAGGTTCAGCGTAAGGTTGGTTATAACGTTTGCCAGGGCGACTATCGCCATGTCCTCTTTTTTTCTGTATCCGGCGGCCCAAAACAGCGCAGTCTCTACCACTACAGTTATGATGCAGGCCAGAAACAGCTTCATAGAGCTCCGCCCTCTCCGGATTGGCCGGCCCCGCCGCTTCCGAATTCTTCAGAAGCTCCGGCCCCGAAGTTTTCAGCCGAGTCCGTCCCGAAGTGCTCCGGACCGGGGTCTGCAGTCTCCGGAGGAGCGTCTTTGCCCTCGAGGTTTGCAGCAGGCTCGTCCTGGACCTTCCTGGACGCAGCAGCTCGCCTGGACAATATTATCACCAGGGCTATAAGCGCCGCGGCCACCAAAAGTATAACGATCAGTATAGTCCCGCCCTGGGAAGCAGTCGGAGCCTCCTTTACCTGGCCGGGCACTATAAGATCCGGAAGTATAGCACTCATCCTGCTGCCCCCTATCTCTCGTCAAAATCCTCTGCGTGGTCGTAGCGGTCCCTTTGGTCCTGGACCTGATCGAAGATCTCGTCAGAGCGCTTTTCGATCTTTTTGCGTGTGCGCAGCACCCTTACCAGCACTACAGTGGCTATGACTATTATCGCGATCGCCGCAACAGCTACCACGCCAAAGTACAGGAACATACCCACAAAGTTAACATCTGCAAGAATGACCGGTAGTCTCATTTTCCCCTCCTGATATATCTGTCTGCATATAATATGGCGCCTGCCCCAAAGAGGAAGGACGCAAGTATCAGAATGCTTCTGGCAGGCCCGCTTAGCTTTATGAACATGCCTATTATGGTGCCGGGCCAAAGCGCCGATGCCGCAAGCCCGAAGGCCAGTCCAGGCTCTTTCGGAAGCATCAGGTATAGCATCCACAAGGTTACCGGCATGGTGAGGTTTATAAGCAGCTGCCCAGCCAGCGCCGGCCACATGTTGCCTGCAAAGAAGGCCGTGAGCACTGCCGCCGGAACTATGCTGATGACGGCGCTCTTTCCGCAGCCTATGCGGTCGCACAGGAAGCCGCCGAGCGCCTTGCCCGCGAACACGAAAAGCGTTAGCAGTAAGGCGTGCATTGCGCCCTGCTTCCAGCTGAACACAGCCGCGCTTCCGCCTATGGCCCTTACCGCTACGGCCGCAGTAAGGAGCACTACAGGAAGCACGGGGAAAGGTTCCTCTTCGCCGCCACCCAGGCTGCGTTGTGGGGTTGCCGCGCCTCTGCTTGCGTAGCCCTTAATGTAGAGCGCGCCGCCGAAGCCTGCAAGCGCCAAAAGCGCCGCCGCAAGGTAGACGCAAAGCTGCGGATACAAGGTGCCAACGGTAACGCCAAATGCTCCGGGCGCCACGAATATTCCAAGCGGGGCCGCCTTGCCGCCGCTTCGTTTTAAAGTAACTATGCCGCCCGCCACGTGGAACAGGCTGTTGCCAAGCCCCGTTATGCAGGCTGCAGCCATCACGGTCAGACTGTCCAGCGCGCCGGCCGCGACTATCACCATGCCTGCGCACGCCAAAAGACCGCCGGCCTTAAGGCTTTTTCTGCACGGCCCGTACCTGTCCAGAATGTAGCCAAGCACGCACTGCGTGGAGAACGCCAGCGTATTGTAAACGACCACGGCGTTAGCCAGCTCCATGCCCTGCGCACCGCGCCCGAGCACCGCCGCAACGCACACCGCGTCCACCAGAAAATGTGCAAAAGCATTGAATATACTTATCATGATTCTAATTATATACCACAACTGTCACCAATGCAAAAAAGACTTAAGATGGCCGGACCTGAGCACTTTGCAACCAATTCTAATTCTGAATACCATTGCAAACTAAAGCCGAATGATCCGAAAAACTGTTACCAAAGCCCTAAAAAATGTTGTCTCTGAGGCCTAAAAAGGCTCCAACTGTCAAATTTTTTGAAAACAGCGCCATTTTGCGGGCTATCCATGCCCTGTTTACACCATGCAGACACCCAACGCCGCCGATCAACACTGTTCGGAATATTTATGGACCGCGCTCACAGCACAACACCAGAGCGCGCACCTCACCCGTATTGATCAGAAGCAAAAACAACACTTTTTCTTCCGATCTTTTTTATTAACATTTTATGCTTTTTAGTGTATAATCTGCAGAAAACGCCGGAAAGGCAGAGAGCTATTGGAACTTTTGGATAAGCAAAACAGAAGGAAGGCCTTCAGAGAAGGGTTCAAGGACGCTATACCTATAGGTCTTGGCTATTTTGCCGTGTCCTTTTCCCTTGGCATAACAGCCCAGAAGGCAGGCCTCACCGCGGTCCAGGGCTTCATCGCCAGCATACTTTGCCTGGCATCGGCCGGAGAATACGCAGGCTTCACCCTTATAGCAGCATCCGCCGCGCTCGCGGAAGTGGCGCTCATGACGTTCATCATAAACATGCGCTACATGCTTATGAGCCTTGCTCTCTCTCAAAAAGCTGACCCAAAGATGCCGTTCTTCCACAGGCTGCTTTTCGGCTATGCCGTAACGGACGAGCTCTTTGCCATAAACATCGCCCGCCCGGGGTATCTTGACCCCTTCTACTACTACGGTGCAATTGCTGTGTCCGCGCCGCTTTGGGCTGTCGGAACGACCCTCGGCATAGTTGCCGGAGACGTGCTCCCCACCCGCATAGTAAGCTCCCTTTCCGTGGCTCTTTACGGCATGTTCCTTGCCATAATCATACCGCCGGCAAAGAAGGATAAAGTCATTGCCCTGCTGATACCCATATGCTTTGCCGCGTCCTACGCATCGCAGAATCTGAGCTTTCTTTCCGACATCAGCCCAGGAACCAAGACCATGATACTTACGATCGTGATCGCCTCCGCAGCGGCCCTGCTCTTCCCAAGGCCGGCAGAGCCCAAGCCCGGCAAGACAGAAAGCCCGTTCTCCGGAAATAAAAAGGAGGCCCGCGATGCATAGCAACTGGACCTATATTTTTGTGATGTTCGCGGTGTCTTACCTTGTAAGGGTGCTGCCGCTGACCATATTCAGAAAGCCTATAGAAAACCGCTTCATCCAGTCTTTCCTGTTCTACGTGCCCTATGTTACGCTGGCGCTCATGACCTTCCCGTCCATAGTGGAGGCCACCCAGAGCCCCATTGCTGGAGCGCTTGCCCTTGCAGCCGGGATCATTGCGGCCATGTTTGGCGCGGGACTTCTTCCCGTTGCCGCCATCTGCTGCGCAGTCACCTTCATTGCCGAGCTGATCATCATCTAGCGCCGCAGGCTTGCCTGATCCGGCGCCACCGGAGCCTTGCAGCTACCTGTAGAGCAGCACCGTCCCCACAACGTAAAACACTACGAGCCCTCCGAGTATCAGGGCTTGTTTTAGCTTGTGCTCCGTCAGCAGCCCCACGAACTCCCTTACCGCAGCGTTAGGCCAGAAATACCACTTTGTAGGCGCCCCGATCCCAACAGCGCGCATCTTTAAGCGCCTTGCGTAGAGACCGCTTCTGAACACGTGGTAATTGGTCGTGGCAAACGCCACTTTTACTGATGGATCAAGGGGTTTCGGTTTCTCACCTTCCGACAGGGCTTTGATATCCTCGACCGCGCTTTCCGCTGCCGTTTTCTCCGCAAGGTCCGAAGCAAAATACGCCGGTTCCGCCTGCTCCGCCTCTTTGAGCGCAGCCTCAGCCGCCGCTATCCAGCCCTTGGAATACAGCATATTCTCAAAGGTGGACGCGGACTTGTTTTCCTCGATAACGAGCTCTTCCGGCACGCCCTGCGCCACCAGGTAGTTCTTCATGGAGGTGCTCTCCGGCACGATCTCAGTCGGCCCCTGCCCTCCGGAGGTTACGAACACCAGGTCTTTACCCGTCTGCGCCTTCTGCCTTTTCGCGAACGCCAGAGCAGCGTCCAGCCTGCCTTTCAAAAGCGGCGTGGGCGTTCCGTCCTTTCTTATGCCGCAGCCCAGGACTATCATGTAATCCTTGTCCTTATCCGGCTCGTAGCGGGAAACTATCAGGGCGGAAACTATGATGCCTATGATCATGCACTCAAAATACAGGTATATCGCAGCCAGGACATTGGTAAACAGGCTGTAGAGCATCACCTCAAACTGGCTGCCGCTTGCAGAGCGGTTCAGCAGGAACATCAAGCCGAAACCTCCCACCAAAAGCACGGAAAGTATCATCCCAAGCACGTTCACAAAGCGCTTGCCTTCATGCTTTATCAGAGAAATGTTGGACACGAACAAAGCCGCGGAAAACAGCAGAATGAACGGGGACGTCCAGAACGTAAAGCTCCAGGCCGAGTTCATAAGAATATGCAGGGTGTTCTCCCAGGTGTAGACATCCGGAGATGCTGCTATCCTGTTCATCAGAAATACATGCTCTATAAAAAGATACACAAAGAACAGCGCAAACCCAAAGTAATAAATGCTGTTGTATGAATACGGGTTGTATTTAAGCTGCTTTATGAAAGCTATTACAAGCTCCGCGATCGCAAGCATGCAGAGCCCCGTGTTGAGGGTGCATATGTGCAGGGCTTTGTTCTCGCCGCCGAGGAAATATATAAGCAGGTCCCCTGCCAGCACCAGAGCGGCCACAGCAAGCAGGTCATAGAGCTTTGGCTTTTTATCAAGCGTATCGAATCTTATCATTTTGCAAAGTGTCCAGAGTCTTTCTTTTGTCATATCATAACATATATCATAACACAGCCAATAACTGATTGACACCAAAAACTTCCCCAATTAAAATAGCTGATGAAAAGCTAAAAAAGGCGGAAGACCCACAATGACAGACACCAGAAAAATAGGAATAGGCATAGACACAGGCGGCACCTGCACAGACGCCGTAGCACTTGATATTACAACGCACACGCTGCTTGCAAAGGGCAAGACTCTCACTACAAGGGACGATCTTTCCATAGGCATAGGCAAGGCCCTGGACATGCTCCCGGCGGAGCTCATAAAGCAGGCCAGCGTCGTCTGCCTTTCCACAACTCTTGCGACTAACGCTGTCATAGAGGGCAAAGGCTGCCGCGCAAAGCTGGTGGTCTTTGGGCTTTCCGACGAGTACGGCGCACGCATGCACGCGCCCGAAAACTACAATCTTAAGCCTGCTACAACGCTCTGGGTGGACACCTACGGCAGTGCAGACGGGCTTATGGTAGATGAGCCGGACTGGGACGCGCTTGTAAAAGAGCACGGAGACTGGCTCAGGGATTCCGACGCCCTTGCAGCCTGCGAGCTCTGGTCTGACGACACCGGAGCCCCCAACGAAAAGAAATTCAAGACCATAGCAGAAGGTACCCTGGGCAAAAAGTGCGTAATTTCAAGCGAGCTGACCGGCGGAGTAAACGTCTTTGCGCGCGGAGGCACTGCCCTTCTTAACGCAAGGCTCTTCCCCATTGTCAAGGAATTCATAGACGCCGCAGCCAAGGACTTTGCTGAAAGAGGCTGCAACGCGCCTATAATGGTAGTCCGCTCCGACGGCACCCTTATGTCCACGGAGCTCACGCTCTCCAGGCCTGTTGAGACCATGCTCTGCGGCCCTGCCGCCAGCGTTCTTGCTGGAAAGAGCTTCGCAGACAGCGAAGACTACATAATCGTGGACATGGGCGGAACATCCACGGACGTTTCCGTAGTTGCCGGAGGAAAGCCGGTAATGGCCAAGGACGGCATAAAGCTTGCGGAGTGGGCAACCTCCGTAAAAGGCATAAGGGTATCTCCCTTCAACCTCGGCGGAGACAGCGCCGTAAGGCTGGTTGCAAAGCAGCCGCAGCTCTTCCCAAGAAGGGTGCGTTCCCTGTGCTCTGCCAGCCTCGAATGGCCTTCCATAAAGAAGGACCTTAAGCGCCTTGTTGAAACAGAGCACTACAACAACTTCCCCCTGCACGAATTCTTCTACCTGGTAAGGGAGCCGGAAGACTTAAGCCATTACACTGCAAAGGAAAAGCGCCTCATAGACGCCTGCCGCAAAGGCCCACTGATGCTGGAGGACCTGGAGCTTAAGGCAGATATAGATATCTACGGTCTGGACTCCGAACGCCTTGAATCAGAAGGCGTTATAATGCGCTGCGGACTCACCCCCACGGACTTTATGCATATCAAGGGAGACTATCTGGACTACGACCGCGAAGCCTCCGTTCTTGCAGCCAAATACATGCTGCGCAACATGGGTGTGGAGCCCAAGGACATAAACGATGCAGCCGTGCTTGATCTTGCGGACCAGGTCTACGAACTGGTAGAGGCTAAGATGTACGAAAGCCTCGTAAAGATAAGCCTCGAGCGCAAGTACGAAAAGGTGTTCGGCGATGGCATAGACGCCCAGACAGAGTTCCTTATCAAGCAGGCCTGGGCAGAAAGAAAGCAGAAAAACAGCGTTTCAGAAGACGGCACAAGGCAGCCTCAGAGCCTGCTTTCTCACCTGTTCTCAACTAAATACACGCTGATAGGAATTGGCGCGCCTACCCATCTCTTTCTTCCGGAAGTTGCCAAAGCGCTGGATGCGCCCTACCTGCTGCCGGAAAACGCGGAGGTGGCAAACGCCATTGGCGCCCTTAAGTCCAACCTGAACGCCACCATAGAGGTCCACATAACCGAGAGGTTCTCCAACGACCTGGGCAAGTTCATATACATAGTGCACTCGCCTTACGGCAGCATGTACGTAGAAGACAGGGAGGAAGCCATAGAGCTGGGCAAAAAAGAGGCGGAAAAAGCCGCCCGCGCAGAGGCGCAAGCCCGCGGCGCAGACGGCGATATCTCAGTACGTTCCTGGTCTTCCTACAAACAGATCAGAGCAAGGCAGGGAGAAAAGGTAAACATAGGCCTCTCAGCCTTTGCGGAAGCCGTAGTAGAATAACAAAAAAAACAGCAGCCCTGCAAGCTGCTGTTTTTTATTGCAATTTATGGATCCGGGCTACTTAACGTTAGCGCCCTGCGCTCTTACAAGAGCCTTCAGCTGGGTCTCGCCGCCCTCAAGGTAGTGGCCGGATTTAAAGTAAAGGGTGTAGTTTCCTCTTGTAAAGACTGCAAGATCCGCGCCCTTTTGTTTGGCGCCAACGATGTCTGTAAGGGGAATGCTCACGTGGAACTGGCCCTGACGGAAGACCTTTATATCGTCCCCTATCTCGTAGCGGATCAGCGGATCCGGACGGCCTGTCTCCTCGTTCATGCGCATGGCGTCGTACTTTGCGCCAAGAGCTATCTGAGCATAGCGCATAAGGAAGAGCAGCAGGAAGATTATCGCAAACACCACAAAGCGCTTAAGACCGGAGGTATAGTACAAATATCCGCAGACCGCGGCTATGGGCAGCGGCGCGTAGTGCATTATAACGGTCTTGGTAAAGAAGCTGTAGTAAGCCTCCAGGGCGTTTACTGTGTCTTCCTTGGAGTATCTGTGTTCGTTGATTATCATATTTGACCTCTGTTATCTGCTAAGCACGAAGCTGCGAACTTTTTCTACGTATTCGGCCGGCTGAAGGAACATTGCCAGGTGGCCTCCTGTAAGGCTGCGGTCCACCTGCGCAAAGGGCATGAACCTTGTAAGCGCATCCGTGCAGTCCTTGTGGAACATGCGATCGTCTGGAGAGAGCAGAAGCAACACCCTGCCGTTAAGGTAGTCCACGTCTTCCGGAGCCATGCCGAACTCGCTGGCAAGGTCCGTAAGGAGCGTAAGCGAATGCTTTATCCTCCCCCTGGAAAGCGTTGCGTCCGCAAGCGCTGCAAAGGCATCCGAGTATTCCTTTTGCTGCGGGGTAAAGCTTTCCTCCAGCTGAGGATCCACCACCAGCAGCTTGCTCTTTATGTAGCGCATAGGCGCAAAGCTCACCAGTTTCTGGTTGACATTCTGCACCATGAGCATCTCGTTAAGGGCTTTTATGCCTTCGGAGCTCATGTGTTTGCCGAGGCTTGCGGTGTTTGAAAGTACAAGGCCTTCCACCACTTCCGGGTGTTTTTTTGCAGTTACCTGGGCTACAAAGCCGCCAAGAGACTGCCCCAGCAGCCACACCTTAACGCCAAGGCTTTGGAAAAGCTCTGCCAGAGCGTCCGCTGTGCCTGCAACAGTCTTGATCTTTTCAGGATAGTCCAGCGTTATTACGGAAAAGTCCTTTGCAAGCAGCTCGAAATGCTCATAGAAGGCGTCGGAATTCCCTATGGTGCCTATCAGAAGGACCAGGGTCTTGTCTGAATCAGGGTTCTTGTGATAGCGGTACTCCACCGGGACGCCGCCTGATGTTGTGAACTTTTGCAGCGGGTATTTGTTTCTGTACTCTTCAACAGTGATGATCATTCATCGCTCCCTTTATAAAACATTACTGTTACGTATTCGAATCTGGCAAAGAAGACTTCCTCCACTATGTAGAAGACGCCCTCCCCTCCGGAAAAGCCGCTTAAGGCCTCGCAGACTGCGGTCATGTCTTCAGGCACGCAGACTGTGCAGCCGCGGCCGAATTCCATCTTGATCTCGTCCTCCAAAAGCCTTGATACCTTGCGGCCTGTGTAGCTGTTGCCAAGGACATCGTAGAGGGTGCGGCGGAGGTTTTGCGGCGCTTCTGTTACCGCGGCAAGGCCTGGATCGATCTTTTCCGCCAGTATCTCAGAAGGCTCTTTGGCAAGGAAGCACTGGCAGGTAAGGGACGAATATTTCATGGCCGGGGCGCATTTTGCAACCTGGCCGCAGTACGCGGACAGGCGCGCTTCTGTTTCTTTGAGTTCTGTTTTATCCATGCGCTGCGCCTACTTTCCTTTTACCGGGAAGGCTGTTACGACCTTCTTGTTGCTGTCCAGATACATGTTTATCTGAAGTCCTCTGCTGTGACCTACGTAGTAGCTTCCGGACTTTTTGCCTGTCTTAAGGGCCTCCTGCCTGGCTTCTGCTATGGCGTCCACGACCTCCTGAGGGGTCCAGTCGTCCGGGAAGAAGGTGCTGATGCCGTCCTTTTTGTGGCCGTCCACCTGCACCTGAGCGGTGTAGACGTTGTTCTTGTCCAGCTTGGACCTGGTGCCTTCTATGATCTCGCCCGGGGAATCCGTAAGCATGTCGTAGTGGTAGCCGCTGCCCTTGCCGCTGGAGTTGACGTTGCCCATAAAGATGTGCTCTATGGCTGTGGAGTTGAAGATCTCCGTGCCGGTAAGCTTTTTAAGGTCTTTGGAGCTGTACTCCTTCTGACCGTCGGCATCGTCCTTATCGTCCGGCTTGATCGGATCCACCGGCGTGTTGCCTGAATCGTTGGTGTTCTGCGAATCGTTCTTGTTGCCGGAGCCGTTGGTGTTGCTGCCGCTGTTCTTGTTGCCGTCGTCCGGCTCCACGACATTTATGACGTTGTTGCCTGGAACTATCTTGCCGTCCCCGTCTATGCGGATGATGCCCTTGATTCCAAGGAACACCAGCAGAGCAACCAGCAGCGCTGCAATTATAAGCTTTATGAGTTTCTTTTTATCCATCTTTTTTGTCCTACAGGATCTGAGTTATATCCCTTACCACGGCCGCGCCGTAAGTATTCTCGTGCGCTATGCGCTCTTTGTCGTAGCCGAAACTGTTTATGAATATGGCGTCCATGCCAACGGCCTGAGCCACGGCAACGTCTGTCGAAAAATCATTGCCCACCATTACGCAGTCCTTAGCATCCAGCCCCTGCTCTTTCAAAAGCAGCTCCATAAACTCCTTCTGGGGCTTTTTCATGCCCTTGTCGGAGGAGATGTAGACCGAATCGAAAAGGTCCGCCAGACCGCACTCGTAAAGCTCCGGCAGCGTAAACACCAGCTGAGCGTTGGAGAGCAGGTGCACTGTGGCGCCCTCTTCCTTCAGTTTTCTGAGCACTCCGGCGGCGCCGCTGTAGGCTTCCAGCTTTCTGCGGGACCTTACCCTAAAGCCGCAGGCCACGGCAAACTCAAAGGTGCGCTCGTCCGTAAAGCCAAGAGGCCCGGAAACCGCAAGCGCGTTGGCTCGCTTTTCTGTAAGCAGATCCCGGAACACGTCCTCTATCTTAATCTCCGGATACTGCCAGCCGAACCTTGCGGAGAGCCTGGCTTCCTGCTCCTTTACCAGGCTGTGATACCTGGCTTTGAGTTCCGCCGGATCCCACTTGGCTCCGTAGCAGGAATAGAACGCCGCCAGCCACTTCCAAAGGCCGGGGTCTTCCTCGTCAGTGAGTATATCCACCAGAGTTCCGTAAAGATCGAAGATGTAGTTCTTGTAGCGTTTCATAGCCTGGCCGGGCGCATCAGCCCTTGATCATCAGCAGCACGCACACGAATACAGCGCTGACTATTATCTGAGCCAGGTTGAAGCGGTACCTTACCTGCGCGTTGGAGGAACCGAGGTTCTTGCGCAGATGATCGTGCAGCGGGGTGCGGAGGTTCTTCATGAAGTTCTGCTTTTTGGTGAGCCTTATTACGAGCAGCTTGAACAGTCCGATAAGTCCGTCAGCAAGGAATACGATGCAGACCGGGATCGCAAACAGCGCGTTGCCCATGCGAAGGAAGAGCACGCCCAGGAAGAGGCCCAGAGGCCTGGATCCGGCGTCTCCCATCAGCACTGTGCTGGGCTCGCAGTTGAACTGCAGGTAGGCCAGGAGCACTGCGCTCATGACGGCTGCACCCGGGGCTACGCTTCCGAGCTTTCCGAGCACTGCGGCGCAGGCTGCGGCTCCTATCATGGAGTTGATGGCCAGGCTGGATGAGAGCCCGTCTATGCCGTCCGCGCAGTTGACTGCGTTGATCATGAGCCACAGGAAGGCTGCGGCCAGGATAACGTAGAGCCACGGCGCTATCTGAACTTTGGTGACCACGAAGTCCAGGCAGGCCATCTCCGGCTCGAATATTACTATGCTTGCCCCTGCAAGAAGGCTGATGACAAGGTCTGTTATGCCTTTTAAGAGCTCGCTCCAGGGCGTTTCGGACGCGTCGTCCAGGTAGCCGGTGACCATGCTCAGAAGTGCTGTGCCGCTAATGCACAGGGACAGCGGCGAGAAGCCCTCCACCGCGGCGGCTGCCACCGCAAACACCACCATCATGAGTATGCCGGCGCCGCGTATCTTGCCCTGCGACAGCGCACCGGCCACAGCAAACTCCCTGCCGTGATCCCTTGGCAGCTTGCCGCCCAGGACCTTTATAAGAATTATAGTCAGGGCGAACACTCCGAAACAGATCAGCATCGTCCTTGTTATCATAGCTAAATTGGCCATCAAGACCACCTCCAGTTAAATGAATATCACCCGCAAAGCCAAACCTTGCAGTTAAATCAATATATTATCTCACAAACGCCCCGCATCATCAAGTGCCAACATATTGCACCAGATGCACCAGAGGGACGGTTCTTTCGGTGCATTTTTTGATCAATTGACGCTCTGCTTGCTGGCATCAATAGAGACCTCGCAGATGCGTGGCAGGAACCGTCCCCTGCTTCACAAAAAACCCGAGCTATGCCCGGGTTAATATAGCGAGTTAAGAATGTAATGACCGCAGAGATCAACACATTGCTTTGGCTACAGTGCGTACATGCCTAGAATGATAGCACCTATCATCATAACTATGCAGACCAGCCATGTGTAAAGGAATGAATACTTAAGATGGTCTCTCATTTCCACACCTGCAAGTCCAACTACCATATATGGCGCCGGATTGCAAATTGAAATGTTTGCGCTAAGTGTGGTACCAATTATCATTGATTGAGCAACCTGAAGCGCAGTGGCTCCGTAAGCGCCGGTAACACCAACCAGTAATGGCGCAACAACCGCATACATAGTAT
>JAZQIH010000166.1:0-10603 GCA_045541015.1 Anaerovoracaceae bacterium | reverse complement strand
TGGCTCGGCTGGTACGGCTTCAACGGAGCTGCCGCAACAACAGTTTCGGAACTCTCCTCCATATTCCTTACCACCACCATAGCACCGTCCGTTGCCACCTGCACCACCATGATCTACACCTGGATCAAGAACGGCAAGCCGGATGTATCCATGTGCCTTAACGCATCCCTTGCAGGCCTTGTAGGCGTTACAGCAGGCTGCGACGCGTTCGACGCTGCAGGAGCTGCTGTCGTGGGCGCCGTATCCGGAATACTCGTTGTTGTGGTAGTAGAAAAGCTCGACCTTAAGCTCCACATAGACGACCCCGTAGGCGCTGTAGGTGTGCACATGGCAAACGGCATCTGGGGCACCATAGCGGTAGGACTTCTGGCTACCCCGGACGCGCCCGCAGGGCTTTCCGGCCTTCTCTACACAGGAAGCGTAAAGCAGCTCGGTCTGCAGTGTCTGGCCGTGCTTAGCGTAGGTGCTTACGCGCTGGTACTGATGATCATCACCTTCAAAGCCATAGAGAAATTCCACGGCATAAGGGCCGAGGCCGCAGACGAGCTTACAGGCCTTGACATAAGCGAGCACGGACTTCCCAGCGCTTACGCGGACTTTGCTCCTTCCGTTGAAAAATACGCGGAGTTCGGCGTTACGGACCAGATAACAGCAGTTACCGGCAGCGTTCCTCCGGCAGAGGCCGTGCCCGTCAGAAAGGAAGCCACTTTCAGCTCCGACGGCCACAAGTTCACCAAGGTGGAGATCATCTTCAAGGAAGAAAAGCTCTATGCTCTTAAGGCCGCTATGAACAAGCTTGGCATAACAGGCATGACAGTCTCCCACGTTATGGGCTACGGCATGCAGAAGGGTCACACCGAGTTCTACAGAGGCGTTGCGGTGGAAACAGACCTCCGCCCCAAGGTACAGGTGGACATAGTCGTAAGCGCCATACCGGTAAGGGACGTTATAGAGACCGCCAAGAAGGTGCTCTACACAGGCCACATTGGCGACGGCAAGATCTTTGTATACGATGTTGAGAACGTTGTAAAGGTACGTACCGGTGAAGAGGGTTACGATGCGCTCCAGGATGTTGAATGATAAGTTAAAAGAAGAATGCGGGGTCTTCGGGGCTTTCTCAAAGAGCCCCGCGGACCTTGCCCCGCTCTCCTACTACGGCCTTTATGCCCTGCAGCACAGGGGTCAGGAGAGCGCAGGCATAGTTTTATGCAGGGACAGAGAATTCTCCTTTGTTAAGGGTGTAGGCCTTGTGAGTGAAGCCATTTCTCACGAGGCCCTCGCCTCTTTGGGAAAAGGCGTCATGACTGTGGGCCATGTGCGCTACGCCACAACAGGGCACGACAGCAAGCTTAACATACAGCCCCTTCTGGTGAACCACAAAAAAGGCCGCATGGCCCTTGCCCACAACGGCAACCTTACAAACTCCACAGAGCTTAGAAGCGAGCTGGAGGAAAAAGGCTCCATATTCCACACCACAACGGATTCAGAAGTGATCGCTTATATCATAGTTGCCGAGCGCTTAAAGCACACAAGCATAGAAGAGGCTGTGTCTGCAGCCATGGACAGGCTGGAAGGCGCGTACTCCCTTGTGATAGCATCCCCCACCAAGCTTATAGCGGCAAGGGATCCCCACGGATTCAGGCCGCTTTGCATGGGAGAAAAGACGGACGGCACCATAATATTCGCCTCCGAGACCTGCGCTCTGGACTCAGTTGGAGCAAGCTACGTACGGGATATACTTCCCGGAGAAGTCGTAACTGTAGGCAAGGACGGCATAAGGACGGACAGGTCTCACTGCGGAAAAGTGCCAAGGAGCCTGTGCGTTTTCGAATATATCTACTTTGCACGTCCGGATTCCCTTGTGGACGGGTGCAGCGTGTGCCTGGCAAGGCAGAAGGCCGGAGAGCTTCTGGCAGCGGAAAAGCCGGTGGAAGCCGATGTAGTTATAGGCGTTCCGGACTCCGGGCTGGACGCCGCAATAGGCTATTCCAAGGCCTCCGGCATACCCTACGCCATTGGTTTTACCAAAAACAAGTATATAGGCAGGACTTTCATAGCGCCATCCCAGGAAGAGCGCGAGGCCGGTGTGGACATCAAGCTGAACCCTATAAGGCCTGTAGTTGAAGGAAAGCGCGTGGTCCTGATAGACGATTCCATAGTGCGCGGCACCACCTGCAAAAGGACCATAGATACGCTGAGAAGAGCTGGCGCAGCGCAGATACACATGCGGGTCAGCGCCCCTCCTTTCATAGCGCCCTGCTACTACGGCACGGACATAGACAGCGCGGAGAACCTTATAGCAAACCACCACAGCGCGGACGAGATTGCATCCATCATAGGCGCGGATTCTCTGGCCTACCTGGATCTTAAGGACGTAACAAAGCTTACGGAATGCGATGCGGGCTTTTGCACAGCCTGTTTTTCCGCGGACTACCCCACGGCCGTGCCCAGGGACGCCGGCAAGGGCCGCTTCGAATAAAACTCCCTCAAAGAGGTCAATAATATGTGTTCTATAATGGGACTTTCGGAGCTAAAACAAGCTCCTGAAGATATAAAAGAATTTTTCGACCGCACTGTATCCAGAGGCCCGGACATGTCCCGCATGGAAAAGGCCGGAGACGGGCTTTTAGCCTTCCACAGGCTTGCGATAATGGGCCTGGACGAAAGCGGCATGCAGCCCTTTCACCGCGGAGATGACATGTGCGTTTGCAACGGCGAGCTCTACGGTTTTCGCAGTGTAAAAAGGCAGCTGGAGGAATGCGGCGAGGTCTTTCAAAGCGATTCCGACTGCGAGATAATACTCCCTCTCTACAAGAGGCTTGGCACGGATATGTTTGCCATGCTGGACGCGGAGTTTGCCATGGTCATCTACGACTCTGCAAGCGGCAGGCTAATAGCGGCAAGGGACCCCATAGGCATAAGGCCGATGTTTTACGGCTACCTGCCGGACGGAAGCATAGTTTTTGCAAGCGAGGCCAAGAACCTTACAGGTCTTTGCAGCAGGGTCATACCCTTCCCTCCTGGCTTTTACTACAAGGACGGAAGATTCGTGCAGTACGCGGACCCCGCGGAAGTGCCGGAAGGAAGCTCCGGAAAGCCTGCCTACATAAAAGCGGACCTGGATACCATATGCAACGGCATCAGGGAAAGGCTGATAAAAGGCATAGAAAAAAGGCTGGACGCGGACGCGCCTCTTGGCTTTCTGCTTTCCGGAGGCCTTGATTCAAGCCTGGTTTGCGCGATTTCGGCAAAGATACTGGGAAAGCATGTAAAGACCTTTGCCATAGGCATGGACACGGATGCCATAGACCTTAAATACGCAAGGATGGCAGCGGACTACATGGGAGCCGAGCACACCGAAGTCTACATGACCAAAGAAGAGGTCCTTAAGAACATAGAGACTGTCGTGGCGCTTCTTGGCACCTGGGACATCACCACGGTGCGAGCCAGCATGGGCATGTACCTTTGCTGCAAAGCCATACATGAGACCACGGATATAAGGGTGCTGCTTACAGGAGAGATAAGTGACGAGCTTTTCGGTTACAAGTATACGGACTTTGCTCCAAGCCCGGAGGCCTTCCAGCTTGAGGCGCAAAAGCGCATACGCGAGCTCTACATGTACGACGTGCTGAGGGCCGACCGCTGCATATCCGTAAACTCCCTGGAGGCCAGGGTGCCCTTCGGAGATCTGGACTTTGTGCAGTACGTAATGTCCATAGACCCTGCCCTTAAGGTAAACAGCTACGGCATGGGCAAATACCTTCTCAGAAAAGCTTTCGAAAAGGACGATCTGCTGCCGCCTGAGATACTCTGGAGACAAAAAGCAGCCTTCTCCGACGCCGTGGGCCACTCCATGGTAGACGATATAAAAGAATATGCGGAAAGCCTCTACACGGATGCAGAGTTCGAAGCCAAGGCTTCAAAGTATTCATATTGCAAGCCGTTTACAAAAGAAAGTCTTCTGTACAGGGAGCTTTTTGAAAAGCATTACCCCGGCCAGGCAGAGATGATCAAGGACTTCTGGATGCCCAACAGGGACTGGGAAGGCTGCAATGTAAACGATCCGTCTGCAAGGGTGCTTTCCAACTACGGAAACAGCGGAAAATAGGAGGACGCGATGCTACATTTCACCAAAATGCACGGGCTTGGAAACGACTACCTCTACGTGTTCGGAGATGTTCCGGAGAATATAGCGCAGATATGCACAAGGCTCTCCGAGCGCCACTTCGGAGCCGGCTCTGACGGCATGATATACATAAACTTTTCCGACAAGGCAGATTTCAGCATGAGGATATTCAACGCGGACGGAAGCGAGGCCAGAATGTGCGGAAACGGCATACGCTGCGTGGGCAAATACGTCTACGAAAAAGGCTACACGGACAAGACCAGCCTTACAGTGGACACCCTGTCCGGCATCAAGAGACTGGAGCTTGCGACTGAAAACGGCAAGGTGCGGAGAGTCACCGTAGATATGGGCAAGGCAAAGGTCTCAGAGGACCTGGCGCTTAAGGCCTGCGGCGCAGATCTCATCTGCACTCCGGTGGATGTAGGCAACCCCCACGCGGTATTCTTTACCCAAAACGCGGAAGACATAGCTCTGGCAGAGATAGGCCCTGCGGCAGAGCACTGCGATGCCTTCCCCGCCGGGGTAAACGCGGAGTTCGTATCCCTTCAGCCGGACGGAAGCCTTAGGATGCGGGTCTGGGAGCGCGGCAGCGGAATAACCATGGCCTGCGGCACAGGAGCATGCGCCAGCGCGGCGGCAGCAATAAGCAAAGGCTTTTGCAGAACAGACACAGACATCAAGGTAAGGCTGGACGGCGGCACCCTGCACATAAGAGTAGGCACGGACGGAAGCGTAAAGATGACAGGCCCGGCGGAGACCGTTTACGAAGGAGAGGCATACATATGACACCTAACATGAACTACGCAAAGCTCAAGGAATCCTATCTTTTCTTCAACATAGCGCAAAAAGTAAACGCGTACGCAAAGGCCCACCCGGATGCAAGGCTGCTGCGCATGGGCATAGGCGATGTCACCCTGCCCCTATGCAGCGCCGTTACAGAAGCCCTGCACCAGGGCGTGGAGGACCAGGCAAACGCCGCCAGCTTTCACGGCTACATGCCGGAATGCGGCGCCCCGTTTTTAAGAAAGACCATAGCGGACCACTACGCACAGCGCGGCGTGGACATAGACCAAGAAGAAGTCTTCGTGTCCAGCGGAGCCAGCGACGAGCTTGGAGACATACTGGACCTTTTCGATAAAACATCCCCTGCCCTCATAACAGAGCCCGCCTACCCTGCCTATGTGGACGCCAACATCATTGCAGGCAGGCAGATAGTGCACATAGAATGCGGCAAGGAGCAGGATTTCCTGGCAAGGCCCTCGGAAGAGCTGCCCTCCGGGATCATCTATATATGCTCGCCCAACAACCCCACTGGAGCTGTCTACTCAAGGGCAGGCCTAAAGGAATGGGTGGACCACGCAAATAAAAACGGCTCCGTTATACTCTTCGACGCCGCGTACGAGGCCTTTATAGAAGACCCGGACCTTCCCCGCAGCATTTTCGAGATAGAAGGCGCCAAAAGCTGCGCCATAGAGATATGCTCTCTCTCAAAGACCGCAGGCTTTACAGGCACGCGCCTGGGCTACACCATCATCCCAAAGCAGCTGGAAAGATGCGGCATGGACCTCAACCAGATGTGGGTAAGAAACCGCACCACAAAGACCAACGGAGTATCCTACATAATACAAAAAGGCGGCGCCGCGGTATTTACGCCCCGGGGCCGGAAGCAGATACAGGAAAACATAGCCTACTATAAGCAAAACGCCTCCATGATAATGAAGGCGCTGGACAGCAAAGGTATATGGTACTGCGGAGGAAAGAACTCCCCCTACATATGGCTGCAGTGTCCGCAGGGCATGGGCAGCTGGGAGTTTTTCGACTACCTTTTAGACAAAGCCCAGATAGTCGGCACCCCCGGATCCGGGTTCGGATCCTGCGGAGAAGGATATTTCAGGTTCTCCATGTTCGGAAGCCAGGAGACCACCCGCGAGGCAGCCGAAAGGATAATGCAGCTCTGAGTCCCCTGCTAGCTGTTCTTTGCAATTATAAGGGTGAAATACCCTGCGTCATCCGGGATCTCGTCTGCGCTTTTGTAGATGCGCTCCCCTTCCATACCGCAGTTTTCAACGGCAAGCACGCGCTTGCCGCTTTTTTTGAGCAGTCTTTTTACTTCCGGCATGTGGCTGGCGGACTTCATAAGAACGCAGGTTCCGTCCTTTTCCAAGGCTTCGCCGGTCCTGTGGGCTGCAGGTATAACGTGCAGGGGCTCGCTCCACTCCGTAAGAGGAACGCCTGCCCTCGCCGCTGCGGCGCAAAAAGACGTTATCCCGCTTACCAGCTCCACGCAGTATCCGTCTGCCTCCAGGTAGTGCTGCAGGTAGCTGAAAGTGCAGTAGACAGTGGGA
Organism: Anaerovoracaceae bacterium; assembly: GCA_045541015.1. GTDB lineage: Bacteria > Bacillota > Clostridia > Peptostreptococcales > Anaerovoracaceae > RUG13409. The sequence continues at coordinate 4,132 of JAZQIH010000166.1, read as the reverse complement.
TCTCCAAGGGTAAGGAACACCACGTTCTTACCACCGTCCAGCAGCGCTTCCAGCTGCTTTGCGCCCTTCCTGTGCGCCTCGTCCAGGGCTGCCCTGTCCTTAAGCATGGGCATGTCCACAGCAACAAGCTGCTTTTCTGCGATCTGCGGAACTGCCGCAGCAGCTATCTTATACGCAACGCTGTCTTTTGGGCTCTTCCCCGGGACAGCTATTATTTCATTTTCCTTTATAAGCCTTACAGCTTTGAGCGTCATAAGCTCCGGATCTCCGGGCCCTACGCCTACTCCAAATACTTTTCCTCTCATAACGACCTCCGTTTGATATATTCTATGATACACATACAAAAAACACAACAAAAACTGTAAAAAATCTGTAAAAGTCACAAATATAGAACGGCCCTTTTTGTTGACATCTCTGTCATATAAATGTATAATCCTTCGATAGAAAAACTATATCAGAAACAGGCCATGGAAGTCGGGTGCAATTCCCGCGCAAGGCCGTTGCTGTGATCCGCAAAAGCCAAAGCACTACGCCACTGGACGCCGTCCGGGAAGGCGCTTAAAGGCCGGAGGGAGTCATCCCCGCTGCGGAAAGCCAGAATACTTGCCTGTTTCGGCAGCCTTTCGGCTGCGCTCTTCATACTCTGCGGACTACCGGAGTTACGGACACCAATATTTTATTGCACGTCTGCCCGCCGCATTTTGCGCGGGCTATTATTTTGTCAGGAACTCTCCTGCAAAAGTCCCGATGATGAGTCTTATGTTTTTCTAAGCGAATTTTGAAAAAGGGAAATCTATTGCAGAAAGAGAGGTCATTAACAATGAAAAATGCAAAAGTAATTCTTTCCCTGGTATTAGCAGCAGCTATGCTCCTCAGCTTCGCAGCTTGCGGCGGCAAGAGCAACAATGCTAATACCACTCCCAGCAACAATGCAGCACCTGCACCCGCGCAGAAGACAGACGAAGAGCTCGCTAAGGAAGTAGACGAGCTCATCGCAGCTATCCAGGTACAGGAAAGAACAGACAAGACAGACGAGCAGTGCGCAGCAGCCAAGAAGGCATGGGACGCTCTCACCGACAAGCAGAAGGAACTCGTAGAGGAAGCTGACTACTTTGCTCTCGACACCGGCGATGCTTCCAAGGACGATCCCCGCAACGCAGACAACATCGGCGAGAAGGAGATCCTCGTAGTTTCCTTCGGTACCTCCTTCAACGGCAGCCGCGTTGCAGACATCAAGGCTGTTGAGGACGCTATCGCAAAGGCTAACCCGGATTGGTCTGTTCGCAGAGCATTCACCGCTCAGATCATCATCAACCACATCCAGGCACGCGACGGCGAGAAGATCGACAACATGGAGCAGGCTCTTGAAAGAGCAGTAAAGAACGGAGTCAAGACTCTCGTTATCCAGCCGACCCACCTTATGCACGGCGCTGAGTACGACGAGCTCGTAGCAGCAGCTAAGAAGTACGAAGGCAAGATCGCAAAGATCGTTATCGCTGAGCCCCTCCTCGGAGAGGTAGGTTCCGACGCCACCGTCATCAACGACGACAAGGCCAATGTTGCACGCGCCCTTGCTAAGGAGACCCGCGCAATTGCAGGCTATGGCACTATGGCAGAAGCAGACAGCAACCACGTTGCACTCGTATTCATGGGACACGGCACAGCTCACACCGCTAAGGTCACCTACTCCCAGATGCAGACCCAGTTTGATAAGCTCGGATACAAGAACGTATTCGTAGGCACCGTTGAAGGCGAGCCCGAAGAGACAGCTCTTGAGAACGTCATCGCAAAGGTAGCTGAGGCCGGCTACAAGACCGTTATCCTCCGCCCGATGATGGTAGTTGCAGGCGACCACGCCAACAACGACATGGCTGATCCCGAGGATCCCGAATCCTGGTTCTCCGGCTTCACCGCAAGCAAGAAGTTTGAGAAGGTAGACTGCCAGATCGAAGGTCTCGGCCGCATCGCAGACGTTCAGGCCATCTACCTTGCACACACTGCTGCAGCTGTTGCAGAGGCAACAAAGTAATAACACTGTAAATAAGCTAAGAGAAAACTGACCATGAAGAAGAAAACTATCGTACTGCTGCTCATGGTAGCAGCCCTCTGCCTGGCTCTTTGCGCATGCGGAAAGTCCGGCAACAATGCACAAAACGAGGCAAAAGCTCCTATCCCAGACGGAACATACACTGCAGTCTTTAAGACCGACAGCTCCATGTTCCATGTAAACGAGGCTAACAAGGGCCTTGGAACTCTTACCGTAAAAGACGGCAAGATGACTATCCATGTTTCCCTTGCTTCCAAGTCCATACTGAACCTGTTCCCCGGCACTGCCGAGGACGCTCAGAAGAGCGGAGCCAAGCTGCTTCAGCCCACTACGGACACTGTGACCTACTCCGACGGCATAAAGGAAGAAGTCTACGGCTTCGATATTCCTGTGCCCAAGCTGGACGAGGAATTCGACTGCGCTCTCGTAGGCACCAAGGGCAAATGGTACGATCACAAGGTCAGCGTTTCCGATCCGCAGCCCGTTAAATAAGCTGCGATAATACAGTTATTCCTAAGGGTCAGGCCGCTTTACGCGTACCTGGCCCTTGCGGACTTGTGGAGAAAATCATGAAGAATAGCTTTTTCAGATCTATAGCATGTGTGCTGCTTGCCGCAGCAATAATCTTTTCCTTCGCGGCATGCGGCGGAAACACTCCGGCAAACAACTCCAACGCTTCAAATCAGGCAGGCAGCGATGCTCCGGCCTTCGTAAAGACCATGGAGCTCAAGTATGCCACCGGTTTTAAAGTAGATTACTACGAGGACGGCTACAAGCTGATAACCGTAAAGGAAGGCAACGATATCTACCTTGTCATCCCGGAAAACGCGGACAGCGCTAAGACAAACAAGCTCATAACCGCTCTTGGCGTAAAGCCTGTTAAGCTCTATCAGCCGCTCACGAACATATACCTGGCGGCTACCGGAACCATGTGTCTCTTTGATGCCATGGGAGCCCTGGACAATGTAACGATGTCCAGCTTAAAGGTCACCGACTGGTACGTTCAGGGCGCCATAGATGCCATGAACGCCGGAAAGATGGTCTACGCCGGAAAGTACAGCGCTCCGGACTTTGAAATGATACTTGCTAAAAACTGCAGGCTTGCCATGGAATCCATGATGATCTACCACACTCCGGAAATCAAAGAAAAGCTGGAAGACCTGGGAATACCGGTCTTCGTTGAAAAATCCACTTACGAGACCCACCCTCTGGGAAGGACCGAATGGATAAAGCTCTACGGAGCAATGCTCAACAAAGAGGACAAGGCTGAGGAGGTTTTCGCAAAGCAGCTCACCTACCTTGAAGAAGCAGAAAAGCAGGAGCCCACAGGCAAGACCGTGGCCTTCTTCTACATAAATTCCAACGGCCGCGTAGTTGCAAGAAAGAGCGGAGACTACGTCTGCTCCATGATAGACCTTGCAGGCGGCAAATACGTCTTCGACGAGCTCGGCGGAGACGACAACAACCTGTCCACAGTCACCTTGGATATGGAGACCTTCTACGCTACCGCAAAGAAGGCGGACTTCATCTTCTACAACAGCACAATAATAGGAGAGCTCAGCTCCCTTAAGGAGCTGGTGTCCCAGAACGCCCTGCTCTCCGAGTTCAAGGCTGTTCAGGACGGCAACGTCTGGTGTACAGGAGAGAACCTCTACCAGCAGACCACAGACCTCGGACAAATGATACTCGAATTCAACAAGATCCTTTCCGGCGAGGCCGGCAACGGATCCGATCTCCAATACATGAAGAAACTCAACTGATCTATGGATAATTTCGAAGCTAAAAGAAGATCGCGCGCGGCCATAGTGCTGATACTGCTCTTTGCAGCAATGCTGGTGCTGGTGGTAATGAACGCCTGCATAGGAAGCTACAGCGTGCCCCTTGCGGACGTTGTGCGCCTTGTAAAACAAGGCATTGCGGAGGGCCTTGAAAGCACGGACACCATGTTCTCCGTGCTCTGGAAGATAAGGATACCCCGCCTTCTGGCAGACCTTATACTCGGCGGAGCTCTGGGCCTTGCAGGTTTCCTGCTCCAGACATTCTTCGGCAACCCCATAGCAGGCCCAAGTCGGATCGTAGCCATGT
>JAZQIH010000165.1:0-3861 GCA_045541015.1 Anaerovoracaceae bacterium | reverse complement strand
TGTGACAGGAACGTAGCCTTCTGTCTGGGAGTAGCCTATCTGGACATCGTTTGTCAGCAGGTACTGCACAAAGAGCCAGGATGCCAGAACTTCCTGCGGATCCTCCTTGTTGAATATGCACACCGACGGCCCCTGGGATATCATCTTGGGGTCTGCAGCGTCGAACTGAGGAACCGGCCTTACGACAGTTTCGAATTCCACAAGAGTGTCTGCAGGGATGTCCAGAAGCGGCGCCTTGCTTCCCATCCAGGTAGAGCCTGCCGTGGGATCCACGGCAAATATGCTCTGCCCTGCGTTAAGGAAGTTAGCCGGATAGCTTACGATCTTAAACGTAGAGAATGCACCAGTATCAACGTGTTTGGCTACCTCATAGAGGAAGCCGAAGGTCTTGTCGTTGAAGATCAGTATGTCTCCGTTCTCGTTGGAATAGCCCGCTCCCATCTGCGCAAGAGCCTGTATCATCATATTGTCCGTGGACTTGTAGATGAACGGTATCATTATGTTCTGGCCGTTCACCTGGAAGTTGCCGTCCGCATCCTTAGCCATTGCGGCCTCGGACACCTCCCATATCCAGTCCCAGGTAATGATATCCGGCACAGTGTATCCAAGCTTTTCTACATAATCTTTATTTATGTAAAGCGCTTCTGTGGAACGCATGTAGGGCACAGCGTAGTAGCTGTCAGCGAACCTGCACTCCTCCAGGAACTCAGGCACCATCTCGGAAAGCTTCGGCGCATCGAACTTTACAGCGCTGCCTCCCAAACCGTACTTCTCGTTTGTAAACAGCTTGTCCAGGGCAATAACGTTGTTATTACCCGTCAGATACGTTGCTATGTGGTCCGGATAGCTGATGCACACATTAGGCGTTGTATTGGTGGATATATTGGTTATTACATCGTTGTATATCTTTGCATAGTCCGTGTATAACCTTATATTCACCTTGATATTCGGGTAAAGAGCCTCAAATTCAGCCTTGGCTTTGTTGTAGACGTTAACCTGAGACTTGTTGGTATCGTTCTTTGCCCAGAAAGTGATCTCCATCTGCCTGGATTCATCCAGGCTTTCCGGAAGCTCAAATTCCGCCATTCCCTGAGTGCCGTGGCAGCCGCTTAAGGTAAGCATCAGTAACACCACAAAAGCGGCAGCTGCTATAAGGGCCAGTATCCTGAGTAAAGGAAGCTTGTCTCTCATCCTTTTGTACCTCCTCTGGATACGCCGGCCATTATCTTCTTTCTGAAGATAAGGAACAGCACTATAAGCGGCGCAGAAATAACGCAGACCGCAGCCATCATTGCCGGTATGTTCTCGCGTCCGAAGCCGTTCTCCCTTATCTCCTGAATACCGTTGGACACAAGGAAATGCAGCTGGTCGTCTGTTATCAGCCTGGGCCACACGTAGGAGTTCCAGCATTCAATTACTTTAAGTATAACTATGGTTACTATAGTCGGCTGGCTTATGGGTATCATGACCTTTGTAAGGTACTTGAAATCCGATGTTCCGTCTATCTTTGCGGCGTAATACAGCTCGTCCGGGATCTGCTCGAAGTTCTCCTTAAGCAGGTAGATGTAGAACACGCTGGTCACGGACGGCAGGATCAAGCCTATAAAGGTGTTGCGCATGTTCCAGTTTGTGATGGTAACGAAGTTCGTTATTATAACGAGCTCGTTTGGTATCATCATCAGGGACAGGAACAGCGTAAACAACAGGTTCTTGCCCTTGAAGTTGAGCCTGGAGAACGCGAATGCCGCAAGCACTATTACCACAAGCATCAGTGCCGTGGTGCAGACTGTAAAGATCAGCGTGTTTGCAAAGTAACGCGCAAGAGGCACAGCCGTAAATGCGTCCTTGTAGTTCTCCAGCGTCGGAGAAAGCGTAAAGAACTTGGGAACGTATTCAGAGTTGTACGCTCCGTAGCTCTTGACCGATGTAAGCACCATCCAGTAGAACGGGAAAAGCACCATTATCCCCCACAGCGTAAGGAAAAAGTAAGTGATGCCCTTTCTTATGGCAGCTTTTCTGTTGGCGGCGTGTTCTATAGCTTCGTAGTCTTTGTTCATAGCCGCCTCCTAGTACTGGACATTCTTCCTGCTTATCATAAGATTTATGCAGGTGATCGTCATTACGATAGCGAATAGTATGAGCGCTGCTGCGGAAGCGTAGGACGGATAGCCGCCGCTGTTTCCGTAGAGCATGTCGTAAACGTAGCCCACGATGGTATTCATGCCGGCTGCGTTAAGATCTGTGCCAAACAGCGCCACAGCGTCCGAGTAAGCCTTGAAAGCACCAATAAAGCCGGTGATAACCAGGTAGAATATCATGGGAGATATCATAGGCAGCGTTATCTTGTAGAAAGTGCGCCACTTGGACGTTCCGTCTATCTTGGCGGCGTTGTAGTAGTCCTGCTTTACGGACGCCAGAGCGCTAGTAAGTATAAGGATCTTGAAAGGCATTACCACCCAAATAGTGTAGAAGCAAAGCACGAACATCTTAGCCCAGTAAGGACCGTCTATAAAATCCACCGAGCTGCCGCCGAACAGCTGGATCAGCAGGTTCACCATGCCATCCGTGTATGCAGTCTTCTTGAAAAGTATCATGAATACCAGTCCTACAGCCAGCGTATTGGTAACGTAAGGCAGGAAGAACACGGTCTGGTAAAGATCGCGGAGCTTTTTTATGGAGTTGAGCCCAAGGGATATCAAAAGCGCAATGCCTGTGGAAAGCGGCACTGTAATGATGACCAGTATGAATGTGTTCTTTATAGCCTGAAGGAAGTACGGATCTCTCAGCACGTAAGAGAAGTTGTACAGCCCTACTCCGCTGTAGGTCTGCGAAGCGAAATTGAAGCTCTCCTCGAAGGAATACACCACTACGTCTATCAGCGGGTATACCATAAAGAGCCCCAGGAACGCTATGGCAGGCAGCAGGTAGAGCCAGGCCTTTTTATTGTTTCCGTATTTCATCCAGACCTCCTAAGCCTTGCCCAGAGGCTTCTGATCGCCGAAATATATACGTTTTCCGCTGGTTTTATCAAAGAGGTAGACCTTTGCGGGGCGCAGCCTGAAGTTAACGGTGTCCATAGTCTGATCCACCTTATTCTCTGCGCTAATAATGGCCCTTATGGAAACGCCCTGCATGCCTTCGTGGGTGGAGACCACGCTGGTGTCCCTGCCCATTACCTCTACGTTAACGAGCTTGCACTGCATCTTGCCATTATCATCCGGAACGAAAGCTTCCGGCCTGATCCCTGCCCAGACTTTCTGGTCCGGTATATCAACGCTGTCCAGGACGTCGTCTCCGGCTATCCAGAGCGTTCCGTCCTTGACTTCAGCATCGAATACGTTGATTGCAGGCGTTCCGAGGAACTTGGCCACAAAAAGGTTTACTGGGTCGTCGTAGACATCCTGAGGCTTTCCTATCTGGTTTACCTTGCCGGCCTCCATAACAACTATAAGATCGGATATGCTCATGGCTTCTTCCTGATCGTGGGTTACGAATATGGTGGTAATTCCGGTCTCTCTCTGGATGCGCTTTATCTCTTCCCTGGTCTGAAGTCTCAGCCTGGCGTCCAGGTTGGAAAGAGGCTCGTCCAAAAGCAGCACCCTGGGCCTTTTTACAAGGGCTCTTGCAATGGCAACTCTTTGCTGCTGGCCGCCGGACATCTCGGATGGTTTTCTGTCCAGAAGTCCGTCTATCTGCACAAGCTTTGCAGCCTCCAGGACTTTTTCCTCCATCTGCTGCTTGGTAAGTTTGTCCGCACCCTTAAGGTTCTGCAGTGGGAACATTATGTTCTGCCTTACGGTAAGGTGCGGATACAGAGCGTAGTTCTGGAAGACCAGCCCTACTCCCCTGTAAGTCGGATCG
>JAZQIH010000164.1:0-6129 GCA_045541015.1 Anaerovoracaceae bacterium | reverse complement strand
GGAAGCGAGCCTGCTGTTTACGTAGCAGGGCTCAAAGCCGAACTCCTTGGGGAATGCAGGCCAGCACTTGTCCGCAAACGCAACGTACTTTCTTGCGCCCTTGTGCTTTTCAGCCCAGTCCAGAAGTGTAAGCTCGAACTGTGCCATTCTGGGGAGCATGGATGGATAGTTGTTGCCGGTTGCGCCAAGCTCTGCTGCCATATCCTTGCAGACCTCTTCTATTCTGGGGTCTCCTGCGTGCTCTTTGTAGCTTACCAGCAGGTCCAGCTCGGAGTTTTCTTCTATCTCCACGCCAAGCTCGTAAAGACCTTTAATGGGAGCGTTGCAGGCAAAGAAGTCCTGAGGACGCGGGCCGAAGCTTATTATCTTAAGGTTCTTAACACCTATGACAGCCCTTGCGATAGGAACGAAGTCCGCTATCATCTTGGAGATATCGTCAGCTGTTCCTACCGGATATTCCGGAATGTAGGCGCCTATCTTGCGCATGCCCAGGTTGTAGGAGCAGTTGAGCATGCCGCAGTAAGCATCGCCGCGGCCGTTGATAAGATCTCCGTCTCCTTCTGCTGCTGCCACGAACATGCAGGGGCCGTGGAAGTACTTGGCTATGAGGGTCTCCGGAGTTTCCGGGCCGAAGTTTCCGAGAAAAACTACAAGGGCGTTGCAGCCTGCGTTCATGGTGTCCTCAACGGCTTTGAGCATGTCGTTTTCGTTCTCCACGGTAACGGGGCTTACGTAAAGATCTCCCTTATACGCTGCCTTTATGGCCCATCTGCGCTTTTCGGAAAGCTCTATAGGGAAGCAGTCTCTGCTGACCGCTATGATACCGAGTTTTACTTCAGGGATGTTTGTCATTTTACGCCTCCATTAAATACTAGACTATTTCTGCAAACAGCGGCTTTACCGCCGGGTATATCTTTTTGAACTTGCTGTACTGGGCATCGTAGCGCGCCTTGATGGCCGGATCCGGTTCCACAACATACTTTGTCTTAACCAGAGCCTCCGCGCAGGACGCCACGTCCTTGTACGCTCCGCTGCACACCATCGCAAGCATCGCGCCGCCGTAGCCGGGGCCCTCTTCCGCGACAGGTATCTGAAGCTCTATGCCAAGCACGTTTGCGAATATCTTCTGCCACAGCGGGCTCTTTCCGCCTCCTCCGCAGAGTTTGCTGGACTTTATATTAAGCCCCAGGCTCTTTGCAACTTCAAAGCAATCCCTAATGGCAAAGGCTACGCCCTCCAGAACAGCCTGGACCATACCAGCCCTGCTGCTGTCCATGGTGAGCCCTGTAAAGGTACCCCTGGCATTGGTATCGTTTATTGGGCTACGCTCCCCCATAAGGTAAGGCAGGAAGAAGACCTTGTTGTTTCCAAGCATATCATCTGCGATGGATGCCTGCTCCGCTGCGTAATCCCCGCTTCCGAGCACGTCCTTGCAGAACCACTTGTTGCAGCTTGCCGCGGAAAGAATGCAGCCCATCAGGTGGTAGCTGCCGTCCGCGTGGGCAAAGCTGTGCAGAGCGTTGTAGGGATCCACGCTGAAGTTCTTCTGGGAGATGAATATGGTGCCGCTGGTGCCCACGGATATGTTGCAGGCTCCGTCTCCAACGGTTCCGGTGCCGACTGCAGCAGCCGCGTTGTCCCCTGCTCCGGCGCAGACCACAACGTCCTGGGAAAGCCCCAGAGCAAACGCTATGGACTCCTTGATAGTGCCTATGCATTCGTAGCTTTCGAAAAGCTTCGGGAGCTGCTCTTCCTTAACGCCGCAGATATCCAGCATTTCCCTGGACCAGCACTTGTTTTTCACATCCAAAAGCAGCATGCCGCTTGCGTCTGAATAGTCGCAGCTGTGCACGCCTGTAAGCTTGTAGTTTATGTAATCCTTGGGGAGCATTATCTTTGAGATCTGGGCAAAGTTGTCAGGCTCGTGCTTTTTGAGCCATAAGAGCTTTGGCGCAGTAAAGCCCGCAAACGCGATGTTTGCGGTAAGCGCAGACAGTTTTTCCTTGCCCACGTGCGTATTGAGCCACTCTGTTTCTTCTGCTGTGCGGCCGTCGTTCCAGAGTATGCAGTCACGGATCTCGTAGTCTTCCTCATCCAGGATGACCAGCCCGTGCATCTGTCCGGCAACGCCTATGCCCTTAACGGCAGCCTTGTCCTGCCCTTCAAGAAGCTCTTCCAGGCCTATGAGGCAGGCGCCCCACCAGTCAGCAGGGTTCTGCTCCGACCAGCCGGGCTGCGGGAAGCTTATCGGATACTCCTTTGTCTTTGTGGCAAGTATCTTTCCTTCCTCATCCACCAGCAGCAGCTTGACAGATGACGTGCCAAGATCAATACCTATATAGCTGTTCATAAAACACCTCCGGGATGTTTAAGCCCCGAACATTTCCCTGATCTTGTTGTAGGTCTCTATCTTTTTATCGTCCCACTTGGTAAGATCGTCCGATGTCAGCAGCAATCCGCCGTAGGTGGCGTTGGCTGTGTACAGGATCTTCTTTTCCTTTTCGGAGAGCTTGCAGTTCTCGTCCCTCAGGAAGAAGACGTCCGGATCATTCATGAAGGCCCTGCCGTTGAGCTGCCTTCTGAAAGTGGTGTCGTCTATGCTGTTCTTTGTAGAGACGCGCTCGCGGTGAGTCATGCGCATAAGAGCTGTAGCATCCCAGTCCAGGCCTACATCACAGCCTATGCGGCAGTAGTCCACAAGGCCGAAAGCAGGCATCAGGGGCACTCCGCAGCCGAGCACCAGCTTATCTCCGCAGACCCTGCGTATAAGCTTCATGGCGCGTATCATGCGGCCAGCCCTGCTCTCTTCAGTTGTTCCGTAAGGAGCCGCTGCGTAGAGGAAGTCCAGCTTTACGAAATCGAAGCCCCACTTGTTCAGCACGGTATCGAAGACTTCCTCCAGGTAAGCAACGAATTCCTTGTTGTCTATATCCAGAGCGTAGAAATTGCCCCAGTTGCAGCCTGCGCACCAGCGCTTTCCGCCTGGCATCAGCAGCCATTCCGGGTGCTCTTTTATAAGAGCGGAGCTTTCCTGAGCTCCGAAAGGCGCAAGCCAAAGGCCTGCCTTAAAGCCCTTTTCGTGGATCTTATCCACCAGAGGAGCAAGGCCGCTTGGGAACTTGTCCTGCTTTATGCGAAGCCAGTCTCCTACCGCCTCCTGCCAGCCGTCGTCTATCTGGAAGAGATCTCCAGGCCTGAGCACACGCTCCGCGCCGGCAAGGTCTTCCAGTATGGCTGCCTCGTCTATCTTGTCGTATCTGTTGTACCAGCTGCAGTAGCCGGCAAGCTTCTTTGTGGTGCGGGGCTTAAGATCCATGGCAGCAAACCAGGCATCGAATACCTCGTCCTCCGTGCCTTCAGCGTAGAACAAGTCGAAAGCCCTGAGCGTTCCGCCGCACTTTACTCCGCGGCAGTCGCGCTCTATGACAAGGCTGTCCTTGAGCGCATCGAACTTGAACACTGTGTATCCAAGTGTCTCGTCCAAAGACGCCACCAGCCTGAACCTGTCTCCATTCCTGAAATAGCACCAGGAGTAGCCGGTGAACCTTCCGAAGGTCCTGGGGTAATCCTGGAAGAAAACATCGCCGTAGCTGTCCAGATGGAACTTGTCCTTAAGGAACTGCGGTATGTTCCTTCCGTAGGTGCGCTGCCTGTCGGAAGGGTCGAACTCCGGAGAGTGCGTCCAGGTCTGATAGCCGTTTACAAAGATCTTTTCGTCGTTGTCGATATCTATCTCGACTTCGGCCAGAACGCTTCTCAGAAAGCCTTCTGGAGCCTCACAGGCTATGTTCAGAGGCCCTTGCGCAAGTTCCGCTGTGCCGTTTATGGCCTGGGGGCCGTCCTTGGCCTCTACCACGACCTGATATCTGAGCTCGCTCATCTATTTTTCCTCTTTTGCTTTCTTCTCGAGCAGTATCCTGGAGTTCTCTTCTGCCATCTGGTCTGTCAGCTTGAACTTGGCCTTAAAGAAGAAGAACGCCGCGAACAGAACTACAATAGGTATTATCGTCATGAGCAGTCTGAGGCCGACTATAGCGGACTCGGTCTGCTGGACTATCTCACCGGTCTGGTCGCTGTTGCCGACAAAACCGATGAGCTTCATGCCGACGCCGGAGATGAACACAGCAAATCCGGAAGCTGCCTTTACCACGAAGGTCTGCATGGAGAAGATAACGCTCTCCTCTCTGTGTCCGGTCTTTATCTCGCCGTAGTCGACGGAGTGAGAGAGGAAGACCGTGGTAAGTACTGAAAGCATACCGTTGCAGGCGAACACTATGATGCCGGGGATGCATACCAGGTATACGCTCTTGGCAAGTCCGGTGAAGCACAGCAGCAGGATTATTGCGTATCCTACGATAGCTCCGTTAAGGGAGATCCTGAATACCTGGGTGTTGCTGAACTTCTTGCGCAGCAGCGGGTATACGACCATCATTCCGAGTATCTGGCAGCCGCCGCCGACGGTGGTGAACAGGGTGTAATTGTCGACCCAGTTCGTTCCGCCCATATCGTACTTGAAGAACAGTATGATAAGGTTAGAGGTTATATAAAGGGCGCTGTTTATAAGTATTATGCCTATTACTACGACCAGAGCCTGATCGTTGGCAAACAGCCCCTTGAACATCTCGCCTATGGAAGGAGTCTCCATCTTTGTAAGGTGGGTCTCTTTTACTGCAAGGCAGCAGATGACTTCTGTTACGATAAAGACTATTCCTACGACAAGAGCTACGATCTTAAAGCCGGAAAGATCGCTGCCGCTGCCAAGGGCGTCTACAGCCTTCAAGGTGCCTATCTGGATGATGGCAGAACCTACGCCTGCGCAGGTCCTTCCTACAACGGAGAGGTTCTCGCGGTCCTTAGGAGTGTCGGTTATTGCAGGGATCATGGACCAGTAAGGGATGTCCATTATGGTGTAAGTCATGCCCCAGAGTATGTAGATCACCGCGAAGTACACCAGCAGTGCCGTGCCTGTGGTGAACGGAGTTGCAAACAGAGCGTACAGGACGAATGCGTTAAGAACAGTACCGGTTATGAGCCAGGGCCTGAACCTGCCCCACTTGGTCTTGGTCTTTGCAACGACTATGCCCATGAACGGATCGTTGATAGCATCGAATATCCTGGCGACCATCAGTATGACGCCTACGAATGCAGGGTCTATACCCAGAAGGTCCTGGTAGTAATAGAGTACGAAACCGGACGACAGCGCATATACCATATCCTTTCCTATGGCGCCGAGTCCGAAAGCGATCTTTTGCTTTAAACTGAGCTGCATTTTACTTTCTCCTTACACTGAACACTATTTCAACAGTCTTTGTCTGGGCTGTCTTTATCCTGAGTTTGCCGCTGCCCTCTCTTCCTGTGGTGCGCACGTAGCAGCCGCACATTCCGCCTTCAAGCGTTGCGCAGGACGGTCCGACCAGCTCTATGCATCCTTCTGTTTCGAACTGAGCGGGGATCTGCGCGTATACTGCAAGGTTGTTGTTCTCATCCAGTATGCGAAGGCGCACTGCTGCCATATCGTAAGTCTCGTCCTCTACAAGAGACGTTCTGCTGGGCTTTGCCTCCAGGTGGAGCCTGCTGCTCGGGCACTTGGAGACGCTTCTTATGACCTTGCCGTCCTTTACAGCGTCGAATCTCCAGACTGTGCTTGCGCCGCCCCAGTTGCCTATGTACTTGCCGTACAGGGCCACGCCGTCCTCGAACTTCATCTTGTACTTGAACATTGCCCAGGCAAAACGGATCTTGGAGCCGAGCGGCAGGTTTGCCATGCCGTACTTCTGGACGTCTGCAAGGCACCTTCCAAGGAACGCTGCCTTGCTCTCGGAGAAGCCTTCCTGGGTCTCCAGGAGCTCTCCTACAAGGTCGTCCACGGGTACCGGCGGGTGGACCAGTCCGCCAAGCTTCTTGGGCTTGAACGTGGTTACATAAATATCATTTTTGTAAAGCTGAACTTCATCTGCGTTGGTGAAGGCGTAGATCTCTCCAATGTTGCCTGCGGGGTAGTCGCCGATGTCCATGGGGGAGCTCACCTCCAGCACCGGGGTGTCCTCGCCCTGGCTTGCGTACACGCTCGCGGCAAGCTTGGGGTTGCGGAAGGCATCCATAACGCCGTGGTAGCAGACTCTGTCTCCG
>JAZQIH010000163.1:0-11642 GCA_045541015.1 Anaerovoracaceae bacterium | reverse complement strand
GTGATAGCATACAACTTCCTGCAGTCTGTAAGGCTGCTGGCGGATGCAATGGTATCTTTCAACGACAACTGCGTCTGCGGAATTACTGCAAACAGGGAGAAATGCAGGGATAACCTGTACAATTCCCTGATGCTCGTAACTGCGCTGAATCCTTATATAGGCTACGAAAACGCTGCTAAAACAGCCAAACTGGCATATAAGGAAAACATATCCCTGAAGGAGGCGTGCGTAAAGCTTGGCTTTCTTACAGAGGATAAATTCGATGAAGTCTTCCATCCGGAAGAAATGGTATAAGGCATACAGGAGGAACAAAATGACAGAAACAGCTAAAAGATCGCTTGAAATGCACAAGGAGCTCCGCGGAAAGCTGGAGATCAAAGCCAGAGCAGAAGTAAAATCCAAGGAAGCATTATCGCTTGCTTATACTCCTGGAGTAGCTCAGCCTTGCTTGGAGATACAAAAAGATCCGGATCTTTCCTTTGAGCTTACAAGGCGCTGGAACACAGTTGCTGTCGTTACAGACGGGACAGCCGTGCTTGGCCTTGGCGATATAGGCCCGGAGGCAGGCATGCCTGTAATGGAAGGAAAGTGCGTGCTTTTCAAGGCTTTCGGCGATGTTGACGCAATTCCTCTTTGTATAAAGAGCAAGGACGTGGACGATATAGTTAACACAGTAGCACTGCTCGAAGGCAGCTTCGGCGGCGTAAACCTGGAGGACATTTCGGCACCCAGGTGCTTTGAGATAGAAAGAAAGCTCAAGGAACGCTGCAGTATTCCTATCTTCCACGACGACCAGCACGGAACAGCTGTCATAACTCTTGCAGGCCTTATGAACGCTCTTAAGGTCGTAGGCAAGAAGATGGATGAGATAAGCATCGTAATGAGCGGTGCCGGCGCTGCGGCTATAGCTATCTGCAAGCTTCTCATAAGCGCAGGCCTTAAGGATGTTATCCTCTGCGACCGCAAAGGAGCCATCTACGAAGGCCGCCAGGAAGGCATGAATCCTGTAAAGGAAGAGATGGCCAAGATCACAAACCGCAAGATGAAGAAGGGCAGCATGGCCGATGTCATCTCCGGAGCTGACGTGTTCATAGGCGTATCCGCGCCCGGAACTCTGACTCAGGAAATGGTAAAGACCATGGCAAAAGATCCTATCATCTTTGCCTGCGCAAACCCGGATCCCGAGATCTATCCTGACGAAGCAAAAGCTGCAGGAGCTGCAGTAATTGCTACCGGAAGATCCGACTTCCCCAACCAGATCAACAACGTCCTTGCGTTCCCCGGAATTTTCCGCGGTGCTCTGGACGTAAGAGCAAGCCAGATCTCAGAAGGCATGAAGATAGCTGCGTCCTACGCGCTTGCTGGACTCATCTCCGACGAAGAGCTTTCTGCTGATTATATTATTCCGGCTCCTTTTGACGAAAGAGTAAAGGATGCCGTTGCTAACGCTGTTGCCGAGGCTGCCAGAAAAGAAGGCATAGCCAGGATATAGGAGGATGACATGGAAACAAAAGCATTATCGGGCGTAAGAGTACTTGACCTTACACAGTTCCTTTCAGGACCTTTCTGCACATCGAACCTTGGTATGTTCGGCGCTGAAGTTCTCAAAGTAGAACGTCCGCATATAGGCGAACAGGGCCGTAACGACAACGGACCATACAAGCAGGGCGATGTCAACCTCAAGTGGGCTATACAGCACTGCAACAAGACTTCCGTTACTCTGAACCTCAA
The DNA here is from genome assembly GCA_045541015.1 of Anaerovoracaceae bacterium. Lineage (GTDB taxonomy): Bacteria > Bacillota > Clostridia > Peptostreptococcales > Anaerovoracaceae > RUG13409. The sequence continues at coordinate 9,911 of JAZQIH010000163.1, read as the reverse complement.
GACTGAAAAAGGTAAGCAGATACTTACTGAGCTCATTAAGATCTCCGATGTCATAGTTGAAAACTACGCACCCGGAACCATTGAAAAGCTCGGATTCCCCTGGGAAAAGATACATGAGATCAACCCGCGCATTATCTTTGCTCAGATCAAGGGCTATAATGACAGATCCCCGTTTGCCAAGTATCCGGCAATGGATGGTCCTATCCAGGCTACCGGCGGTGTTGCTGCGCAGACAGGACTTAAGGGCGGACAGCCTATAATAAGCAATGTTGCTCTGGGCGATGCTCCTTCCGGAATGTTCACATTCGCTGGAATACTTGCTGCTCTTTATCAGAGGACTCTTACCGGTCTCGGACAGCATGTAAGAGTCAATATGCAGGAAGTTATAATGGATTACGCCCGTTCCACATTTGCTATCCAGGACAGGGTCGTAAAGAGAGGCGCAGCTATGACTCTTGCCGGCGAGCAGGCACCGCGCGGAATGTTCCAGTGCAAGCCTTCCTATGAAGGAGACTCCGACAACTGGGTATTCCTTATGGTAAGAGACGCTCCCGGACAGTGGCAGTGGAAGAACTTCACCGATGCTATAGGAAGACCGGAACTGTTTGAAGATCCACGCTTCCTCAATGGTGTTATCCGTCTTAAGAACGAAGAAGAAGTTAATAAGATCGTTACCGAATGGACTTCCCAGCATGACAAGAGGGAGGTAATGGATATTCTCTGCAAGGCCAAGCTTCCGACAGGAGCAGTTATGGGTATCATGGACTTCCTTAAGATGGATGACCTCTATGAGACCAACTTCTTCCAAAAGATGGTTCAGCCTGGCCTTGGCGAAGTTACAATTCCTTCTTCCGCAATCAAGCTTTCCGATTCTCCTGTACAGGTAACACCGGCTCCGGACCTTGGAAACAACAATGATTATGTTTACAAGCAGCTCCTCGGATATACCCAGGAAGAAATGGATGCTCTTAAGGCAGAAGACGTCATCTGATTTATGTGAATTGGGGACGGTCCCAAATTCACATTATGGGAGTTTATGCCAAAATGACAATTCGGGACCGTCCCCAATTAACAAAAAAATGTCTTGATTAATTAGATATTTGTGATAATATATATACGTTCGTTATTTCAAGAGTGAGGCCAAGCCTCACTCTTCTTTATTGAAAAAATCATGGCTAAGAAAAAAATTGCAGAATACATAGCCGAATGGATGGAGCCTTTCGGCAAGGAAAACGGCTACGAGCTCTCCAGAACAGAGTTCGTTAAGGAAGCCGGCACATGGTACTTAAGAGTCTACGCAGACCGCCTTACTGAAGAAGGCTACGGCTGGATGACATCCGACGACTGCGAAAAGATCTCCAGATACCTTTCGGACAAACTGGATGAGGCAGACCCCATACAGCAGAATTACGTCCTGGAGGTAAGCAGCCCCGGCCTGGACAGGCCACTTATAAGCGATAAGGACTTCGAAAGGTTCATGGGAAGCCGCGTGGAAGTAAAGCTTTACGAAGCCGTAAACGGCACCAAGGCCTTCGAGGCAGAGCTCAGCGGCTACGCGGACGGAACAGTAACGGTAAAAACAGACAGCGGAGAAGAGCTCTCCCTGCCGAAAGATAAAATTGCAAAGATCAATCTTGCAGTAGTATTTTAGGAGGATACTTTAAATGAATCTCGAATTTTTAGAGGCGATCGAAGCGCTTGAAAGAGAAAAGCACATGTCCAAGGACATGCTCATAGATGCTATAGAATCCGCGCTCGTCTCTGCGTACAAGAAGAACTACGGAACGTCCCAGAACGTCCGTGTGGACATAGACAGGGAGACCGGAGATATAAACGTCTTCATGAGAAGAGATATAGTAGAGGAAGTAGAAGATCCGTTCTCCCAGGTATCCCTCGAGGAAGCCAAGGAGATAGACCCCGAATACGAAATAGGAGATGTAATAGAATACATGGTAACTCCTATGGATTTCGGCCGCATTGCAGCTCAGACCGCAAAGCAGGTAGTTATCCAGAGGATCCGAGAGACCGAAAGAGGCATGATCTACGACGACTACATCACCCGTCAGACCGAAGTAGTTACCGGCGTAGTACAGCGCATCTCCAACGGCACCGTGTTCGTTAACATGGGCAGGGCAGAAGGAATACTCGCTGCAGGCGAGCAGATCCCCGGAGAGCGTTTCCGCACTGGAGACCGCATAAAGGTCTACGTTATGGACGTTAAGCGCTCCACCAAGGGCCCCCAGGTCTTCCTTTCCAGGACCCATCCCGGACTCGTCAGAAGGCTGTTCGAGCTGGAAGTTCCCGAGATCCAGGAAGGGGTTGTAGAGATAAAGAGCGTCGCTCGTGAGCCGGGCTCCAGGTCCAAGATCGCAGTCTGCACCTACGACGAGAACGTAGATCCTGTAGGATCCTGCGTAGGCCCCAGAGGACAGCGCGTACAGGCAGTCGTAAACGAGCTCTGCGGAGAAAAGATAGACATAATCAACTGGTCCGAAGACCCAGGTAAGATGATCTCCGCTGCACTTTCTCCTTCCAAGGTTGAGATGGTCCTCATCAATGAGGAAGAAAAGAGCGCTCTGGTAGTAGTTCCTGATTATCAGCTCTCCCTTGCAATAGGCAAGGAAGGCCAGAACGTAAGGCTTGCAGCAAGGCTCTGCGGCTGGAAGATAGACATTAAGAGCCACAGCAAGTGGGAAGAGATGGAGTCCGCTGAAAACGCAGCAGAAGGCAGCGCAGACGAAGCAGCCGTTTCCGATGCACCTGCAGAAGACGCAGCTGAAGCCCTTCCTACAGCAGCTCAGGTCCGCAAGATGAAGAAGGCAGACATGATTGCTCTTGCTGAAAAGATAGGCGCTCAGATAGACCCTGAAAGCAAGAACGCAGACATGGCAGAGGCAATAATTGCCTTCATGGAGGCGTAATGGACAAGGAAAAGTATGTTCCTGCAAGAAAATGCATTACCTGCAGAAACAGCTTTCCGAAGGCCGAACTCATAAGGTTTTCCGTATCCGGAGGGCACATAGCCCTGGATGCGGATCAGAAAGCCCCCGGCAGAGGGATATATATCTGCAACAAACAGGAATGCATAAATGCAGCATTCGATAAAAACTTTTTCGCAAAAACACTAAGGCGGAAAGTAGATAAAGAAGAGCTGGCAAAGCTCAGAAAAGAATTAAACGATAACAATAAAAACACGCGGGAGGTGTTTTAATGTCAGAAGAAACCAAAATAGTAAGATCTGAATCTAAAAAGGATCAGGGAAAGGCCGGAGCCTCCAAGGTCCAGATCAAACAAGTAGATATTGCCATAATCAAGGCGCAGCAGGAAAAGGCAAAGCGCGATGCTGTAAAAAAGGCCGAGGCCGGTGTCAAAAAGACCCAGACCTCTGCTTCAGCTCGCCCGGCTCAGGCAAGCCCCGCAGGCAAGCCCATGCCCAAGAGCGCAGCACCTGTAGGAAGGCCAATGCCAAAGTCTGCAGCTCCGGTCGGCAAGGCTATGCCAAAGAGCGCAGTACCCACAGGCACACCAATGCCCAAGAGCGCTGCCCCTGCAGGAAAGCCTATGCCTAAGAGCGCGGTGCCTCTTAAGAAGTCCGATGTACAGCAGCCCGAAAAGGCAGCTGAGGTTGTTTCAGAGCCGGTAAAGGAGACTCCCGCTGCTCCTGTTTCCGCATACGAAGAACCCAAGATCGGTGTCAAGATCATAAAGAAGGCAGAAACCGCTCCTGTACCTGCAGAAGAGCCCAAGGCAGAAGCTCCTAAGCAGGAAGAAAAGAAGGAAGCTCCTGCAAAAGAGCCGGAAGCAGCTGTAAAGCCCGCTGAAGAAGCTCCCAAGAAGGAAGAGCCCAAGGCCAAGGCAGAAGAGCCCAAGGAAGAGGCTCCAGCTCCCAAGGAAGAGGCTCCCAAGCAGGAAGAAAAGAAGGAAGAGGCTCCCGAACCCAAGAAGGAAGTAATAGATTACGTTCCTAACATTGGCGTAAAGATAATCAGGCGCGCTGCGGACGAAGAGCCCGTTAAGCCCGCTAAGAAGGCTGACCGTCCAAAGAGAGAAGACCGCCAGGACCGCAAAGGCCAGGGCGCTGGCAAGGACGGCAGAAGACCGGAGCGCAAGGCAGACGGAAAGCCCGGCCAGCAGGACAGAAAGCCCAAGGAATTCGTCGGCAGAAACGCAGGCAAGGATGCTGAAGTTCCGCCCCGGAAGAAGAATCCCAAGACCGAAGGCAGAGGTGAAAAGGTCGTTGCCTACACAGCACCTGCAGGCGGAGACAACCGCGGCAGAAAGAGCAAGGACAAGGACAGAGCTAAGGACGACCGCGGCCGCAACAAGTTCGCTCACGACGAGCTTCCGACCGATCTTACTAGAAACATCAAGAAAAAGCACAGCAAATATAAAGAAGCCAAGGTAGAGGAAGTAGAAGTACTCAGCCAGGAAGTAGAAGAAGCAATAGCTACCGGCGGCGTTGTAATCAACGTTCCTATAACCGTAGCAGGTTTCTGCGAACAGGTAGAGTGCAGCACCTCCCAGGCTATCATGGCCCTCATGAAGATGGGTATCATGGCTAACGTAAACCAGAACCTGGACGAGGAGACAGCAGTTCTCCTTGGCATGGAGCTTGGCATTAACGTAGCTGTTAAGAAGGTAGAAGAGCAGGAAGAGGAGATTGGCATAGACCTGCGCCAGGATGCAGAATCTGAGCTTCTCCCCAGGCCTCCTATCATTACCGTTATGGGCCATGTAGACCACGGTAAGACATCCATACTGGACGCTATCAGAAAGACCAACGTTACTGCAGGCGAGGCAGGCGGAATCACCCAGCACATCGGTGCATCCGAAGTTATGTGCAACGGCCAGAAGATAGTCTTCCTGGATACCCCGGGCCACGAAGCGTTCACAGCAATGCGTGCAAGAGGCGCACACATTACGGATATCGCCGTACTGGTAGTTGCAGCAGACGACTCCGTAATGCCTCAGACAATAGAATCCATAAGCCATGCCAAGGCTGCAGGCGTTCCTATCATAGTTGCAATGAACAAGATGGACAAGCCCGCTGCCAACCCGGACAAGGTCAAGCAGGACCTTGCCAAGGAAGGTCTTGTTGTAGAAGACTGGGGCGGAGATGTTATCTGCGTTCCGTGCTCTGCAAAGACAGGCATGGGAATACAGCAGCTGCTGGAGATGATACTCCTGCAGGCAGAGGTAATGGAACTCAAGGCCAACCCCAACAGGCCGGCTATGGGTACCGTTATCGAAGCAAGGCTGGATAAGGCAAAGGGCCCTGTAGCAACATTGCTCGTTATGAACGGTACACTGCAGGCAGGCGCAGCCGTTGTTGCAGGTATCGCAAGCGGACGCGTCCGTGTAATGACCAACTTCAAGGGAGATCCTATCAGAAAGGCCGGCCCGGCAACTGCTGTAGAGATCACCGGTCTTACCGAAGTTCCTGAAGCAGGCGATGAGTTCTACATGGTCAAGGACGACAAGACCGCAAGAGAGATCGCATACAAGAGAGCCGAGAAGATACGCTCCGAAGTTATGGCAAAGAGCTCTGCTATGAGCCTGGAAAAGCTCTTCGGACAGCTGCAGGAAGGCGAGGTCAAGGACCTTAATCTCATCATCAAGGCAGACGTTCAGGGCTCCGTCGGCGCTCTGGAGCAGAGCCTCGAAAAGCTGCACAACGAGAACGTACGCGTAAGGATAATCCATACTGGCGTAGGTACTGTAACCGAAGGCGATGTAATGCTCGCTGGCACATCCAACGCTGTAATCATCGGATTCAACGTACGTCCGAGCTCCGCAGTTACCGCAATGGCTGATCAGGAAGGCGTAGAGATCCGTTCCTACAGAGTAATTTACGAGGTAATAGACGATATCGAAGCCGCTATGAAGGGTATGCTCAACCCGGTATTCAAGGAAGTCCTCCTTGGAAAGATCGAGGTCCGCGATACCTTCAAGGTGCCCAATGTCGGCATTATCGCCGGCGGCTACGTGCTCGAAGGCAAGGTTGCAAGGGGCGCCCAGCTGAGGCTTGTCCGCGACGGCATAGTCATCCACGAAGGCGAGATCAGCTCCCTGCGCAGGTTCAAGGACGACGTTAAGGAAGTCAACCAGGGCTACGAATGCGGTATCGGCATAGAGAAGTTCAATGACATCAAGATAGGCGATATTATCGAAGCCTTCAAGATGGAAGAGGTCAAGAGAGACTAATGGGTAAGAGTCACAGATCCGAGCGCCTCGGAGAGGAGATACGCAAGATCATCTCCGGGATGCTCGTAAAGGGTGAGCTCAAGGATCCGCGCTTTACCGAGAATATGATAGGCGTAAGCGGAGTGGATGTTACAAGAGACGGAAGCTACGCAAGCGTATACGTTACCTGCCTTTCGTATTCCGGTAAAAGCCTCTCCGAAGGGGAGAAAAAGGACATCCTTGCAGCTTTCGAACACAGCCAGGGCTATATCAGATCAGTTATAGGCAAGGCTGTAAAGGTCAGGTACGTCCCTGTGCTGCTCTTTAAATTCGATGAATCCTTCGAATACGGAGCCAGGATGGACAAGATACTGGACGATATCAAGAAAAACGATGAACAAGTGGACTGAGATCGTAAAACTTATAAAAGAGTCAGAAGACATAGTCATAATGACTCATACGAACATGGACGGAGATGCCATAGGATCCGCGTCTGCGCTCTGCCACGTTTTAAGAATGCTTGGCAAGCGCTGCGTTATCCTTCTTGAGGACGATATCCCCGGGTATCTTAAGTTCATGCACGACCACAGCAGCAAGGATCCGTTCTTTGTTTTTGAGATGCCTTACCAGCCGCAGCTTGCCATAGTTGTGGACTGCGGGGATGCATCCAGGATAGAAAAGCGCCTTGATGTTTACCAGTCCTGCGCCAAAAAGATAGTCGTGGACCACCATGTTCAGGAAGAGGACTTTGCTGACTGTTCGGTGGTGGACCCGGCGGCTTCCGCAACAGGCCTTCTGGTCTATGAGCTTATAAACGAGCTTGGCGCTCCCATCAACAAGGAAATAGCAGAAGACCTTTACATTGCGATAATGACAGACACCGGCTGCTTCAGGTATTCCAATACCACGGCACAGTGCCACCTTGTTGCAGCAGAGCTCTATAAGTACGGCATTGAGCCGGAAAGGCTCGGAACGCTTATATACGACACGCTTCCGCTCTCCCAGATGAAGCTGGAATCCCTTATAGTGGAATGGATGCAGCTGTTTGCGGACGGCAGGGCAGTAATATCCTACGTTACTCAGGACAAGCTCAAGGAGATAGGCGCCACCTATGATATGACAGGCGGCTGCATAGATGTTCTGCGCAAGATAGACAGCGTTGAAGTCTGCGCTTTCCTTAAGGAGCATCAGGACGGGAGCTTTAAGCTTTCGCTAAGGTCTAAGGGCGCTGCAAGCGTTCTGAACGTTGCCAAGGCTGTAGGCGGAGGCGGCCATGTAAAGGCTGCCGGAGGCACCATAAGACTGCCTCTGAGCGATGCTCTGGCGATGGTAAGGGAAGAGATCGAAAAGGAACTGAAACGCTGCGAAAACGGCTGTTTTGAGGCTTAGAAGACCATTTGGACGGCATATTAGTTATTAATAAACCTGCAGGTTACACCTCGCACGACTGCATAGCAATACTGCGCGGCGTAACAGGAATAAGAAAACTTGGACACACCGGAACGCTCGATCCGAACGCTACCGGTGTTTTGCCCGTATGCGCAGGAAAAGCAACCAAGCTGATAGAGTACATGGATGATACGTCCAAGACCTACGTTGCCGGCGTGCGCTTTGGGATAATAACAAGGACCCAGGATATATGGGGAGAAGAACTTACCGCAGAGGATGCGGCTAAAGAAGGGCTTTGCCTTTCTGCGGAAAAGATCCCAGTAGCTGACGGTAAGGGCGCTATAGAAGCTGCTCTGCAAAACTTCCTTGGTGAGATACAGCAGGTGCCTCCTGCGTTCAGCGCTGTATTTGTGGACGGCAGAAGGGCCTACGATATCGCAAGAAGCGGCGGGCAGCCCAAACTTAAAGCCAGGACCATAAATATAAGCTCCATAAAGCTGCTGGACTATGATGCCTCCAAGGCAGATGGTCACATAGAGGTCACTTGTTCCAGAGGCACTTACGTAAGGACAATATGCCACGATCTTGGCCAGCTGCTTGGATGCGGCGCATGCCTTTCATCTCTGGTGCGCACCGAAGCCTGCGGCTTTAAGCTGGAGGACGCTCTGGACCTGGAACTGGCAAGGCAGATGCCCAAAGAAGAGGTCCTGGCAAGGCTTCTTCCAATAGGGCGCGCTCTTGGCCAGATGCCAAGGCTGGAGCTGGACAGCGATGCCGCAAGGCGCTACCTCAACGGCATGACTTTAAAAACAGACCCGTCAGGCTACGCACAGAAGACTCCCATTGCAGTCTTCCATGAAGGAGAGCTGATAGGCATTTCTGAATTTATAAAGGATTCGCTTAGACCCATAAAGGTGTTCTCATGATACTGTTTACAAGCCTTTTAGAAGCAAAAGAATACTTAGGCCCGTCCGCAGTTGCACTGGGCAATTTCGACGGAGTGCACAAAGGGCATCAGGAGCTTATAAAGCGCTGCGTTTCCATTGCAAGGGAAAAGGGGCTCTGCAGCGTTGTCTTTACTTTCCTTAACCACCCGGTGAACGAGATAGCCGGCAAGACTCTTGTAAAGAGCATCATGACCCTTAAGGAAAAGGCTCAGGCGGTAGAGGTTCTGGGCGCAGATGTTATGGTTGCTATACCTTTCATAGACAATGTAAGGACGTCCAGCCCGGAAAGCTTTGCAAAGGACATACTGGCTGAGGATCTCCACGCTAAGCATGCCGTCTGTGGTTTTAACTATTCCTTCGGATTCAAAGGCGCAGGCCGCCCGGAGGATCTTAAAGCCTTCGGCAAGGAGTTCGGCTATGATGTTACAGTCATAGACGAATTCGACATGGAGGGCAAGACTGTATCCAGCACGCTTATAAGGCAGAAGCTTGCCGAAGGGGATGTTGCAGCTTTCGCAAGGCTCACCGGAAGGCGCTACAATATAGCCGGCCGCGTTATGCAGGGCGAGCATTTCGGAAGGACCATGGGCTTTCCGACAGTAAATCTGTCGCTGCACAACGACATGGCGCTGCCTATGAACGGTGTTTACGTAACAGAGATTTATGTTAAGCGCACTGATTACCTAGGCGGCACCTACGAAGAGAAGTTCCATTCGGTAACAAACGTTGGAAACAAGCCAAGTGTGGGGCAGTTTGCCAAGAACGCAGAGACCCACATATTCAACTTTAACGAAGATATCTACGGACAGGAAGTAAGAGTAGAATTCATAGATCTGCTCCGTCCGGAGATAAAATTCAACGATATTGCGGAGCTTTCCGCGCAGATAGATAAAGACTGCATCGCAGCAAGGGAATACCACGGGCTGCAGGCTTAAGTAAGGCATTGCTAAATCGCATCTAGCGATAAATATTTGCTTTACAAGAAGCATTCCGTGTGCTAATATATCCAAGTCAATTAAATCTACCTTTTGCTTGGGTCGTCGAATCTCCAGCGCTTCCTCAGCATTAGGTGAATGCATGTAAAGGAGTTTTTTATTATGCTTACAACAGAAAAGAAAGCCGAGATCATCAAAGAGTACGCAACCTGCGAAGGCGATACAGGTTCCCCCGAAGTCCAGGTAGCTATCCTTACCTACAGGATCAACGATCTTAACGAGCACCTCAAGACCCATCAGCAGGACAACCACTCCAGACGCGGTCTGCTCAAGATGGTAGGTCACAGAAGAAACCTTCTTGCTTACCTCAAGGATAAGGACATCGAGCGTTACAGAGCACTCATCGCACGTCTCGGACTCAGAAAGTAATAGCAATAGGGGACGGTTTGGCATCAGG
>JAZQIH010000162.1:0-4103 GCA_045541015.1 Anaerovoracaceae bacterium | reverse complement strand
CTCCTGCGTGGTCTGCTCCTTGAGCAGCTCCAGTATTGCGCCCAGAGTCTTGTTGCCGCGCACTATCCCGGAGAATCCCGCGCCGCCTACCGGCACTAGCATGGATTCGTCCGCCGTGTTGTGTACTATGAATTCTTTTTTAAGTTTCATGGTATGCTCCTCTCATCGCCGCATACGACACTTCCGCCGCCTGCGGCTCCATGTTGCAGCCCAGCCGGTAGAAGCTGACGGCCTTGCCCAGCTCATCCAGCAGCTGCAGCGTCTTTGCCAGCGCCAGCGGGTCAGCCGGCCTGTAGGTCTGCTGCACCAGCATCGGGTAGGCCTCCGCAGCGCTTATCTTTTCTATGTGATTCTCCGCCGCGCGCGCCAGTATGCACACCGCCTTCAGCGGCGCCGACGCGTTGGTGCTGAGGTGATGCTTGCCGTCCCAGGGCGTGCCGTAGATCAGCGGGACCCCGTCCCTAAAGCGGACCAGCGGCTTGTCGTCGTTGATATACTGCGCTTTTTCGCCCAGCAGCCGCATCCAAAGCCTCGCGTGAGTGCTCTTGCCCGTGCCGCTCTTTGCGGTAAATAGGTAGGCCTGCCCGTCCACCGCTATGCAGGACCCGTGGATCAGAAATCCGCCGTATTCCGGCAGCCTTTCAGCTATCTTGCGGTACACCGCCAGGGTCTCCAGGTAGGCGTCCTTGTACTCCCGGACCGCGTGCCCCTCCGCCCCGTCCTCCGCCGCAGACTTAGTACGTTCGAACTCTATGTCTGCCAGGGTGGTGGAGACTGAAAAATCCAACGAGTTTCTGCCCTGCTGCGCCGCGGATCTTGCCAGCATGCCAAGATCCGGGCCCACCTCCGCGCGGTAGCCCCTGCACATCTCGTGGACCGCATCAAACTGCGACTCCACGCCAATATTCAGATCCGCCAAACGATAAACGCCAGTCATTCTATAGTTATTTTATACATGGTGGGAGTGGAATTCAAGGAGGAAAAAATGAGGCGCAAGAATAATCCAATCTGCAAAAAAGAAAAAGAGAAAACAGCGGAGAGCAACTACTTTCCGCTGTTAAACTTGCATAGATCTCTAATTTTGATGGAAATAGTTATATGCAGAATCAGCAAACTTCAGTATGGCTTCATATATTTCGCCGCCTGAACTCATTCTTGCTATGTAGCTTTCGATGCTGTCTGTTGCACTTGCCACCTCTGTTCCATCAGCTCTGTATACTGTGCAGGTTATCGGCTGCCTTGCGTCAGCTACTACCATCTGCTCGATATATATCCTGTACCTGGATGCTGCTGCATTATGCAGAACAAACTCGCTGCCCTCTATTCTATAGGACTTAGCTTCTCCTGTGTGCTTCGTGAATGTCACTACTGCATACATGTCCTGATCTATATTGTTGAAGAACATCGACATCTGCAGATTGCTTCCAAGATTAAGGTTGGTACCGTAGTAGTTCTCTCCCTTTATCCTTGTATCTGTGGCTGTCACATCCTGAGTAGCGTACGCCTTCTGTTCTGCAGTCAGCCTGCTGTTTGCAAGGTTATTTACATCATAGCTGAACTGCTCCTGCGCTGCTGCTCCGTAGTTCAGCATGTCTACAAGCACGCTCTTTGTAGCGTCTTTCTGATTGCCGAATATACGAAGTGCATAGTTCACTACGCTGTCTTCCCAGACATTCGTTGCTGCAGTTCCATCTGCGTAGAATACCTGAACATAGATCAGATCGTTCATCTCCTTTGCAGAGATATTGTCGAACTTAACACTATAGTAGGTCTTGTTGTAATCAGTCCATTCACTGAACGGATAGGTTACTGTTACATCATCACGGCCATCTGCGTAAGTCTTTCTAATGGTAATGTAATAATCTTGGTCAACATCGATATCCGCCTTGTTAACGAAGAAATTCATAGAAAGTTCGTTGCCAAGCGTCATATTAGCACCGACTATGCTGGAATTGCCAAATGTGGCTTCTGCAGTTCCTTTTACAAGAGCAACTGGTGAAAAATCTGCAAATGTAAAACCCACTTTACCATCTTGAGAAGTATTGCTGTCTACAAGCTCCCATGCCACACCATTCCAACGGTATGCATAGAACGGAGTTCCATCAGCTTCCTTTACATAGAATACCAACTCGGAACCTTCATAGCTGCTATCCACAACTCCTGCCCATTTTATCTCAAGATGTGAGGCATCCTCCTGCTGTCCCGCAGCAGCGGCTGCAAGTTCCGGAGTGAGTTCAGCAACACTCACCGGTATCTCCTGATAATCGACAAACGCATCGTTTAATGTCGGCAAATAGGCACCTGTAGGCTCCCAAGTGATCGTCCCACCATAGTTCTGACGGACATCTTCAGTCCATGTTCTGTCTATGATCGGATAATAAGCAGTTGCAGTTACATTACTGAAAATATCTGTTCCAAATTCGGGCGCTGCACCATTAAATACGATAGTACTAAGCCTGTTGCATCCCCTGAATTCATAGTTACCTATACTTTCGACATTTTTACCTATTTCTACACTTACGATATTGCTATACTCAAAGACTTGGGCATGAACATGCTTTACAGAATCTGTGATAATAAGCGACATATCATTTGCCTGGGAATAATTGAACAAAGCATTTGGACAGAATTCGATATCCTCAGCTTCATATACTATTTCTTTCAGCTCTGTGCAGAATCTAAATGCATTGCTGGATATTTCGTGTACGCTACGTGGTATATTTATTTTTACAAGAGCTTTACAATCCGAGAATGCATACTGGCCTATCCTCGTAAGCGTTTCAGGCAGATGCAGTTCAGTGAAAGCACATTGATAAAAGGCCCATTCCCCGATCTCCTCCAAAGTATCAGGGAGTGTCAACCTCGTGATCCCATAGCACGAATCAAAAGCACTATTCTCAATTCTTTTTACAGGTCCGGGAATATCGATCTCTGTCAGGCTCTTGCATTGATAAAAAGCTTTATTACCGATAAAAGAAACTGATTCTGGTATATTGATCTCAGCAAGCTTACTGCAACGTGCGAAAGTCTCAGCCGGTATCTGTATCAGCCCTTCCGGCAATACAACTTTCTGAAGAGATGTGCAACTGTCAAAACAGGCATATCCGAATTCTTTTACACTTGCAGGGATCACCAATTCAGTTATCCCCATATCTTTAAAAGCGCATCCGCCTATGTAGGTCACGCCATCTTCGATCACAAGTTTTGTTATATTGCGTGAATAACCTTGCCAGGGACTGTCATCATTTTGAGCAGTAATGTATTCATACATTCTTCCCGTACCTGATATCGTAAGCGTCCAATCATCCGACAGCGTCCAGGTAAGGTTATCTCCACATTTACCGCTTCTTACTTCTGGCAGTTCTGCAGCATACAGAATCTGCATAGAGCTGATCATAATAACTAAAACAGTAATGATCAATATCAGCGCTCTATGTTTACTATTGTGACTCATAACTATACCCTCCATACACAGAATTTAACATTTATACTATTATTATACCACAAAACAAGGATGTGTAGTTCAAGAAATAATACTTATAAAAGAGCGGAGAGCTTTCATCTTGCGCCACCACAGATCCTGCCATTCAAAAAGCAGTTCCTTAAATACAGGAACTGCTTACTTGACCATGCGGACCAGGATAATCCGAAATGCTATTGCAGCAAAGGCTTCCAATCAAGATTTTCCCAGACAGGTTCCTGCGCATTATATGCAGGATCAGACCAGAAGAATCCCAGATTTGTCATAATATTTTTCCACTCATCAGCATGCAGCAGCACATACTCTGCATATGTTATTCCTGTTCCATCAACCACATCTAGTCCAAGATCTTTCAAAGAAAAAATCTCCGGAACAGAATCATAGAGCTTACCGGCGGCATCTGCATTACAAGGATATAAGCCTAACCTCTGAGCCATTCCACTGTCTGAGCATCATTGAGATCTGAATAGATTTTTACAGTGTAATCAGCGTTCGAGGTTATACTCCCTCCCTGGGAATCGTTCTGATGGAAATAGTTATATGCAGAATCAGCAAACTTCAGTATGGCTTCATATATTTCGCCGCCTGAACTCATTCTTGCTATGTAGCTTTCGATGCTGTC
>JAZQIH010000161.1:0-5534 GCA_045541015.1 Anaerovoracaceae bacterium | reverse complement strand
TTATGGGGAGATAACTGGATTGATTGTTGGGATAGTGTTCTTTTTGTGGTGTATCAAGAAATTGGTTTCTATAGTTTCTAAGCTCAAATTATGAAAAAGCTAACCTGAGGTTTGACAATGAACAGAAGGAAACTATACTATAATTTTAGCATGAGTGTTATAGTTGACGTTATAGTTGAATACACAACCGCATTAAGAGCGAATAATGCACCCGTAAACAAGTTTATATTCTGTGACAAGCGATAGCAGATCGATATGCGTTGTGTGCGGTGTTTTCCAACCCCTGGACTGGTATGGAAATATATCAGTGGGTAATGTGCTACAATATGCATGGCAAGGAGGAGAAAACATATGCCAAGCAACAACAGCAAGTATACCCTGGAGATCAGAGAACAAACCGCCAGATATGTTCTCGAAAACGGAAGATCGGCAACCAGCGTTGCAGAAGAGATGGGCATCGATACAAATACCGTATGCAAGTGGGTAAAAGAATATCGCAGGAAGAATAACTTACCCAGTTATGCTGAGGAAAAAGACATAAAAAGAAAAGAACCGCAGACTGGACTGGTATGGAAATACATCAGTGGGTAATGTGCTATAATATGCATGGCAAAGAAGAGAAAACATATGCCAAGCAAACAAGGATATCTCCAGTTTTAACAATTCACAGCCAAGGAGCAGACGAAAGATCTAATTGTTTCTGCTATTAACTCCGGATGGATTTATTATCTCGTATTATATGGCCTTAAATGGTGTTATGGTTTATTCTAAGTATAAATGTATAACACTGAATAAAGGCGAATAATACGAAAAAGAACGAATGTTCTAACCTTCGTAATCAGCAGGTCGCCGGTTCGAATCCGGCCGGTAGCTCCAAATGAAAAGACGGCATCTGCCGTCTTTTTTACATAAACTGCACATTCACGCCGGCGGGGTCTTTGACGAAGAAGAACTTGACGTTCGGGCCGGGCGTGATCATCGGAGTTGCCTCAAGACCTGCAGCTATCAGTTCAGCTCTTTTGGCGTCAACATCCTCTGTTTTGAAACCGACGGAAAGGTATTCGTTGCCGCAGTTTGCTGCCTCGGGTGCTTCTATGATCTCTATGCAGGTCTCGCCGGGCGCGTTGGAAAGGAAGACCATGTTTCTTCCCATGGGACGCATATCTCTTTCTATGCTCAGGCCTGCGATATTCTGGTAAAAACCTATCTCTTCCTCGAACTTTGCGGTGCGGATAGTAACGTGCAGCATCTTCATGGCAAATATCCTCCTTTGCATTCTGGTCCTTTTAGTGGTATTGTAACACGTATAAGGCTTATTCTACAATATACAGTTGACGTCATATGGATATTACAAAGAAAGCAATAGAATATATAAAAGCCCTTTTTGCGGACGCGGGCGCCAGCCACGACGCGGAGCACACGCTGCGCGTGTACAGAAACGCTATGATGATAGCAAAGGGCGTTCAGGGCGCAAACTCAGGCCCTGATATTCAGATCGTTGCCCTGGCGGCGTTGCTGCACGATGCGGACGATTACAAGCTTTTCAGCACAGAGGACAACGCTAACGCAAGGGCATTTCTAAAGGCTCAGGGCATGGACCCGGCCAGGACGGAGCTTATCTGCGAGGCTATAAATTCAGTATCCTTCAGCAAGAACCGCGGCAGGCGCCCAAGGACTCTGGAAGGGCAGATAGTGCAGGACGCGGACAGGCTGGATGCCATAGGAGCCGTTGGAATTGCAAGAACCTTCACCTTCGGGGGAGAGCACGGAAGGTCTCTGGCGGAGTCCATAGAGCACTTTCACGAAAAGCTGCTGCTTCTTGCCGGGGAGATGAACACGCAGGCCGCAAAAGAGCTTGCGCAGGAGCGTCACCGCTTTATGGAAGAGTTCCTGAAAGAATTCGATAAAGAAACAAAAGAGCCGGACCTTTGAAGATCCGGCTTTGCTTTTTTAGATCTTTATGAGACCGAAGGCATCCGCTATGGAGCTTATCAGGATGACCGCCAGCAGAGCTATGGAAAGGTAGCGCAGCACGAAGCGGAACACCTTGCGGCGCCTGAACTTTGAGGATATGCAGATCTCGTCCTCTATAGCCTTGATGCCTGTGGCCTTTAGTATCAGTATGCATATCGCAGCCGCGGAGATGGGCATCATCACGGAGTTGGTCAGGAAGTCGAAGAAGCTCAGGATGTCCATGTTCAGCGGGGTAAAGCCTGCCCAGACGTTGAATCCAAGGCAGGAGAAGGTGCCCAGGACTATCATTATAACGCTTACCAGAGCGGCGCTTTTGGACCTGGACCAGCCGAGCTCGTCCTCAAAAGTGGAGCAGGCGGTCTCCGCAAGGGAAACGGAGCTTGTGAGCGCGGCAAGCAGCACCAGTGTAAAGAACAGTATGCCTATCCAGGTGCCGCCCATGGAATCGAAGACCTTGGGAAGGGTCACGAACATCAGTGCCGGGCCTTTGTTGAGAGCGGCGCTGTCCCCTCCGGAGAAGGCAAAGACCGCCGGGATGACCATCAGGCCGGCCAGCACGGCTATTACTGTGTCGAAGATCTCCACCTGTATGGTGGTGCTTTCTATGTCTACGTCCTTTTTAGTGTAGGAACCGAAGGTAATGAGTATGCCCATAGCTATGGAAAGGGAGTAGAACATCTGCCCCAGCGCGGATACCACAGTCATTACCGAAAGGTTTTTAAAGTTTGGAATAAGGAAGTACTTTACGCCTTCCAGGGCGCCTGGCCTTGTTACAGAAAAGATGACTACTGCAACGGCAAGCAGGGCCAGCACAGGCATAAGGATCTTGGAGACTTTTTCTATGCCGTTCTGCACGCCGCCGAAGATTATAAGCATGGTCATGGCGGTGAATACCATAAAGCAGAGCTCCATGGTTATGGGGCTGCCCAGGAATTCGGAGAAGGTGGCCTCGTCTGCCATGATCTGGCTCTGGCCTATTATGTAGCCGTAGAGGTAGCGGCAGACCCAGCCTCCGATAACGGAGTAGTAGGGCACTATGAGTATTGGGATTATGGCGTTGAGCCAGCCGCCGGCGCGTATCAGCTTGTTTTTGGTAAGGGACGCGAAGGCGCTTACCGGGCTTTTCTGGGTCATGCGGCCTATGGCTGTTTCCGCCATTATCATGGTGTAGCCGAAGGTCAGGGCAAGGATAAGGTAGACCAGCAGGAAGGCACCGCCGCCGTATTTTGCGGCAAGGTAGGGGAACCTCCAGATGTTGCCCAGGCCCACTGCCGAGCCTGCTGTTGCAAGAACGTATCCGAGCTTGCCGGAAAAGCCATGTCTTTCTTTCATGTTGCGCCTCCATAAAGAATATGACCTTATTTTAGCACTAACGCACAAAAAGTCACGCTTTATTTGTGGGGAGTCAAAACTTTCTTTAAAAGGATGCGGCCGGTTTGACCCAGGGGCGGCTCAGTGGTATAATTACCAGCTGTATTTGACAGAAATATTGCATAAACGGAGGACAAGATGAAGATAGCAGTAACTTACGAAAACGGCCAGGTGTTCCAGCATTTCGGACACACCGAAGAGTTTAAGATATACGATGTTGAAGACGGAAAAGTGGTTTCCTCCAGGGTGATGGGTTCTGACGGCGCAGGGCACGAGGCTCTGGCTACTCTGCTGGAGAACAGGGCTATAGACGTTCTGATCTGCGGAGGAATAGGACCGGGAGCTGTTGCTGCGCTTGAGGACTGCGGCATAGAGCTTTGCGCAGGCGCAAGCGGAAGCGCAGACGAGGCTGTTGCGGCTTACCTTAGGGGCGAGCTCAAGAACACCGGCGCCAACTGCGATCACCACGGAGAGCATCACCACGGCGAGGGCCACGAGTGCGGCCACCACGGCGAAGGCCACGAATGCGGACACGAGGGCGGACAATGCGGCCACCACGGACACGGCATCAGCGGAAAGAACGTCGGCAAGACCTGCCGCATCCACTACCGCGGAACCTTCAATGACGGCACCCAGTTCGACTCTTCCTACGACCGCGGAGAACCGCTGGAGTTCGTTTGCGGCGCAGGCCAGATGATAAAGGGATTCGACGCTGCTGTTGCAGACATGGAAGTGGGCGAGATCAAGGAAGTCCACCTGATGCCCCACGAAGCCTACGGCGAGTCCGATCCCAATGCCATCATAACCGTAGAGATAGCGCAGATGGCAGGCGTTGAGTCCGTAAATGTAGGGGACCGCGTCTACCTTCAGAACATGTACGGCCAGCCCTTCCCGGCAGTGGTCGCTGCAAAGGATGAGACCACAGTCACCTTCGATGCCAACCACGAAATGGCCGGCAAAGAGCTGAACTTCACAATAGAGCTTGTAGAAGTAAAGTAGAAGGCGCAAAGTGTTCAACGAGCATGATATATTCAGGGACGCGTGCATGCTGCACGGCCCGCTGGCGCACCAGGGTTATGACTGGTGGTGGCATTCCTTTACGGCGCAGGATGCTGTAACAGGAGAGGATAAACCTTTTTTCATAGAGTTTTTCGTATGCAATCCGGCACTTGGCGGGGCTGAGCCTGTTCTGGGGCAGCTTCCGGCAAACAAGGAGGCCGGGATAAAGCCGTCCTACCTTATGGTGAAGGCCGGCACCTGGGGCGAGGATCACTGTCAGCTCCATCGCTTTTTCGGCTGGGACGATGTGAAGCTGCGCGCGGAGGCTCCTTACAGCATCAAGGCTGCGGACTGCTACGCAAGCGAGAACGTGCTGAAGGGCAGCATAAGCATCTCAGCGGAGGATGCCGCGGCTCATCCTGAATGGATGTGCGGCAGCGGAGAGCTGTCCTGGGAGCTGGTTATAGACAAACAGATCGCTTTCAACGTTGGATACGGGGCAAGCGCTCCGCTCCGGGAGGCTGAGGCTTTTGCCATGTACTGGCATGCGGAGGGCATGAAGTCTGCCTACAGCGGCAGGATCACTTACAATGGCAGGGAATACATTGTGGATCCTGCGAAGAGCTTCGGATACGCAGACAAGAACTGGGGCAGGGACTTTACAAGCCCGTGGGTGTGGCTGTCGTCCAACTGCCTTACCAGCCGCATAAGCGGCAAGCGCCTTGAAAACAGCGTTTTCGACATAGGCGGAGGACGCCCGAAGGTCTATTTTGTGCCTTTGGACAGGAGGCTCCTTGGTGTGTTTTACTACGATGGAAGGGAGTTTGATTTCAACTTCTCGCACTTCTGGCTCAATGTTAAGACCGAATTCAGCTTCGACGAGCTCGAGGACCGTGTGGTCTGGCATGTGCGCCAGGAGAACATACACTCTGTTATGGAAACAGAAGTCAGCTGCCTTAAAAAGGACATGCTGCTGGTGAATTACGAAGCTCCGGACGGCTCTAAAAAGCACAACAAGCTATGGAACGGCGGCAACGGCACAGGGCGGATCAGACTCTATGACAAGACGCACGACGGCCTGGTGCTTGTGGACGATATAGATGCCACTCACATCGGCTGCGAATACGGCGAATACGACGAATAAATACAGGGGACGGTTCTCTATGCGCTTTTCAGCATAGAGAACCGTC
>JAZQIH010000160.1:0-22842 GCA_045541015.1 Anaerovoracaceae bacterium | reverse complement strand
CAGGTGCCGATCGGCACCTGAGAACCGTCCCCGTGTGCCAAACCGTCCCCCTGGTGCCCCGAATGGGCTTACTTCAGTGTCAGTGTTCCGGCGCGCAGCTCAGCGGTGTAGCCGCCGGGGAACTCTATAGTTTTGCCGCCTATGTTCTTCTGCACCGTGTTCCAGAGCGCGTTCAGGTGCACGGCGGAAATGCCTTCAGTAAGGCCGAGCTTTTCGAATTCTTTTACTATCACGCGCTTGAAAACTGCGGGCGGCTGCCTGCGCAGCTTCTTTGCGTCCAGACTTATGCTGCCTATCTCCGTCTGGCGGGAGAACAGCGCGGACCTGCCGCTGAGCTTGCTGTCTTCACCCTGCGCGTCTGCTGAGGCACTCAGGAAAGCGGCTGGCATTATGACCTTCTCCGCATCCTGCAGAACTTGCTCGGCGGCAGAGGCCAGAGCTTCGTCGTCCTCTGCGGCATTGGCCGCAAGGCGCACAAGAGTCTGCTTTATGTTGGGGTTGAAGTTCTTCTCCAGGTAGGGGATCAGCTCCAGACGAACCTTGTTGCGCGTGTAGTCCGCCTCTGCGTTCGTATGGTCCACTCTGGGCTGCAACTGATTTTCAGTGCAATAGCTTTCTATCTCTTCCCGGCTAGTGTCCAGAAGCGGCCTGATTATTGAAATATCAAGGGCTTTGAGCATTTTTTCGCGCTCGGCTATTACATGCGGAGGCAGCGGCGGAATGGAATCGAAGTGAGCCATTGGGCCCTTTGCGTTGGCATCAAGAGCGGCCTGGTGCCTGTGTATGGTCTTGGCCAGATGCTCCAGCGCGTCGTCCACAGAACTCTGGTATTGGATCCCGGTAAGGCCGTGCACACCTGTGCCGCGCAGTATCCTCATAAGAACGGTCTCGGCCTGATCCTGCATGTTGTGCGCAAGGGCGATCTTTACCGCGCGCGGTCTTCCGGGCGCACCGTTTGGCGCCACGTACATGCTGCGCAGCTTGTAGGCCGGGTGGGTCGGGGCTACGTTGTCCCCCAGCAGGCCGTAGGCCATAAAAGCAAATACCTCCCTGCGCACATGACGGCCTGCCTCCTCTTCGGTGAGGTGCAGCTTTTGTGCATAGAGAGGTACGTTAGCCTGGACCATGACGCAGGAGATCCCGCTTTCGCGGCAGTGTTCGACCACCCACGCTGCGTCGTCGTCCGCGGCTTTGCCGCGAATACCGTGGTTTATATGCACGGCGCATAAGTCAAAGTCCATCTCGTCCTGCAGCTCCAGAAGGATGTGCAGCAGGCACAGCGAATCCGCCCCGCCGGACAGACCTAAAAGGACATAATCGCCGGGGCTTATCAGCTTGCGCCTGAGGATGGTGCTTTTTACAGTTTTGCTTAAGTCGTTCATCTCTTACCTGTAGTAGCGCTCTACGCGCAGGCCGATGGTGGAAAGGACCTCGTGCATGCAGCTGCCGCATGTTTCCGCGATATCGTCTGCGGTCTGGACCAGCTTTCCGCTGCGTCCGATTATGACCGCTTCTGTTCCGCGTGCCACGTCGAAAGGTATGCGGTGCTCAGCAGCCAGCTGATGGATCTCGGTAACATCCACCATCATCTGGACCATGCAAATGTTGCCCACGATAGGCGCCTTGCAGCCGTTGATCAGCACATAGCCCTTGTTGGAGAGGGCCCTGGAGAGGCCATCCGCGTAGCCAACGCCAAGGGTGGCGATGACTGTGGGCTTGTCCGCAACGAACTTTCTGGAGTAGGAGACCGCATCGCCGCGCTCGATGGTGCGCACGCAGGTGACCTTTGTCTTCCATTCCATTACCGGCTCTACCGGCAGCTTGGCGTCCATGGCGGTGTTGTAGCCGTAGAGCAGGGCGCCGCAGCGTACCGCGTCAAAGCGGGCTCTGGGGTACTTGCCTATGGCTCCGGAGTTGCTGATGTGCCTGAGGCCCGGCTCTATGCCTCTGGACTTCAGGAAATCAAGCACCATGTTGAAGCGCTCCAGCTGCTTTTCCGTGTAGGCTTCCGCGCCTTCGGAGGTGTCGTCCGAGCTGGAGAAGTGAGAGAATATTCCGCAGATGTCTATTACCTGCTCGCCCTGGGCGATGTCGTTTTTAACGGTGTTGTAGGACTTGAAGATGCGCTCCAGCTGCTCCGGTGTGCGGCAGTCGAAGCCGATGCGGTTCATTCCGGTGTTGATGGCCAGGTGGATCTTCAGCGGCTTGCTTGCTTCCTGGGCGGCCGCGTAGAGTTCCTTGAAGTGCGATCTTCCCACGCAGGCGAGGGTGAGGTCCATTTCAGTAGCCCTTACTACGTCCTGCGGGTCTGTGTAACCAAGGACGATTATTTCTCCTTGAAGACCAGAGTTGCGCAGCTGGGCCGCTTCGTCTATGCAGGCAACAGCAAAGTGCCTGATGCCCAGGCGCGAAAGTGCCTGCGCTATCTTGGCATCCCCGTGTCCGTAGGCGTTGGCTTTTACCACAGCAATGATCTTGCAGTCTTCAGGCAGCGTTCCTTTTACTGTATCAATGTTCTTTTTAATGAGGCCGAGATCGACCTCCAGCCAGGTGCGCATAGTTTATTGTCCTTTCGTTAGATATGCTCTGTGCTGCGTGGCAGCAGTGATAGGTTTAGTTGGTAAAGTATTATTATTGTTTAGTTTAAGGTTGTATGTGGGTTCTGCGTTCGTTATAACGAACAAATGTTAGCTATGTTAGTAGTTTTGTGGGTTTTGCGGGTGTTAGGCCGCAATGGTCCCGTAGCGTTGCGCCGCTATTCCGCGCTGATCCTGTAGAACTGGCAGGCGTTGCGGAACGTTGCCTGGGCAACTTCCTCGTAGCTGAGCCCCTTGATCTCCGCGATCTTGCGCGCAACGTACTCCACATACAGCGGCGTGTTCTGCCTGCCGCGCATCGGCACCGGCGCCAGGTAGGGGGAGTCGGTCTCGATCAGAAGATCCTTGAGGTCCAGCGCCTCCACGACCTCCACGGTCTTACGCGCATTCTTGTACGTGACCGGCCCCGCAATGCTGATCTTTGCGCCCAGCTTAACGTACTGCCTGGCCATCTCGGCGGACCCGGAATAGCAGTGGAGCAGAACCTTGGCAGAGCTGTTTGCGGTGCAGTCCTTTCGCGGATCTGCGCTGGGTGCGCCAGCCTTGCTGAAGACCTCCTCGCGCAGGATGTCGAATGTGTCTCCGTCAGCGTCGCGGCTGTGGATGCAGACCGGCTTGTCCAGCCTCATCGCCTCCTGCAGCTGCCTGCGGAACCAAAACTGCTGCATATCGCGCGGCGGGTTGTCCTCCCAGTGGTAATCCAGCCCGATCTCGCCGATCGCAACGGCTTTTGGCTGCTCCAGCAGCGCCAGCGTCTTTGCCAGCTGCTCCTCCGTGAGCCTTCCGACCTCCGACGGGTGCCAGCCGACCACCGCGTAGCAGAACTCGTAGTCCTGCGCAGCCCGGACAGCAGCCACCGACGTATCGTAGTCTGTCCCTATATCGGCAATGAAGCGCAGCTGCGACCCGCGGATAGCCTCCGCCAGCTCTGCCCTGCAGCCGTCAAAGCCCTCATCTGTAAAGTGACAATGCGAGTCGAAAAGCATGAAACCCTTTCGTTAGTGCAGGCTTTTTGTGGATTTTGTTCATTATATTGAACAACCGTGCAGTTTAATGCCGAAAAGCCTGCAGAATCGTCTTTTTTTGCAACCTATTATAACCCTTTTTCGCGCATAATCCAAGTACTCTTAATAATGATAATCATATCCTTTTATTTCGCTTGTTTTGTGTAAAGATTACGATAATGTTACAAGCTGCACAGCAACCCTGCCGCTCAGCTGCTCAGTTGCCCAGCATCCTGGCTGCTCAGCGCCCCAGCCGCCCAGTCGCTCGGTTGCACAGCGCCCCAGCCGCCTAGTCGCTCGGTCGCTCAGCGCCTGCCCCTCTACAGCTTGTACGCGTCGCGGATCATCTCCTCGGCAAGCCGCGCGTTCAGATTGCCGTACTCGTCGTCGTAAGTCACGATCAGGTTCACGCCCGGATAGAACCCCGCCGCCTCGTAATTAAAGCTCTTCCACTTGTCCCGGGCGCGGTACTCCTGGCTGCTCAGCCCCTTGTGCTCGTGCGCCATGAACCGCAGATCGCGCCGCACCCCCAGCACATCCGGCGACATCCGCTGCCCGTTGGCGTACACCACCTCGTCGTAGTGGTACGGGATGCCCAGCCTATCGTAGATCCCGAGTATAGCCGCCTCCGACTTGGACCTGCACATCAGACCATTCGCTGCACGGTGCGTTTTGCTCTCCAGATGTGACGTGTTCTCGCAGTACGGCAGCGCTGCCCACTGCGCCGGCGACATTCCGGCCAGTTCAAGCTGCAGCACCCGCGGCTCCACATCCCGCACCGGCCGCGGGACGATCAGCCCCGGCCGCACGTTGTCACCCAGCACGCGCTCCAGATCCAGCGTTTCAAAATGCGCGGGCATGCTGGCAATGAAACCGTCCGGGCCCGGCGCTACCAGTCTCTCCAACGCGTCCTTTAGCAGCTTAAGATCGTGCTCGAGCCCCTTGCGCCGAAACCGCAAGTACATCAGATTGGCAAGTCTGTAGATCTCCTCCGGGTCGGTATTGACAAGCCTGCGCTTTCTCGACCCGTTTGTCGTTTTGACCGCCTCGTACCGCAGCCCATTCCCGTATTTTGAGATCATCAGCGACGCTCCTATAGCCCGCGATGTGATTCTATCGACACTTTTGAGCTCAAACTGCATTTTTGCCACAAGTTTAGCCAACTCTTCGCAGTAGTCAATTTCCATTATAAACACCTGTTTCTATTAAATGTAAGTTATATGGCCTTATAGTACCTGTGTGATCGCCCAAAAGCAAGCCGATTTGCAGAATTGGCGCAAATGTTTGTGCAAAACCCAGTTTTGCACATGTTTTAGTAGCCCTTTGCCGGGGTTGAAGCGGGCTATCAGCCTTTCGTGTGTAGGGCGTGCGCAGCGCTGATGTGGCAAACCCAGCACAAACGGGGTGTATTTGTCGACGTGCTCAACATGCGGGCGGTAAAATGAGCACAAATGCCGGCGTTTATATCTGCTATGTTACAGAAATGTTGCAGACAGGCCGCCAAGGCGTATGCACCCCGTCTGCCACGCCTCTCAGCCACCTCGTGACCCGATCCCCGCAACCCCGGCCTCATAGTAACCCCGCAGCCGATCCACTCCGCCGCTCCGCCGCTCCGCAATCCCGCCGTTCCGCTGCTCAGTTGTCCAGCACCCACGCCTCTCAGCTATCTCGTGACCCGATCCCCGCAACTGCTTAGCTGCCCAGCCGCTCCGCACCCCGGCTACCTGGTCACTCAGCACCCCGGCAACCCAGCAGCCCCGCCACTCTGCCACCTACCTCCCATCTCCGCCCACACCTCACACGATTTTTCTTCTTGTTTTTTGTGTGAAGGACACAAGAAACACATTGAACTTTACTATTATTTATGGTAGAATATTTTGTCTATACGTAAAAATGTGGTCTAACCACAAACAATAAACAAAATTCACAGGGGGAATTGTAATTGAACAACAAAGATAAAAGACCCAGTCTTCTGAAAGTCATACTCATCTACATCCTGGTCTTCGTCGTCATAGCAGGCGTCATTTCGCTGCTCTCAGGCGGCTCCATTTTCAACAACGAGGAGATCAAGGAAATAGAGTTCTCTGAGCTCGTGGATGACTTCGAAAAAGAGCTGGTAACAGAGGTAACTGTCAACGAAAGTACCAGGGGCTACATCGCTAAGCTCAAGTCCGGAGAAACAGTCTCCGCCTACGCGCCTACCTCTTACGACATGTACCTCGTGTCGGAGAAGTACACCGCGCCGCAGGCAGCAGCAGGCAAGCTCGTCATCAAGAGCGTCCGCCCGTCCAGCTACGCAGCCATACTCTCCTGGATACCCACCATCATCATGGTAGTCCTGATGATCGTCCTTCTGCGCAACGTAATGGGCGGAGGCGGCAACGCAGGCGTCATGAACTTCGGCAAATCCCGCGCCCGCATGGTAAAAGCGGACGATAAAAAGCGCATCACCTTCGAGCAGGTAGCAGGCCTGGAGGAGGAAAAGCAGGAGCTCGCAGAGGTCGTGGACTTCCTCAAGAATCCCAGGAAGTACCAGGAGCTGGGCGCCCGCATCCCCAAAGGCGTGCTGCTGGTAGGCCCTCCGGGAACCGGTAAGACCCACATCTCCAAGGCCGTTGCAGGAGAGGCCGGCGTGCCTTTCTTCAGCATCTCCGGTTCTGATTTCGTAGAGATGTTCGTAGGCGTAGGCGCAAGCCGCGTAAGGGATCTGTTCACAGATGCCAAGAAGAACGCACCCTGCATCATCTTTATAGACGAGATCGATGCCGTAGGCCGCAGAAGAGGCGCAGGCATAGGCGGCGGCAACGACGAACGCGAGCAGACCCTCAACCAGCTGCTGGTAGAGATGGACGGTTTCGACGCCAACGAGGGCATAATAGTTCTGGCCGCAACCAACCGTCCGGACGTTCTGGACCCCGCAATCCTCAGGCCCGGCCGTTTCGACCGCCAGGTGACCATCTCCACCCCGGACGTTAAGGGCAGGGAAGAGGTCTTCAAGCTCTACGCAAAGAACAAGAACATAGACTCAGACGTGGACCTTGGCGTTCTGGCAAGGCGCACACCGGGCTTCACACCTGCAGACATAGAAAACATGATGAACGAGGCGGCACTGCTCACCGCGCGCCGCAACGGAACAGTCATCCACATGGAGGAGCTGGAAGAGGCCATCACCCGCGTCATAGCAGGCCCGCAGAAGCGCAGCCGCGTTATGAGCGAAAAAGAGCGCAGGCTCACAGCCTTCCACGAAGCCGGCCACGCCGTAGTAATGAGGGCTACCCCGGGCGCAGACCCCGTACACCAGGTAACCATTATGCCGCGCGGAATGGCAGGCGGATTCACTATGCAGCTGCCGGAAGAGGACCACTACTACATCACCAAAACAGAGATGTACAACGATATCATGCACCTGCTGGGCGGCCGCATCGCAGAAAGCCTGGTAATGGGTGATATCTCCACAGGAGCTTCCAACGATCTGGAGCGCGCCACCAAGCTGGCTCACGACATGGTCACCAAGTACGGTATGAGCGAGGCCATAGGCCCCCTCAACTACTCCACCAACGATGAGGTCTTCCTTGGAAGGGATTTCACATCCAAGCAGAACTACTCCGAAGAGCTTGCCTCCAGGATAGATGCTGAGGTCCGCCGCATCATAGACAAGGCCTACGCAGACGCAGAGCAGCTCCTTAAGGATCATATGGCAGAGCTGGAGCGCGTTGCAAACGCCCTGCTTGATATGGAGACCCTGGACGGCGAGGAATTCGAGGCCATCTACAGCAACACCAAGTCCGTAGAAGAGCTCCAGGCCCAGGACAAGAAAAAGGCTGAAGAGTGGAAGAAGATAGAGGAAGCTGAGGCCAAGGAGCGCGCCGAAAGAGAGGCTTACGAGGCGGCCATGGCAGAGGCAAACGAGCCGGAGAACGCTAACAGGCGCGTTGCCTACATAGACGAAAAAGGCAACGTAAAGCGCATAGTTCCGGGCAGCATCAGGAACCTTACCCCTAAGAAGGACGAGGAAGAAGATATAAAAGACGCAGCTAAGGCTGCAGAACAGGGCGTTGATGCCGAAAAGGATGAAGAGTAATGAGTGAAACATTCAGCAACAACCTGATCAACGGCGCCATCTACCACCTGCTGAACTTCGAGAAATACTCCAGCTTCCAGCAGGCAGCAAGGCAGGCAGCTATCAACAACAACTTCCAGATAGTGCTGTTCTCCAGCGATTTCAACGTGATCTTTTCCGTTGAGACCCGCCACACCATAAGCATAGAGGACGCTGTACGCACAAGGCTGGATCAGGGGGATTTCGACAAGGAATCCAAGGGCGCCAAGCTAGATGTCCGCGGCGTTGAGACATACTGGAGCCCCATAGAGATAGCCGGCACCAGGTACTACATCCTGCTTGTAGACAACGAAAAGTACTACACTCAGGAAGAGATCACCAAGCTGGGCGAGATCATAGAGCTTGCCATGGGCATGTGGAACTACGCGCCGGAAAGGGATCCCGCAGCGGAAATGATCAGAGCACTTAGGCGCGGCAACCGCGGCCTGGCTCACACACTGCTTACAGAGCAGGGCCTCAAAGAAAGCGAGCTCGAGGGCGTGTTCCTGGTAACAGGTATCAACAAAGACGACGCGCTGCAGACGCTGGCATCATTTGAGACCGACTACCACCTGCGCACCCTGCGCATAGTAGAGCCGGACGAGATCGTAGGCGTGCTCCTGCACTCCGCAGACTGCGTAAACTTCGGCGAGGCCGAATGGAAGGAATTCGCCAAGAAGATGGCGTCCTACGGCGCCCAGAAGACCTTCCACGTCTACAACAGCGGCGGAGTAGAAGGCCTGTGCAGCTCCTTCCAGCTGATCAACAAGACAGAGGCCTTTGTGCAGTTCATCTTCCCCTACAAGCGCTCCTTCTCCAAGTTCGAGCTTGCGCTTGCGGCAAACTGCGTAAACATCTGCATGAGCGAAAACGACAGCAGCGTAAAGCGCTACTATCTGGACCTTATAAGGCCCTTTGCGGACGTTCCAGACAGCAAGGCAAAGCAGCTTATGGAAACTCTGGAGGTATTCGTCCTGGACGCAGGTCTGTCCTCCTCCAAGGCGGCAAAGCTCATGAACGTGCACGTCAACACCGTGCAGTACAGGCTCAAGCGCATCAGGGAGATCCTGGGCGCAGATATTACTGCTAACACTATCGTTCCGGGCCTCATGATGGCTCTGGCGGTGCAGCGTATAGAAAAGGAGGCAGGCCCATTCTAAGGAAGGGCCAAGCAAAGCATGTTACTGGCATTCGACGTAGGAAACACCAACATTGTAATGGGTCTCTACTCTGGCAAGGATCTTAAGGGATCCTGGCGTATGGAGACCAACCAGAAGAAGAGCGCAGACGAGTACGCAGTATTCATCCGCCAGCTCTTTGAGGTCCACAACTTCACCTTCGACCAGGTGGACGATGTTATCATCTCCACGGTAGTTCCGTCCATGACCTACACCCTGCAGCATATGTCGCGCTACTATTTCAGCTGCGAGCCTATAATCGTAGGGCCGGGAGTCAAGACAGGGCTCATCGTAAAGTACGACAACCCCAAGATGCTGGGCGCGGACAGAATAGTCAACAGCGTTGCAGCCCTTGCAAAGTACAAGGCTCCGCTGATAATAATCGACTTCGGTACGGCAACCACTTTCTGCGCGGTGTCCGACAAGAACGAGTACCTGGGCGGCGCTATTGCTCCGGGACTCAAGATCTCGTCCGAGGCTCTGTTTGAAAAGACTGCTAAGCTGCCGCGTGTTGAGATCGAAGCTCCCAGAAGGGCTATATGCCACAACACCACCGAGGGCATGCAGGCAGGTCTGGTGTTCGGCCACATAGGAATGACCGAATACATAGTGCGCCGCATGAAAGAAGAGATAAAGCAGATCACCGGAGAGGACAAGCCTGTAACTGTAATAGGTACCGGCGGTATGGCCTACATAATCAAGGACAATTCGGACTGCATAGATATTATAGACAGGATGCTCACCCTTGAGGGTCTGCAGCTGATCTACGAAAAGAACAAGCCGGAGAACAAGTAATGCCGGAGTTTTTAGGACTGAAGCTGGCTTCGCCTCTGGTCCTTGCTCCGCTGGCCGGAATATCCGATATGCCCATGAGGCTGCTTGCGCACGAAAAAGGCGCGGCGCTGTCCTACACGGAGATGGTCTCCGCCAAGGGGCTTTATTATAAGAGCCCCGGTTCGGAGGAGCTGCTGCAGATAAGCCCGGACGAAGGCCCGGTAGGTATCCAGATCTTCGGACACGAGCCGGAAATGATAGCCTTTGCGGCAGATCACCTGAAGGACCGGCCCAACGCTTTCCTGGATATGAACATGGGCTGTCCGGTGCCAAAGGTGGTAAAGAACCACGAGGGCTCGGCAATGCTCCTGGACCCGGACAACGCGGCCCGCTGCGTGGAAGCAGCCGTAAAGCACAGCGGCGGCAAGCCCGTAACCATCAAGATGCGCATCGGCTTCGGCACTTCGGGGACGGTTCTCAGGTGCCAACTTCACAAAAGTATGAGCGAAGCGCAAACTGAAACGGATCTGCCAAGCTGGGAGACCCCGGCGGGAACTTACGACGCAGCAAAGTACGCTAAACTGATGGAGAGCGCCGGAGCAAGCGCCATAGCGGTGCACGGCCGCACCAGGGAGCAGTACTACAGCGGCAAGGCGGACTGGCAGGCCATCAAGAGCGTGGCAGAGGCAGTAAAGATCCCGGTGATCGGCAACGGAGACGTTTGCAGCGCGGAAGACGCAAGGCGCATGATCGCTCAGACCGGCTGCAGCCTGGTAATGATAGGCCGGGCCGCCCTGGGCAACCCCTGGATCTTCAGCGAGTGGGAGCACCCGGAGGCCGCAAAGCGCTTTCAGAGCGCGGAGGTCATAGCCGCAGAGATGCTAAGGCACTTCGAGCTTCTGGCAGAGCTTAAGGGAGAGCACCTGGCCGTGCTGCAGATGCGAAAGCACTTCGGCTGGTACACCAAAGGCGTCCGCGGGGCAGCAGAGCTTCGCAGAATGGTAAATACAGCAGCAACTGCTGATGAATTAAAAAAGTACATAGACGCGGCGGCGGAGCTTGTTATCGGCCGCGGCGTAAAAGAAGAGGAGAAATAAAATGGCAGAAGAAATACTTTTTACACAAGAAGGTTACGACAAATTAGTTGAAAAGCACGATTACCTTATTTCTGTAAGGCGCCGCGAGGTCACCGAGCACCTGCAGGTTGCAAGGTCCTTCGGAGACCTTTCCGAGAACGCTGAATACGATGCAGCAAAGGAAGAGCAGGCTAAACTGGAAGCTGAGATAGAGCAGCTGGACTACCAGATCCGCAACGCCCGCATAGTAACCGAGGAGGAGCTCAACGCCGGCAAGGTGAACCTGGGCCTCACCGTTACCATCAAGGACCTCAAGACCAAGGAGATCTTCGATTACAAGATCGTTGGTATCACCGAGTCCGATCCTCTTGAAGGTCTTATCTCCAACGAGTCCCCGGTAGGCAGCGCACTGATGGGCAAGCAGAAGGGCGACAAGATCGAAGTCGTTATCGACAGCAAGGACGCCACCGAAGGCACAGTCCTCCACTACCAGATCCTCGACATCAAAAAGCAATAATATAATAAACGGATAAACTAATATAATGAACGAAAACGCAACAAACCAGGCCGCAGAGCGCGACCTTTCCGAACAGACTCAAATAAGGATGCAGAAGCTGGCAGACCTTCAGGCCGCCGGCCAGAACCCTTACGTAATCACAAAGTACCCCCAGGACGCCTTCTCCGCGGATCTTAAGGAGGAGTTCAAGGAGCTCCCAAACGAGACCGACGCCGGCAGGAAGGTCCACCTGGCAGGCCGCCTTATGTCCAAGCGCGTTATGGGCAAGGCCAGCTTTGCTCACCTTCGCGACGACAAGGGCGACATCCAGCTCTACGTCCGCAGGGACGAGCTTGGCGACGAGCCCTATGCAGCCTTCAAGAAGCTGGACATAGGCGATGTTCTCGGCGTTTGCGGCGAGGTCTTCCGCACCAAGACCGGAGAGCTCTCCGTCCGCGCGGAGGAGATAAGCCTGCTGTCCAAGTGCCTGCACCCGCTGCCCGAAAAGTTCCACGGCCTTACAGACACGGAGCTCCGCTACCGCCAGCGCTACCTGGACCTCATGGTCAACCCGGAAGTCAAGGAGACTTTCGTTAAGCGCAGCGCAGTGCTCCGCGGCATCAGAAAGTACATGGACGACCTCGGCTATCTGGAGGTCGAAACTCCTATACTCACACCGTTCGAGATCGGCGCCTCCGCAAGGCCCTTCACCACCCACCACAACACTCTGGACATGGACATGGTCCTGCGCATCGAGACCGAGCTCTACCTTAAGAGGCTCATCGTGGGCGGCATAGACCGCGTCTACGAGATCGGCCGCATCTTCCGCAACGAAGGCATGGACCCCAAGCACAATCCGGAGTTCACGTCCATTGAAATGTACCAGGCGTACACTAATTTGGACGGCATGATGGATCTTGTCGAAGGTCTGATCAAATATCTGGCCGACACCGTCTGCGGCACAAGGCAGATCAGCTACCAGGGCAAGGAAATAGACCTGGACAACTGGAGCCGCATGACCATGAAGGAAGCCGTCAAGAAGTACAGCGGCGTGGATTTCGACCTCGTCAAGACAGACGAGGAGGCCATAGAGCTGGCCAAGAA
Organism: Anaerovoracaceae bacterium; assembly: GCA_045541015.1. Lineage (GTDB taxonomy): Bacteria > Bacillota > Clostridia > Peptostreptococcales > Anaerovoracaceae > RUG13409. The sequence continues at coordinate 10,514 of JAZQIH010000160.1, read as the reverse complement.
GCATGGCGTGGAGCTGCCGGAGGTCAAGACCATAGGCAACATCCTGCCGGAGTTCTTCGATGCGTTCGTGGAGGACAAGCTGGTGCAGCCGACCTTCATCTACGACTACCCGGTGGAGATATCCCCGCTGGCAAAGCGCAAGCCGAACGACCCCGCCTACACTGAGCGTTTCGAGTTCTTCATCAACTGCACGGAGTTCGGCAACGCGTTCTCCGAGCTGAACGACCCGATAGACCAGCGCCAGCGTTTCGAGCGCCAGGTCGCGGAGCGCAAGGCTGTTGAGCCTGCCGCAAAGTGCCAGGTGGACTACGATTTCGTGAACGCGCTGGAGTACGGCATGCCTCCCACAGGCGGCCTTGGAATTGGCGTGGACAGACTCGTAATGCTCCTTACCGACAGCGCAAGCATCCAGGACGTTCTCCTCTTCCCGACCATGAAGCCTTTAAAGACCCCGCAGGAACAGAATGGCGCTGCAGAAGCGCCTGCAGCTGATGCGGCGGCAGAAGAGGCTCCGGCGGTCAATACAAATGATCCTGCCATGCCGCTCTTCGACGCTAAAAAGCCGGACTATGCCAGCCTCGTTATCGAGCCGCTGTTTGAAGATCTGGTAGATTTCGAGACCTTCTCCAAGTCCGATTTCCGTGCCGTAAAGGTCAAGGACTGCGTAGCCGTTCCCAAGAGCAAAAAACTGCTGCAGTTCACACTGGACGACGGAACAGGCACGGAACGCACCATTTTAAGCGGTATCCACGCATATTACGAGCCGGAACAGCTCATAGGCAAGACCTGTATCGCTATTGTCAATCTTCCTCCGCGCAAGATGATGGGCATCGACTCCTGCGGTATGCTGATCAGTGCCGTCCACAGCGAAGGCGAAGAAGAAAAGCTCCATCTTCTGATGGTAGATCCAAGCATCCCGGCAGGCGCGAAACTGTACTAAAAAAGTACACCAAAGCGGTTAAAAACCGCTAAACAGGCCTGAAAATCGCATATTTTTACTAAGAGCTCCGAATTGCTTTCGGGGCTCTTGCTAAAATATCAGCCTAGTGGCAGCACTGGGATATAGGCAATATCTCGGTATTGTCAAAGCGACAAATCGTGATTTGAGGAGATGATTACAGATGACGATCAGAGAGTATACACAAAACGATATGCCGGACTTGATTCGGATATGGAATGAAGTGGTTGAGGAAGGCATTGCATTTCCCCAAGAGGAATGCCTGACCTTGGAAACCGGCACAGCTTTCTTTGCTTCACAAAGCTATACGGGCGTAGCTGTGGAAAATGGAAATCTCCTGGGCTTGTATATCCTCCATCCCAATAATGTGGGACGCTGTGGTCACATATGCAATGCCAGCTATGCTGTATCCTCTGATGCAAGAGGAAGGCATATTGGAGAGCAGTTGGTACTGGATTGTCTTACGAAAGGAAAACAGTTGGGATTTCGAGTGCTTCAGTTCAATGCTGTCGTAGAAAGCAATCTCCATGCTCGACATCTGTATGAACGGCTGGGATTTACGCAGCTCGGCACCATTCCGGGAGGCTTTCGCATGAAGGATGGGCATTATGAAAATATCTGCCCTTACTATCACGAACTGTAATTCAGATTCCAGTTTATCTATCCAATTTCCCTTGCTTTTGCCCTTACGGCAACGTTGATACACCAACACACCATCAGAAGCAATCAAAAAGCAGAGGCAGTTAAGGCTGCCCCTGCTATTTTTATGAAGTTGGCATCGGAAGAACCGTCCCCCTGATGCGCCCTGATGCGCTGTGATGCGTTACAGGGGCAGGAAGAACTTGATCAGGAAGATGATCGAGAGGACGTAGGTGAGCGGGGATACTTCCCTGGGCTTGCCTGTGCAGAGCTTGATGATGGTGTAGCAGATCAGTGCAAGGCCGATGCCGTGTCCGATGGATCCTGAGATAGGCATCGCGAGCAGCATAACTGTTACGGGCAGCACCTGGGAGAGGTCGTCGAAATCGATCTTCTTGAGGTTGCTGAGCATCAGGATTCCTACGTAGATCAGCGCGGAGGAAGTAGCCGGAGCCGGGATGATAGCAGCCAGCGGAGCAATGAACATGCAGAGCAGGAACATAACGCCGGTGGTGATAGCGGTCAGACCGGTGCGGCCGCCGGCCTCAACGCCGGAAGCGGACTCGATGAAAGTGGTAACGGTGGAAGTACCGGTAAGGGAGCCTGCGATAGTTCCGACAGCGTCGGAGAGCAGAGCCTCCTTCATCTGCGGCATGTCGCCGTTCTCGTCCACCATGTTGGCGCGGGTAGCGGTTCCGACCAGGGTGCCGATGGTGTCGAACATGTCGATTATGCAGAAGGTGATGACCAGGGTGATGACTGTGAACCAGCCGATCTGGCTGAAGCCTTCGAAGTTGAGCTTGAACAGCGTGGTCTTTGCCATGTCAGCAAATGGCGGAACGAAGGACGCGGTAGCAAGGCTTGCGAACGGGTTGGTGTGCAGGAAGATAGCCTGGCCGGCCCAGTAGATGATGGAGCCGCCTATCATGCCGTAGAGCACGGAGCCCTTTACCTTCTTGTGGTCCAGAGCAACGATGATGAACAGGCCCACGAACATGGTAACAACGGAGAGCACCATTGCCTGGTAGCCGCTGCCCATGGTCTCCTTGGCGAACTTAGCGGTAAGAGCGCCGAAGAAATCCCTCATTGCGTAGAACGGGCCGCCGGTCTCGGAGTAGATGCCTGCGTTGGAGCCGAAGCCTATGTTCATAAGCATAAGGCCTATGGACGGGCCGATTCCAAGGCGAACGCCCAGAGGAATAGCCTTGACTATTTTTTCGCGGACGTTGAAGATGGAAAGGACAACGAATACAACGCCTTCTACCAGGATTATTACCAGTGCAGCCTGGAAGGACTGCAGGTAGGGCATGCCGGTCATTGCAACTATGTTTGCAACTACGACTGCAAAGAAGGAGTTGAGGCCCATTCCGGGTGCCATGGCAAACGGTTTGTTAGCCAGGAAAGCCATGCAGAAGGTTCCTACAGCGGAGGAAATGCATGTTGCAAGGAATACGCCGTTCCAGAGGTCCTGGCCCTCAGCACCAAAGCCGGTCAGCAGGTTTGGATTCAGCGCAATGATGTAGGCCATCGTCATGAAGGTGGTGAGGCCTGCCACGATCTCGGTACGGACCGTGGTCTTGTTCTCTTTGAGCTTGAAGAGTTTCTCCATAATAATTACAGATCTCCTGATTAGAATATAAGAACGATAATGTATAAACTGGGGTTAGCCTTTTATGCTGCCGTCTGCGTTGAAGAGGGGCAGTTTGCCGAGGTACTTGATGTTGAACTTTTCGCCGGCATCGCCTTCAGCAAAGCAGATAACGCGGCCGGTGACCTTGCCGCCGCAGAGCTCTACGAGCTTCTCCATAGCCTTGAGCGATCCGCCGGTGGAAACCACGTCGTCTATGATGAGTATGCGCTTGCCCTTGATCAGGTCTGCGTCCTCACGGCCCAGGTAAAGCTTCTGCATGCCGTGAGTGGTTATGGACTTATCGTCCACGCTGATGGGGTCTGTCATGTAGGTCTTTGGCGCTTTTCTGGCCACGAAGTACTTGGAAGCGCCGCTCTGGCGAGCCATCTCGTGGATCAGCGGGATGCTCTTGGCTTCGGCGGTGAGCATGTAGTCGTAATCCTCTGCCGGGACCAGCTTCAGGAGCTCTCTTGCGCAGGCAACGGTAACTTCAGCGTCGCCAAAGCAGATGAAAGCAGCTATGTAGAGATCGTCGGTAACTTTGCATAAGGGCAGGTCTCTTTTAAGGCCCGCGATCTCAACAGGATATGTCATATTCTTCTCTCCTTTCGAGAATGTATAAGTTAAAAGACATCATTAATTATACACTACAAGTGCGCTGTTTTCTACGATTTGCGTGCAAGTTCGGCAAGGAAATTGTCGCAAAGTGTGCGCCACTGATAGTAATTCGGGTGCTCTACGTGGCCGAGTATGGCGTTGCCCACGCCGCCGTGCGGGCAGTTGATAAATGTGTGCATTTCCACCTTGACGCCGTGGCTGCGGAGGTCCTGGGCGTAGGCCGCCACGTTGCTGATGTTGAAGTCTTCCTCGCCGACTATGACGATGGTGGGCGGGTAGGCTGCGCCGTTCCAGTCGAAGTCCATGTCCGCGAAGCGCGGTCCGTAGACGCACAGGAAAGCGTCCGGGCAGCCGTAGTACTGGTCCAGCTCGTCCGGCTGGTAGTCCGGGAAGCTGTCCTTTATGCCGCGGGTGCCGGAGAAGTACTGGATGTTCTGTTCCCCGGTAAGGCCGCCGTTGGAGAAGCCTGCAAAGGCTATGATCTTGCCCTCTGTGCGGTATTTTGCGGCGTTGGCGCGGAGGTACTGCACTGCCCTGGCAACGTCCGCCCCGGCTTCTTTGCCGGACCAGGGGTTGCCGTTGGGACGGTTCAGCAGGATGAAGCACTGGTAGCCGAGCTCGTTCATCTCCAGGCCGGCCTGGTAGCACTCCAGAAGTATGTTGGAGCCGTGGTCTCCGCCGGCGCAGAGTATGATGGCGCCCTTGGGCTCCGTGCCTTCCGGCAGCAGCAGGCTGTGCATGAAGGGCTCAAAGTCCGGGTCGTGGGTGTACTGCACGCTGCTGTTGTCCGTGTAGCCGGTCTGCGGGTCCACCGGCATCTTTCCGGCAGGCCACAGCATTATCTTTTCCTGGGGTTTTTCGGCGCGAAGCACCTGGGCCTTTTTGCGGAGCCGCGTGAGCTCCGGGAGGCGCTCCTTAAGCTCCTCCACGTCCTTTATGGCGTGCAGCTCTGCCTCTTTTTCGTGCATGGCAACCATAATGTCCGCCGGGTAGTTTACGCAGTCCTCGTAGATCTTGACGCATTCCTTAAGCTCTGGGCGCAGCACCTTGTTGAACGGCTCCTGAGCCTCGAACAGTTTTTTCAGATCTTCAAAAAAGCCCATTGCTTTCTCCTATTTCAGCGTGCAGATAAATGATATAACGCCGTTCTTCCACTCGGCGCGGATATCTCCGTTGTAGCCTTTGCAGATGCTCTCGGCAATGGAGAGACCAATGCCGTAGCCACCCTTGTCTATGTTGTGCGACTGGTCCTCGCGGTAGAAGCGGTCGAAGAAGCGGTCTACGTCCACGGCGGAACCGTCCGCGTAGTCGTTGCTTACGGTAAGGACTATGCCTTTTCCGCCTTTGCCCTTGGCCAGCGCCACCTTGATCTTTCCTTTGTCGTCGCAGTACTTGAGGGCGTTGTCCACCAGCAGGGTGGTCAGCTGGCGCAGCTTGCTTTCGGCCGCAACCAGGGTGGCCGGCTGGATGTCGCGCTCTATGGTCTTGCCGCTCTGGGCCGCCAGGGACTCGTAGGGGTCCACGGAACTGTTCACGGCAGCGGCGGCGTCTATCTCGGAGAGCTCGCTGCGGTCCTCTTTTTCCTCCGAGCGCGCTATCATCACGAGGTTCTGGATGAGGCCGCTGAGGTGGTCCACCTGCTTGAGGGTGGACTGGGTCCATTCGCTCTCGCCCTGCAGCAGCTCCGTCATCTCCGTGTTGGCGCGGATGACGGCCAGCGGGGTCTTGAGCTCGTGGCTGGCGTTGGTTATGAACTGCCTCTGGCGCATGCTGTTTTCGATCTCCGGCTGAATGGCTTTGCCGGAAAAATGGCGCACCAGGAAGAAGGTGATCACCATGCCCATAAAGCCGAGGCCGAAGGTCATGTACATCAATCGCAGCTCGGAAAAGTTTACGATAGAGGCGTCTACCATTGCAACTACAATTTGGTTGCTAACTGTTTTGACCCTGTAGAAGTAGTTGTTCTGGCTGCCTCTGCTGTCTGTGCTCTCTTTTATCAGCTCGTTTGCGTAGCCGGTGACTGTGGCAAGCTCGCTGGTCTCCTGCATGTTGGTCTTGTAGGACTGCAGGGTGCCGTCCTGGCTGTAGATGAACACGTAGTAGCGGTTGCGGCTGTAGTCGGTAACGAAGAGGTCGTAGATGGACGGCTTGCCCGGGGGCTCCTGCGACTCCTGGTCGTCCTTGCCGGCGTTGTCCGCCAGACTGTCCAGGGTCTTGTTGAGCGCTATCCTGGACACCACAAGGCTGCCCGTGTTGATGGTGGCGCCTATAAACAGCATGGCCAGGAAGATGGAGACCATGGCTATTACTATAAATTTTTTCCTTAAGGCTTTGATCTCGCGGGTGTTCATATCAGCCCTCCTTGCCGCCGGTCAGGTGGAAGCTTCCCCCGCGGCAGCCTTCGATGGTCACCGGGGAGCCCACGGAGGCCAGCTTGCCCTTTAGGTAGGAGATGTAGAGCCAGACTGTGTCCTCCTGGGCAGCGGGCTCGCTCCTCCAGATGTGGGAGAGCAGGTAGTCCGTGCTGAGCTCCAGGTCCGGGTTGGACATAAGGGTCTTCATGAGCTCGAATTCCTTGATAGAGAGTCTTACGGAGTTGCGGGACATAAGCACCAGGCCGGAGGGGTCCAGGGACACGTCCGCAAAGGAGAGGGCGCTCTCCCCGTAGGTCTCGCTGCGGCGGATCAGGGAGCGCAGCCTTGCCAGGAGCTCTTTCATTGCAAAGGGTTTGGGCAGGTAGTCGTCCGCGCCGGCGTCCAGGCCGGCTACGCGGTCGTCCACCTCGGCTTTGGCGGTGAGCATTATGACCGGGGTGGAGATGTGCCTTGCACGCAGGTCTTTGAGCACCTGCAGGCCGTCCACCTTGGGCATCATTATGTCCAGGACTATGGCGTCGTAGCTTTCGTGTTTGAGGAAGTCCAGGGCTTCCTGGCCGTCGAAGGCGCTGTCCACATCGTAGCCGGACAGCTGCATGGCGGCGGAAACGGCCCTGTTGAGGTCTTTTGTATCTTCTGCGAGTAGTATTTTCATAGGTGTTCTCCGTTAGTTGCCCAGTATCATGTCTTTGAGGGTCTGCATGGAAATGTCTGTGGATGCCAGTTCTTCCGCGCAGCGCTTCAGCTCCGCCGCGATCAGCTCTGTGTTGCCGTCCAGCTGCTTCTTGTATTTGAGGTGGTGCTCCAGGGCGGCCCAGGTGTCCATGGAGATGGTCCTCAATTGGATCTCCATAAACAGCCCGCCGTCTTCCTGCATTATCATGTGATAGCTGCGGTAGCCGTTGGGCTTGGCGTTCTTTATGTAGTCCTTTTCCTTGAGTATTTTGAGGTCGTCGAAGCTTTGCAGATAGTCGCGGATCAGGTAGACATCGCTCAGAAAGGCGCAGACTATGCGGAATCCTATGGCGTCGTGGATGACTTCCAGGGCGCTCTCGGGGGTCTCGGGGAGGCCTTGCCTGCGGCATTTTTCGCGCATGCTCTCCTCCGATTTTATGCGGCAGAGGCAGTGCTCCACCGGGTCGAAGCCGGTCTCTTTGGTGATGCGCTGGCGCAGGTCGTCTATGCGGCGCTGGGTGTTTTCCATCAGTTCCTGCATGCGGGGCAGGGCGTTTCCGTAAATGCTTTGTGTCATGCTGCTGTGATGCCGGGCTGGCGCCGCGGCATGCTCCTGTTCTGTGTGATGTTGATAAACGATCGTATACCTGTTCTGTGTGGTATTAATAAATTATTATATAATAAGCGGCGCCTTCTAACAATCAAAATGTGGCGGGCGCGGCCGCCGCGCCTTGTGCACAGTGCACCAACCAATCCGCAAACTGCATCCATCATTGCACTATTTGCACTGTAACCCTTGCCCCTTTTGCGGTATTATAATAATGAGAAAATGACAATTGGGGACGGTCCCGAATTGTCATTTTGGGAATAATTGGCAGAATGACAATTCGGGACCGTCCCCAATTGTCAATAGAGCCAGCGGTCGTCCGTGTCTTTGGGGCCGAAAAAGTCCGGCGGCACGGGTGGCAGAGCCTTGAGCAGGAAGGCCTGCAGCTCTTCCTCGTGGTCTGTTCTGACCTCACATTTGCGGTCTATTATCATGTTGGTTATGTGCCCGTCTTTGCAGGGCGGCCAGTAGGGCAGCTCCGGAATGTTGGGGTCTCCGGTGCGGGCGAATGCCGCAAAGCAGTCGGAAAATATCTTCTCCAGGCGCTTGGCCTCCTCTTTGCCGCTCGCGAAGGTGGACGGCACCATGTCTGTGTTGTGGAAGGCGTAGGGCAGCTCGGTCCCGTGGTAGGCAATGGTGCCGCCGCGGAAGTCGGACTCGTAGGTCACCATGTAGGACCAGACCGGCGCGCTGGATGCCGCCGCCTTGGCGTGCAGGTAGGCCAGCGATCCCTGGCGGAAGAAGGTGTCCGTCTGTGGGGCGTAGACCTCGTTGACGCCGGGGTATGCCTTGCGGAAGAGCTCCAGCAGCTGCGCGCCTTTTTCCTCTCCGAGCACGGTTTTTACGTATTTTTCGCGCTGCACTGGATTGCAGTTGCGCGTGTTTTCTATGGGGATGGGCATCTGGAACTCGGTAATGCAGTTGCCGTTGATCACCGGGAGCTTCTTTGAGAACTCCGTTACGGGGTTATAGCCGGCAAAGCCCAGGTACCAGTCGTCTTTCCTGGGGCCCCAGCCCACCTGGCCGCCGCGCGCGGTGATGTTTTGGCAGGCTCGCCTTACAGCGCGCACCAGAGGCACCTCCGGGCAGCGCAGGAACCGCCCGAACTCGCCCTCGCCAAGGCCCAGCTCCTTCATTATCTCAAGGACCAGCTCCCGGGCCGGGACTTCCGTCCTTACCAGCGGGTTGTCGTCCGGGATGATGCCGCTCATGATTATGGCCTTGTGGAAGAGCCCCTCGGCCGCCGGCACCTGCATCAGCGCAGAGATCTTGCCGCCGCCTCCGCTGTGGCCGAAAAGCGTTACGTTGCCGGGGTCGCCGCCGAAGGCCGCAATGTTGTCTTTGATCCACTCCAAGGCAGCCACCAGGTCCGCGAGCCCCGCGTTGACGCTGTTGGCGTACTGCGGGCCGAAGCCGGACACGTCCAGGTGCCCGAACACGTTGAGCCTGTGGTTGAGGGACACGAAGACCACGTCCTGGGCAAGGGCCGTGCTGCTGCCGTCGAAGACCTCGATGTCCAGGCTGGAGCCTTCTTCATAGCCGCCGCCGTGGATCCAGACCATTACGGGCCTGGCCGCTTTGGGGTCCAGGCTCCGCGTCCAGATGTTCAGGTACTGGCAGTGCTCGGATTCCGGCCAGAAGCGGTGGCCCATGCTGATCTCGTCCGTGGGCAGGTTCTTGGGGAAGGTGGCGCCGGTGCAGCAATAGCCGTAGGATGTGGCGTCCTTGATGCCCTCCCAGGGCTGCACGCGCGTTGGCGCCTCGAAGCGCTTTGCGTCTGCGTACTTTATGCCGCGGAACTGGTACAGCCCGCCCGCGTAAAACCCGCGCAACCGCCCCTCCGTCGTCCTTACCGTAGTATCTTTATCGTTGTAAACAAAATCCATAATATCTACATGTCCAGGTAGAGCTGGCGGGAGTAGCGGTAGACTTCGTCCAGGAAGGCGGGGGTGGCACGCTTAGTGGCGTTCACACCCATCATCGCGGGCTTGTCCGGCTTGCAGAACCTGTCCACCATGCGCCTTGCAGCTGCGCGCTGCTCCTCCTCGGACAGCTGCGCCAGGTTGTCCTCCTCCGGGAAGACGCCGATGATTATCTGATCCCCGTACTGATCGTACAGGTAGCCGATGTCGTTCATCTCCTGCGGGCCCCAGTAATCGAAGCCGCCGTCGATGTAAGCCTGGATGCGGTCCGCGTTGTGGCCGCAGGAATGCAGCGTAGCGATCCTGCCCCAGCTGTGGATGCGGTCCGTCAGCTGCTTCATGTAAGGCACAAAGAGCTCGTCCGCCACCGCCTGCGAGAAGAACGGCGCCTTCTGAGAGCCCCAGTCATCGTGCGTCTCGATAACGTCCAGCATGGGCCAGAGCGTGCAGTACTTGTCCACAAGCTTGCAGGCCAGATCCGTCATGGCGCCGAACAGCTCCTTGATGTCGTCCGTGTAGTCCTCGTCTATCAGGGCCATGGCCGCGTCCATAAAGTCCATGAAGGAGATCAGGCGCTCGAACCAGAAGCCGTTTATGAAGGTGAACTGCGCCGGGAAGCGCGGGTCGATGATGATGTTTTTAGCCTCTGACTCCCAGTCCCAGCTGTCTATGTCCGGGATGTGCACCTTGTCTTTCCACTCGTCGATGGCGCTGAGGAAGTGCTGGCCGGGCTCTTCTATGGAGCCGCCCACCTGGTCCACGTAGGTCCATTTTATGCCGAAAACGTCTGTGTTGTCCTCCGCCCTGGACCGCCCCAGCTTGGAAGCGTAAAGCGGCGGAGTCTGCTCGACTATATCCGTTACGCAAGGCATCCAGTAAGGCTTTCTGTCGTAGAACAGGGCATCCATGTTCTCGCGGGCCGTGACCGGTGTGTTGTAGATGGGCATCGTTCCACCGCGTCTCCAGGGGCGTGAGCCGACGATCTGCCGCTCAGCTTCTGTAAAAGGTATCTTTCTGCGCATGATCTCACCTCTCAAAATGAGAATTGGGGGAGGTCCCGCATTGTGATTCTGCTAATTATTCCCAGAAT
>JAZQIH010000159.1:0-3013 GCA_045541015.1 Anaerovoracaceae bacterium | reverse complement strand
GAAGGTCATTACACGCCCCTGGCTCTCTAAGATCGCCGGGGCTTTTTTGTCGTCAGGCGCATCTAAAGTATTCATACCGGGCTTCGTGAAGAATAACAAGATAGACCTGAGCCAGTGTGAATCCACTGATTTCAGGTCTTTCAACGACTGTTTCACAAGAAAGCTGAAGGAAGGCGCAAGGCCTGTGGATATGGATCCCAAGGCTCTGATCAGCCCCTGCGATGGTCTGCTGTCCGCGTATAAGATAACTGACGGCCTTGTGGTGCCTGTTAAGCAGAGCCGCTACAGCATAGCAGATCTTGTGGGAAGCAAAGCTCTGGCCAGGCAGTTCGAAGGCGGATACTCCCTTGTTTTCCGGCTTTGCGTGGACAATTACCACCGCTATGTTTTCTTCGACAGCGGAGATGCCTATAGGCCGCAGAGGATCGAAGGACGGCTGCACACGGTGCGCCCAATAGCGCTGCGCGAGCTTCCTGTTTTTACAGAGAATACAAGAGAAGTTACTTTGCTGCACACCGCAAACTGGGGCGTTGCCGCGCAGATAGAAGTAGGCGCGCTGATGGTAGGTAAAATAGACAACTACCCTCTCGATTACGCGCTGGACATGTCCGGCCGTGAAAAGGCCTACGTAAAAAAAGGAGCCGAAAAAGGACGGTTTTTATTCGGAGGCAGCACAATTATCCTGTTGCTGCAGAAAGACCTCTCAGACGGCCTCTCAGAGGCTCTGAAGGCCACATCCGAAGGCATCGAGACCCCGGTAAAACTCGGCCAGCGAATAATGTAAAAAAACGCCGCAGCTGCGGCGCTTTTTTTCATTAGTTTCTTCCGCTGCGGCGGCGTTCAAGCTCGCCGAGGATCTTCTTGCGGAGCCTTATGTCTGTGGGTGTTACTTCCACGAGCTCGTCGTCGTTGATCCACTCAAGAGCTTCCTCCAGGGTGAACACCCTTGCCGGGGAGAGCTTTACAGCATCGTCGGAACCTGCGGCACGCATGTTTGAAACGTGCTTTGCCTTGCAGGGGTTGACTATCATGTCCTCGTTGCGGCTGTTCTGGCCGACTATCATGCCTTCGTAAACGTGTACACCAGGAGTTACGAACATCTGGGCGCGCTCCTGGATATTGTTGAGAGCGTACGGAGTGGTGATGCCCTCTTCCTGCGCGATAATAGCACCTGCAGAACGCTGGGGAACCTCGCCCTTGTAATCCTCGTAACCAATGAAGCGGCGGACCATTATGCCCTCGCCCCTGGTCTGGTTGATGAACTGGCTGCGGTAGCCCATAAGGCCTCTTGTAGGCGCTGTGTATGTAAGCTTGCTGCGGCCGTTCTTGGTATCCATGGATACCATCATGCCCTTGCGGAGGTTGAGGTCAGAGATTATGGAACCTGCGTATTCATCAGGAACGTCTATAATGACCTCTTCCACCGGCTCCTGCTTCTGGCCGTGGTCTCCCTTGTGCCAGATTACCTCCGGCTTGGAAACTGCCAGCTCGTAGCCTTCGCGGCGCATGTTTTCGATAAGTATGGACAGATGGAGCTCGCCCCTGCCGGATACCTTGAAGCTGTCTGTGGAACCGGTGTCTTCCACCTTAAGTCCTACGTTTACCTCCAGCTCCTTTTCCAGCCTTTCCTTAATGTGGCGGGTGGTTACGTACTTGCCTTCTTTACCTGCGAACGGGCTCTTGTTAACGATAAAGTTCATGGACAGCGTAGGATCTTCGATAGAGATAGCCGGCAGTCCTACTACGTGGTCCTCGTTGCAGATGGTATCGCCTATGGTAATGTCCGAAATACCGCAGAGCACGCAGATATCTCCGGAGTGTACCTCGGATACAGCAATGCGCTTCATGCCTCTGTAAACGAAGCACTGGTTGACCTTGCGCATAACGTAGCTTCCGTCCGGCTTAGCAACAGCCACCGGCCTTCCTGCGTAGAGTATGCCCTTGTCTATGCGGCCTATTCCAAGGCGTCCTACGTAATCGTCGTAGCCGAGCGTGGAGATCTGCATCTGAAGAGGCTCATCGTCCAGGTCCGGATAAGCACCGCACTGCTCTATGATAGTCTCGAACAGCGGAGTTATATCCAGACCGCCCTGGCCTGCAGCGCTCTTCTTGATCTTGGAGCCGTCTGCGCCTTCCACAAGGAAGCCTTCTACTTCCTTAGGATCGCGTACTACAATGCCCTGCCTTGCAATACCGTAGAGTATCGGGAAGTCCAGCTGCTTGTCGTTGGCATCCAGGTCCATGAACAGCTCGTAGACCTCATCTACTACCTCGTCTATGCGGGCGTCCTTTTTGTCTATCTTGTTTATAAGAAGTATAGGGTTGAGGTTCTGCTCCAGAGCCTTGGAAAGCACGAACCTTGTCTGCGGCATGGGGCCTTCGGAGCTGTCCACCAGCAGTATAACGGTGTCTACCGTCTTGATGATGCGCTCTACTTCAGACGAGAAATCCGCGTGGCCCGGAGTGTCCACAATGTTGATCTTGTAATCTCCGTGCATTACGGAGCAGTTCTTTGAATAAATAGTTATGCCGCGCTCGCGCTCTATGTCGTCTGAATCCATTACGCAATCTTTCATTTCCTCGTTCTCGCGGAACACGCCGCTCTGAGCAAGGAATGCATCCACCAGCGTGGATTTTCCTGCGTCTACATGCGCAATAACAGCTATGTTGATGATCTTTTCCTTAGCCATCTGTTTGTCCTCTTACATCATTTTGCGTATTAACCGTGACAGTTTATCACAAGTTTCTTGATTCTTCCACTTATTTCTTTTCGATTGTGCTATAATTTTATATCATGAGAACTATTATTTGGCTTTTATACGCAGTGCTGGGGCTTATAGTGTTCCTCCCGGCCCTGCTCATATCGGTCCTTACCCAAAGCAAGGAAGAATTCGCCTGGCCGCCGAAGACTGCTTTATGGGTAGTGGAGAATGTTATCCCTACCGTAGTGCGCATAGGCGGTTGCAGCTGCACTGTCTACGGCAAGGAGAACATCCCGGAAGGCGCCGCCTAC
>JAZQIH010000158.1:0-2245 GCA_045541015.1 Anaerovoracaceae bacterium | reverse complement strand
GGCTCACAGAACGACATGGCTACGATCCGACTTGCTTGCCTCGCGGAAATCTCCGCCTTCGGTGTGCTTAAGGTGGGCCCTTCCGGCCACCAGTGTTATCCTTACATCGGTAAGAGGAGAGCCTGTAAGCACGCCTACGTGGGGCTTGCCCTGAAGGTCTCCTAGTATCAGCCTCTGCCAGCTCTGGTCCAGATCGTCCGTGCTTACCGCGGTCTCGAAGACCAGCCCGCTGCCCGCGGGGAGAGGCTCCATAAGCACGTGCACCTCCGCGTAGTGGCGCAGCGGCTCAAAGTGCCCGACGCCCTCCACAGGCGCAGCAATGGTCTCCTTGTAGAGTATGCGTCCCGCGCCTATCTTAGTCTTTATCCCGAAGCGGTCTTCTATGAGCTGCTCCAGGACCTCTATCTGCACCCTGCCCATGAACTGGGCGTGTATCTCTTTTAGCTTTTCGTCCCAGACTATACGAAGCTGGGGATCCTCCTCCTGCAGCCTTTTCAGTTTGGAGAAGGCTGTTACGGGGTCCGTGCCGTCCTCTATGCCTATGCGGTAGGAGAGCACAGGCTCCAGAAGCGGCTGCCTTGCGTCCTTTTCGAAGCCGAAGCCCTGCCCCGCAAAGCTTTCCGAAAGCCCGAGCACCGCGGCAACGCTGCCAGCCGGAGCAGTTTCCGCAGCCGTAAACTTGCTGCCGTTATATATCCTTATCTGGGTTATCTTTTCCCCGGGGTCTCCCAGAAGGTCCCTTACTTTAAGCTCCCCGCCTGTTATCTTCAGCCAGCTGAGCCTGTTTCCCTGCTGGTCCCTTGTTATCTTGAACACCCTTGCGCCAAAGGCATCCGGCCTTTTAGGCACAGGGGAAAACTGCCTGATGCCTTCCATCAAGGCGTCTATGCCTTCCATTTTAAGGGCTGAACCGAAAAAGCAAGGAAAGAGCCTGCGGCCTGCCGTAAGGCCAAGCACCGCCTGGCGGGAAAGCGTCCCGCTGGAAAGGTACTCCTCCATGGTGCTTTCGGAAAGCATGGCAAGCTCCTCCGAAAGCTCCGCCCCCAGGGCCCCTGATCCGCACTCCGCAGCCCGGGAAAGATCGAAGAAGCCCTCCCCAAGGTGCACGCGCAGGTCATTTAGAACATCTTCCTTTGAGCGGCTGCAGATATCCATCTTGTTTACCCATACAAGGGTGGGTACATGGTAGCGCTCCAGAAGCTGCCAGAGCATCCTGGTGTGAGCCTGCACGCCGTCCGGCCCGCTTACTACAAGCAGGGCGCAGTCCGCCGCGTAGAGCACTCGCTCTGTTTCCGCGGAAAAGTCCGCATGGCCCGGAGTGTCCAGAAGGAACACGCGAAGATCGTCCGCGCGGCCCCTGCCGCCAGCCGGGAGCCCGAACACAGCCTGTTTAGAGAATATAGTAATTCCACGCTGCCTTTCTATAAAGTGCGTGTCTAAAAATGCGTCCTTATGGTCCACCCTGCCGGGGGTCCTTATAACGCCGCTTTTGTAGAGCAGCGCCTCCGCCGTGGTGGGCTTGCCGGCGTCTACATGCGCCAGAATAGCTAAAGTTACATTATTCATAAAAATAATTATAACACAAAGCGGCTGCAAATAAAAAGCCGGAAAGGTCTGCCCTCTCCGGCTGATGTAATGCTGTTTTTTAAAGATCGCTGTCTGCTCCGCTGTCCAGCTCCTGCTCCGCTGCTTTTTCCTCTATGCGCACCGGGGGAAAGTCCTCCGCCGGCTGCTTTGTTTCCGCAGGAGCGATCTCTGAGGCCTTGCTCCTTCTTCTGAGCCCTGCAGGCGGCTCCGCGCCGTCCGGCAGCACTTTTATGGCCTTCATCTGCGTAACTACCATGGGTATTGCTATAAGCATGCTGCAGATATCAGCAGTTGCCTGGGAGCAGGCAAGTCCGTTTACACCGAATATCTTGCTGAGTATCACCACAGCAGGCACCAGGAAGATTACCTGCCTGGAAAGGCCTAGAATAGTAGCCTCCACCGGGCGGCCCAGCGCCTGGTACAGACCGTTGATTATCATTACCCACGCGTGCGGGAAGAGCGTAATGCACTGGGTGCGTATCATAAGCGTGCCTATGCGCATAGCCTCCGCATCCTTCTCCGCGTCCATGAACAGACCCAGCACCTGCGGCGTGAATATAAATAGCACCGCGCCCAGGACCACGGCAACAACAGCGCCTATAGCTGTGCAGGTCCAGAAAGCATCGCGCACTCTCTTGTACTTCCTTGCGCCCCAGCA
>JAZQIH010000157.1:0-23066 GCA_045541015.1 Anaerovoracaceae bacterium | reverse complement strand
TACAGCGATTTCCGCTGGACCAGCGCGGAGGACATAGAGCAAAGCGGCGGCGCGGTATACACCATGAAGCCCGCCGAATACGATAGATACTTCCAAGGCCTGGAGCCGGGCGCCAGGGCAGAGATGCTAAAGGCCTGGGGCGCTCCTCCGGGGGAGGCCATGGTTACGGAAAACGGCATACTCGTTACCGGTATAAGCTTTGGAAACGCCCTGGTAATGGTGCAGCCCAAAAGAGGCTGCTACGGCGCAAAGTGCACCGGCGAGGTCTGCAAGATACTGCAGGATCCGTCCTGCCCGCCCTCGCACCAGTACCTGGCAACTTACGAATACCTAAGGAGCGTCTTTAAAGCGGACTGCGTGGTGCACCTGGGCACCCACGGCAGCATAGAGTACCTTCCGGGGAAAAGCTGTGGGCTTTCTTCCGAGTGCTTTCCGGACATTGCAATAGACGGGCTGATAAACATCTATCCCTACAGCGCTTCTGTAATTTCGCAGGGTATAGTGGCTAAGCGGCGTTCCTACGCGGCGCTCATATCCTACCTGCCGTCTCCCGGAAAGGGGCTGAGCAAGGACCAGCAGCAGCTGGCTTCGGACCTCGCCGAGTACTTTGCCGCAGTTCAGAACGACAACGGCCAGCAGGATGCCATAAAGCAGCGCATCGTGGCCATGGCGGAAAGCTCCGCGGCTGTAAAGGCGGCGCTGGAAAAAGAGCCGGACTTTGGCTCTGCCGCAAGGCTCATGCAGACCAGGCTCTCGTCAATAAGCAGCGCAAGAAGAGGCTCCCATCTAAGGGCTCTGGGGCAGGTCCCGGGTGATGCCTGGCAGGAAGACTACCTTGCGGAAGCCGAAAGCTCCGGCTGCGCAAAGAGCCCGGAAGACGCCAGGGAGATAAAAAGAAGACTGGCTCTTGCAGGCCAGGAGATGGAAAGCCTGGTAAGGGCAATGTCCGGACGCTTTATAAGCCCCGGACCCGGCGGAGACAGCACGCTGAGGGCTCTGGATATACTGCCCACAGGCCGCAACACCTGCCAGGGCAGCCAGGACAGCGTCCCAACAAGGACCGCCTACGAAAGAGGCAGCCTGGCCGCGGAAAAACTCATAGAAAAATATAAAGCAGACGAAGGGCGCCTGCCGCGCAAGGTGGCGCTCAACATGACGTCCTTAGACATAAGCCGCTGCGGCGGGGAGCAGATGTCCCAGTTCCTGTACCTTATGGGGATCAGGCCTGTCTGGGCTGCATCCGGCAAGGTGGAAGGCCTGGAGATCATCCCTCTGAGCCAGCTTGGGCGCCCAAGGATAGACGTTACGGCTCACATCTCCTCCGTGCTGAGGGACTCCTGGCCTGTTGCAATAGGCCTTCTGGACAGAGCCGTGCAGATGGCGTCCGCCCAGGATGAGCCCCTGGACATGAACTTCGTAAAGGCGGATTCCCTGGAGAACGCCGCGGACGGAGAGCTTGCGGAAAGCCGCATTTTCGGAGGACGCCCGGGCACCTACACATCCGCAGTGGGCCTTGCTCTTAAGGCAAGCGCCTGGAACAGCGAAAAAGACTTGGCAAGGTATTTCATAGACGCATCATCCTACGTTTACGGAGATGGCAAGTACGGCGTGCATTCGCCGGAGGCCTTTGCCGGAAACATAAAGCAGCTGGACCTTTCCTGCGATATAACCAATTCCAGAAAGACAGACGGAGGCGCAAGCAGCTACAGCGCAAGGGTGCAGGGAGGCTTTGCCATGGCAGCCGAAGCTCTGGGCAGCAAAAAGAAGCTGCGCCAGTACATGGGAGAGTCCAAGGCCGGCCGGGACATACAGATAAACAGCCTTAAAGACCACGTGTCTCAGGCCGTGGAGGACACCTTGCTCAACGAGTTCTGGCTGGAGGAGGAAAAGCGCGAAGGCTACGCAGGCGCTTCCGAGATAATGCAGAGGGTGCAGAACCTTTTCGACAGCAAGTGCGTTGGCGTGGAGCTTGCGGACAGCCTCATAGACAGCGTTGCAAGGACCTGCCTGCTGGATCCGGATATGCAGAAGTGGTTCTCGGAAAACAACCGCTTTGCACTGGAAGAATCGGAAAGAAGGCTGCTGGAGCTAAGCACAAGGGGCAAGTGGAATGCAGATCCGGATGTCCTTAAAAAGCTCCAAAGCGCCTACCTGATGGCCGAAGGAGACCTTGAAGAAGGCCTTAGCGGCACAGGCGAAGTGCAGGCCGGAAGTGTTGAGATAATAACAGACAGCAAGGTGGGCAGCTGGGCCGAAAGGCTTGGCGCAACGGACGCTTTGCTTAAAGAAAAGGGGAGGCGCTAGGCTATGGCGCTAAGGCTTCTGGTCCTCAGGATAACTGAAAAATGCGGCCTGGCCTGCAGATACTGCTACGCAGACCACGGCAAAGAGAAAAAGGATATGAGCTTTGAGACCGCTGCCAAGGCTGCGGCGCTGGCCTGCCCGAAAGGTGGCAGCCTTAAGGTGCAGCTTACAGGCGGAGAGCCGCTCATAAACTTTGCTCTGGCGGAAAAGCTCAAAGCCTGGGCTGCGCAAAGCGGCAGAAAACTCAGCTTTGCCCTGCAGACCAATGCCACCCTGATAGATGCCGCAATGGCGGAGCGCATAAAGGCGCTTGGCTGCAGCGTTGGGGTGAGCCTGGACGGATACGGAGCATCCAATGCACTGCGCAAGTTTCCGGACGGAACGGAAAGTTTCAAGGCGGCTGCGGAAGGTGTTAGAAACCTGGCTGCCGCGGGAGTCTTCTGCAACCTGATGTGCGTGGTAACAAAGCACAACGCGGAGCGCCTTGGGGAGCTTGCGGACCTTGCCCTGTACCTTGGAAACATAAAAGGCATAGGCCTGGACCTCGTAAGGCCCTTCGGAAGGGCTGCCGGAGCAGATCTCTCCCCGGATCCAAAAGCTCTTGCAAAGGGCGCCGCGGAGCTTTCAGCAAAGCTAAAAGATCTCAGGACTCTTGGAATAGATATAAAACTGCGGGAAGAAGAGCGCATAAAAAGAAGGGCAGCGATAGGCGCCGGCTGCGTATACTGCTACGCCCAGACCGCGGATTCCGTGTGCGTAGACCCCGCCGGAGATATATGGCCTTGTTCCGGCCTTGCCTCAGAAGAGGGCATGTGCCTTGGAAACATAAAAGACTATAACGAAGAGAGCCCCGGGCCCTTTGCCGGATCGAAAGCAGGGCGCCCGGAGATAGCAAGGACCTTCCTTGCTCCGCCGCAGGAGTGCAGGTCCTGCGAGAGCTTTGCTACCTGCCTCGGAGGCTGCCCTGCCGGCAGAACAGGCGAGCAGGCAAATAAAGGAACATGTGTTTTGCATAATACGTTTTTGAAAGGAGCATCGCTGTGAAGATAACATTTCTTATGGCGATCGAAGACCGCATCTGGAACATGAGAAAAGCCGCGGAGCAGCTGGAAAAGACCCATCCGCAGCTGATAGAGGCGGACTACTACTCGGTCTGGGATCTTTCCGTGCACACGGAAAAGATAGCGGATATGCGCAAAAGCGCAGCTGCATCTGACCTGGTGTTCATCTACTTCCACGGCGGGGCTAACAGCCTGCCGGATTTCCACCTGCTTTGGAAGGAATTCTGCGGAAGACCGATATATTTCGAGTCATCCCTTCCCGAAGAGCTTGCGGAGCTTATGCCGACAAGCGGCCTTACGCCGCAGCAGTACAAGGCTATAAGCAGTTACTTTGCCCTGGGCACCCAGGACAACTACGCTTCCATGCTTTTGTACATGGCAAGGGAGTTTGGCGGTGCGGACGTGGATGTCCCGGCTCCAAAGCCTCCTGCGGAAGACGGCCTTTATGAAGGCGGCCGCGTGCTCAGCCCGCAGGAGACAGAAGCGCTGCTAAAGCGCGCTGCCAAAAAGGACGCCCCGGTGGTAGGAATAATCCTTCACCAGAGCCAGATACTCAATTCCAACACCAGGCACACGGACGCGCTGGTAAAGAGTCTTAAGGACAAAGGCGCCGTGGTGCTCTCCATGTTCACCAGGATGGCCGCGGACGAGGACGGAAAGTCCGGCATGAAGGCCGCCATGGACCGCTACTTTAAATACGACGGCGTGCGCCTTCCGGATGTTTTCATAGTGCTCACCGGCTTTTCCATAAGCAACATGTCCTCTCCCGGAGACGGCTCGGAAGGCCGCCTGGAAAGCATTTTCAAGGAGTGGGGCGTGCCTGCCATACAGGCCATGCACACCCGCTACAGCCTGAAGGACTACGAGGAGCTTCCCTACGGCCTGGACAGCATGGGCCTTTCCATGTACGTGTACCAGCCGGAGCTGGACGGCCAGATAATATCCGTTCCCGCAGCGGCTCAGGAGGAGCTGGACTTCGGCGGGCAGAGCCGCAAGGTATTCGTTCCCATAGAGGACCGCACGGAGCGCGTGGCAAGCCTTGCAGTAAACTGGGCCATGCTCTCAAAGAAAAAGGCAGAAGACAAAAAGATAGCAATACTGTTCCACTGCATGCCCGGAAACGCCAAGATAGGCGTTGCGGAAGGCCTGGACACCTTCGAAAGCGTTTTAAGGCTCGTCCAGAGGCTGAAAGAGCAGGGGGTCAAAACAGATTTCGATATAAACAGCGCCCAGGAGCTTGCGGACAGGCTCACGAGCGGCCTTACCAACGATCTTTCCTGGGAAAGCGAAGACAAGCTTTTAGAAAAGGCGGCGGCAAGCATAGGCCCGGATGTCTGGAGCAAATGGTTCAAAGGCCTTACGCCAAAGATGCTCGCCCAGCTTGCAAAGTCCTGGGGAAAAGCCCCAGGAAACGCCATGGTATGCGGGGACAGCTTCGTTGTTCCGGGGCTTCTTTGCGGCAATATATTCATAGGCATGCAGCCTGCAAGGTCCACAGGGGAGAAGGCCGCAGAGCTTTACCACAGCACGGATTCCACGCCGCCTTACAGCTATCTGGCCACCTACCGATGGATAGCAGAAGTGTTCGGGGCGGATGCGGTCTGCCACATAGGCACCCACGGATCCCTGGAGTGGCTTCCCGGCAAGGAAGTGGGCCTTTCTTCCAGCGATTACCCGGACGCATCCATTGCCTCCGTGCCCAATTTCTACCCCTACCACATAGGCATAGTGGGAGAGGGGATTCAGGCAAAGCGGCGCAGCTGGGCAACACTTATAGACCACATGCCGCCTTCCTTGGACGAGGCGGGCACCTATGAGAGCCTTGCGGTAATAGACGAGGCTCTTAAGGAGTACACCCAGGCCAAGACCCTGCGCCCGGCTCAGCTTGCAATGGCTGCGGAGCGCGTGTTCGATCTGGCCGAAAAGGCAGAGCTTACCACAGACCTAGGTATTAGCCGCGAAGACTTCGAAAAAGACAGCGGAGCCGTAATAGACCGCATACACGTCTGGATGGGAGACATTAAGTTCTCTGCAGTAAAGGATGGCCTGCACATATTCGGGCAGGTTCCGGAAGGAAAGCTCTACAGCAACATGCTGAGGATGCTGGTTAGGGTGCGCAACGGCAACATTCCGTCCCTTACGGACAGCGTTCTTAAAGCCATGGGCTATGATGCCGCGGCAGTAAAGGATTCTCCCCAGAAGCTCTTTGACGGAAAGAGCGGCCTTATGCTTATGGACGAGGCCGTGGATGCATCAAGGTGCATAATGGAAAGGCTTGCGGAGGCCGGCTACAGCAAGGACGCAGTAGACGCAGCCGTGGACGCGGAGGACTTCCCCGCATCCGCAGCAGACCTTAAGACCGTGCTGCGCTTTACCTGCACCACCGTTAAGGAAAAGCTGGACAGGACCACAGAGGAGATGGACAGCATGCTTACAGGCCTTGCAGGAGGTTTCGTGGAGCCGTCCGCAGGCGGCAACCCCACAAGGGGCAACGTGTCCATACTGCCCAGCGGCAGGAACTTTTATGCAATAGATCCCTCGCAGATACCTTCCCGCGCGGCATTTTCCATGGGAAAGATACTTGCGGAGCAGATGATAGCAAAATACCAGGAGGGCAAGGAAGGCTGGCCGGAGAGCACCGCAATGGTGGTGTGGGCCGGCAACACCGTAAAGACTTGCGGAGAGGACTTTGCGGAGTGCCTGTACCTTATGGGAATGCGCCCCGTGTACCTTGGGTCCTCCCCGACGGTGCTCGGTGTGGAGCCCGTGCCCCTGGAAGAGCTCGGAAGGCCCCGCCTGGACGTGAGCCTGAGGATATCCGGCCTTTTCCGCGACATGTTCCCCGGGCTCATAAGGCTTATGGACCAGGCAGTAGCCAAGGCAGCCGCCCTGGACGAGCCTGAAGACATGAACTACATAAAAAAGCACATCAGGGAAGACTCAGAAAAGCTGATAGCAGAGGGCATGCCGGCCCAGCAGGCCCTGGACGAGTCCTACCCAAGGGTGTTTGGCTGCGCCCCGGGCTGCTACGGCACAGGCGTTGCCAAGCTCATAGACAGCAAGCAGTGGCAGGACTTTAAGGACATAGCCAAGGTGTTCGAGACCTGGTCCAACTACACCTACACATCCAAAGAGCACGGCGTCAGCCACCCCAAAGCCTTCAGGCAGAGGATGTCCAAGGTGGAGGTCACCATCAAGAACGAGAGCCAGGCCGAGTACGACATGCTGGACAGCGACGATTTCTACGGCTACCACGGAGGCCTTGCCGCCTACGTAAGGGATGCCTCAGGAAGCAAGCCTTTGTCCATAACAGGGCACACAGACGATCCGGACAGGCCAGTAAGCCGCGATATAAACCGCGAGGTAGCAAGGATAGTAAGGAGCCGCCTGCTGAACCCCAAGTGGACGGAAGGCCTTATGAGGCACGGATTTAAAGGCGCCCAGGAGATAGCATGCGCCGTGGACCACTTCTTCGGCTGGGACGCCACCGCAGGCACCGCGGAAGACTGGATGTACAAAGCCATGGCGGAGCGCTACATGTTCGACGAGCGCATACGCGAATGGATGAACAGCGTAAACAAGTGGTCCGTGCTCTCCGTAAGCGAAAGGCTGCTTGAAGCCAGCCGCAGAGGCATGTGGAACGCGGATGAGGAAACGCTCAAAAAGCTGGAGCGCATATATATGAACGCGGAAGGAAACATAGAGGAGGCAATGTCTTGATAGAGATCAAAGATATAGTAAAGCGCTATCCAAAAGCTAAGGTCAACGCCCTGGACCACGTGGACCTTACCATAGAGTCCGGAGAGTTCTTTGGGCTTCTTGGCCCAAACGGAGCAGGTAAGACCACCCTTATAAACCTTCTGGCAACGCTGCTCTACCCAACGGAAGGGTCCATCTATATAGACGGGGAGCTGCTGCAAAGAAGCCGCAACGATATAAAAAGAAAGCTCTCCCTTATAACGCAGCACAACTCGCTTAGAAACGACATGACCTTAGACGAGATCATGGAGCTTCAGGGCAGGCTGTACTACATGAAGACCGCGGACATCAGGGCAAAAAGCGCGGAGCTTCTTGATTTCTGCGGCCTTACAGAGCACAGGAAAAAGACAGTAAGAAAGCTTTCCGGCGGCATGAAGCGCAAGCTCATGATCTGCCGCGCTCTTCTTACAGACCCGGAGATACTTATACTGGACGAGCCTACAGTAGGCCTCGATCCGTCCTCCAGGCGCCAGATCTGGGACCTCACAAGGGCCATAAACAGGCAGGGCAGGACAGTCATCCTTACCACTCACTACATGGACGAGGCCCAGCAGCTCTGCGGCCGCATAGCCATGATAGACAAAGGCCGCGTTGCAGGCCTGGACAGCCCGGAGAACTTCATAAAAAGGCTCGGAGAATACGCAGTGGACGCCTTCGAGGACGAGCACACAGTAAGCAGCTTCTTTGCTACCCAGCAGGAGGCCATAGACTTTGCGTCCTCTGCATCCGGCAAGGTAGCCATGAGGTCTACCACCCTGGAAGACGTGTTCCTGAACGAAGTAGGAAGGGGGCTTACGGAAAAATGAGCACTTTCACAAAATACATGAAACCTATATCCACCGTCCTTTGGGAAAAGTGGGTGGAATTCAAGTTTGAGTGGGTAAAGATAACCGCTTCCGGCCTCATAAGCCCGCTGCTCTACATGATAGCTCTTGGCTGGGGCCTTGGCTCTGCGCGCGCAGTGTCCGACCGCCCCTACATAGACTTCCTGGTGCCCGGCATCATAGCGCTCACCACCATGAACACCAGCTTCAACGCGGTAAGCTCCCCGCTCTGCATACAAAAGCAGTTCGAGCACTCCTTCGACCAGCTGGTCATCTCCCCAACGCCCATACCGTCCTACATAATAGGGCAGATGATAGGAGGAATGATAAGGGGCATGTACGCAGGCGTGCTTATCCTGCTGCTTTCCCTGCCTTTTGGGGCCAGCATGAAGATAAACGCGGCGTTCTTCCTTGTGATGATGCTAAACGGTCTGGCCTTTGCGGGCCTTGGCGTTACCGTAGCCATAATGGCTAAGCGCCACAGCGATGTTGCAAGGTTCACAACCTTTGCCATACTGCCCATGACCTTTCTCTGCAACACCTTCTTCCCCCTGGACCAGGTGCCTGCCATCATCAAAGCCCTTATCAGCATACTGCCCCTGACCCACGCCAGCGGATGCCTTCGCGCAATAGCCTACGGGCAGAGCGCAAGCGTGCTCAGCATACTGGTCCTTGCAGCCTACGCAGCAGTGTTCATGATGATGGCTATGATAACCATGAGCAAGAGAGAGATGATATAGCCGCCTGCTTGTCAGTTCCTACAAAAAGCATCGGCTAACTTCATATACAAAATAGTTGATTTTGTCAAAAACAATGCTATAATCATACTGTTTGAAATCGATACTTTGAGTGCTCCGCATCAAAAGGAGAGAATAGAGAATCGGGTCAGAATCCCGAACGGTACCGCCGCTGTATTTGCGCAAGCTGCGTCCTTTAAGGCCATGGGGCCTGTCACTGGCAAAAGCCGGGAAGGCAGGGCGCGGTGAGGATCCGTCAGAACGGACCATGTGCATAAGTCAGAAGACCTGCTCAGAGCTTTGTAGTGTTCGCCCGCGGATAACGGATACGGATAACAGCTGTGTAAAATACGGACGCAGCAGTCATTTTTGACTGCTGTTTTATTTTGTGCCCAAAGCATCGAATGTTTGTATTATTTAAGGAGGTTCTCTAAAGTGAGAAAAAATCTTAAGACGATCATCAGCGTTCTGCTGGTGCTTGCTATGCTCCTTGGC
Organism: Anaerovoracaceae bacterium; assembly: GCA_045541015.1. Lineage (GTDB taxonomy): Bacteria > Bacillota > Clostridia > Peptostreptococcales > Anaerovoracaceae > RUG13409. The sequence goes on along the minus strand of JAZQIH010000157.1, from coordinate 13,886 downwards.
CTTGCAGCCTGCGGCAAAAGCGGCAACAACGCAAACGCAAAGACAGATGAATTCAAGCTCGTAAGCCAGGGCCAGATGAAGCTCGAGTACGCTAAGAACTTCAGCATCGAGCTGTTCGAAGGCGGCTACAGGATCATCAGCGCAGGAACAGGCGGACACAAGTACCTGGTAGTTCCTGAAGGCAAGCCTGCTCCCAAGGAAGGCGAAGTAGACGCTAACACCTACGTGCTCCAGATGCCTATCAACAAGGTATACATGGCAAGCACCGGTATGGAGTCCCTTATAGACGCTATCGACTGCCTGGACCGCACTCCGCTTGTAGGAACAGACAAGTCCGGCTGGTATCTTCCTAACGTTATAAAGGCTATGGAAGCCGGCACCATCAAGTTCGGCGGCAAGTACTCCGAGCCTGATTTCGAAAAGATGGTATCCGAAGGCATACAGCTCCACGTAAACACCACCATGATCGACTCCAAGCCTGAGGTCCTGGATAAGTTTACAGAACTCGGAATTCCGTCCCTTGTTGAGGACTCCTCCAAGGAAGGAAGCCCGCTTGCAAGAGTAGAGTGGGTAAAGCTCTTCGGCGTACTGTTCGGCAAGGAAGAAGAAGCTAACAAGTACTTCGAGGAACAGAAGGCAATGGTCAACGCTGCTACAAGCGACAGCCTCGGCAAGACAGTCTGCATGGGCTACATCAGCTCCAAGGGTGATAAGGCTTACGCAAGGCACGGCGGAGACTACTACGGCCAGATGATAGTTATGTCCGGCGGCGAATACCCGTTCGGCAAGGACTCCCTGGACAAGTCCGGCAACGCAAGCATGACCATGGAAGCATGGTACGATGCATTCAAGGATGCAGACTACATGTTCTACATGAACTTTGCTGCTAAGTTCTACAGCATCGATGAAATGATCAAGTTCAACCCGCTGTTCGGAGATATGAAGGCAGTAAAGGAAGGCCACGTATGGATCACTTCTCCTGACTTCACCCAGTCCACAGCTGCTATCGCAGGCATCATGAAGGATATGCACACTATACTGGCTGCAGAAGATCCTTCCACAGTTACCACCGATCACCTTATCAAGATCAAGTAAGCAATAGTTTTCTTCATTTTGGCAGGGCGGGCCTTTCATGGTCTGCCCTGTCATTTTGACTAAAGAAAGGACCGTAAAAAGTGAAGGACCGCGTAGATCCGTCTAAAGCTGCGGCAGTAAAAGGCTCCGGCAGGCGCTTTGTAATAATGATGATAGTTCTGGCTCTGCTGCTTTTGTGGGGCCTGATCATAAACGTCAACTCGGGATCTGTAAAGATACCCGCAGGGGAAGTAATAAGCATGGTGTGGAACGGCCTTAAGTACAAAGTGGCCGATATATTCACCGGAAACTATGCAGAAGAGCTGAAAGCTGTTACGGAGGCATCATCCAACAGCAGGATAGTCTTTACCATAAGGATACCGCGCATGCTGCTTGCGGCAATACTGGGCGGCGCTCTGGCGGTTTCGGGCTTTCTGCTCCAGACCTTCTTCAGAAACCCGATCGCGGGTCCCTTCGTTCTGGGCATATCCTCCGGCGCCAAGCTTATAGTAGGCTTCGTAATGATAATCTTTGCCGGCTACATAGGGCCCACAAGCTCGTTTTCTCTTATAATTGCGGCATTTGCGGGCTCGCTGCTGGTAACGGGCCTGGTCCTTTTGCTTTCCAGAAAGGTGCACAACATGGCGCTGCTGCTGGTGGCAGGCATTATGGTAAGCTACATTTGTTCTGCGGCCACGGACTTTATGATAACCTTCGCAAGCGAGGCTTCCATAGTAAACCTGACTAACTGGTCCATGGGCAGCTTTGCGGCGGCAAGGTGGAGCAACGTAGGAACGGCTTTCATCATCTGCTCCCTGGGCTTCATCTTTTCCTGGATGCTGTCCAAACCCATAGGGGCTTACGCCCTTGGCGAAGGCTACGCGCTGAGCCTTGGCATAAATATCAAGGCTTTCAGGGCTGCTCTTATAGTGCTCAGCAGCCTGCTTTCCGCCTGCGTTACAGCGTACGCAGGCCCCATATCCTTCGTAGGCATTGCAGTGCCTCACATTACAAAATCTCTGCTTAAGACATCCAAACCCATACTGGTAATACCCGCAGCTTACCTTTGCGGATCTGTATTCTGCATATTCTGCGATCTTATCGCAAGGACCGCCTTCTCCCCCAGAGAAATGGCTATAAGCACGGTAACATCCTTCTTCGGCGCGCCCATAGTCATCTACATGATGATAAAGCGCAGGACAGTAAAGCAGTAGGAGGGCAGCATGCCTTATTTTTACACCAAAGACCTGAACGTTGGCTATAACGGAAACGTCCTTATTAAAGACATAAACGTATCCATAGAAAAGGGCAAGATACTTACCCTTATTGGCCCCAACGGCGCAGGCAAATCAACTATTCTGAAATCTATCACCCGCCACCTGGAAAAGATAGGCGGAAGTGTTTACATAGGAGAAAACGAGGTCTGGAGCTGGGATCTTAAGGAGATGGCGCGCAGCGTTGCAGTTGTTCTTACGGACCGTATAAACCCGGATCTTATGACCTGCGAGGATGTAGTTGCCATGGGCCGCTACCCCTACACCAACGTGGTGGGAAAGATGACCCCGCACGACCAGGAAGTAGTGAATGAGGCCCTGGACCGCGTGCATGCCCTGGATCTTGCCGAGCGTGATTTTTCAACGCTTTCGGACGGCCAGAAGCAGAGGATAATGCTTGCAAGAGCCATAGCCCAGGAGCCGGAAGTGATAGTCCTGGATGAGCCGACAGCCTACCTGGACATACGCCACAAGATAGATCTGCTGGACATACTGCGCCACATGGCTCACGAGAAGGGAATAACCGTAGTTATGACCCTACACGAGATAGACCTTGCTACCAAGATATCCGATTACATAGTCTGCGTAAAAGGGGACACCATTGCGGCTTTCGGAAAGCCGGACGATATACTCCACGGGGATGCCATAGACAAGCTCTACGACATAGAGCACGGCTCCTACGACCTGCTGTTCGGCAGCGTGGAGCTTACAAAGCCTGAAGGGGAGCCTAAGGTGTTTGTGGTTGCAGGCGCGGGCTACGGGGCTGCTGTTTTCAGGGCTCTGCAGAAATCCCAGACGCCCTTTGCGGCAGGCATACTCTTTGAAAACGACGTGGACTACCGCATAGCAAGGGAGCTTTCGGACCACATAGTAAGCGTGCCGGCCTTCGAGCCCATGACAGAAGAAAGCTACAAAAAGGCGGAAGAGCTTATGCTTTCCTGCAAAAAGGTAATAGACGCAGGAGCTCCGGCAGGGCCTCTTAACAGCCTTAACCAAAGGCTGCTTGAAAAGGCCAGGGAAGCCGGCCTTCTGTAAAAAAGACAATAAAAAACTGCGGTAAGCCGGGCGGCCTGCCGCAGTTTTATTATTGCATTTATTAAGCTTTTTCTTTCCTGCGGAATATGATCACTGCGGCTGCTGCAAGCAGGCTCAGTATCATGAGCGCCAGGTAGAGCTCCGTGCGGGACTTATCGCCTGTGCCCGGGCCTTCCTTGTCGTCCGGCTTTGGCTCTGGCTGCGGAGCAGGATCCGGCTCTTCAGACTTGGCGCTGAATGCTATCGCAAGCTCTGCGGTCTCTGCCGCAATGGTCAGCGGGTAGCTTTCTTCCGCCTCGTAGCCTTCGGGCACTGTTACTGGCTTTATCGTGTAATCTCCGTAGAGGAGGCCCTCCAGCTCGTAGACGCCGTCTGCAGTCTCGGAAAGCGTGCCAACCTTGTTGCCGTCCTTGTCGTACACCTCGAATACCGCTCCGGAAAGCTTCTTTTCCGGGTCGTCCTTATCCGTAAGGGTAAGCTTTACGCTGCCGGTCTTTGGATCGTCCGGCTCGTCCGGGGTGACCGGTTCATCCGGTTCATCTTCCGCGGCTTTTTCAGCCGGGTTCAGCAGGTAGACCACCTCGTTGGACTGCTGGTTTCCGTCCTTGTCCACCAGGGATACGTAAGCGCCCCTGAGGCCCTTGTCCAGGCCGTCCTCCCAGACGCTGTCCATGTCTATATCGAAGTGGTAGATCTGGCCTGTAAGGTCCGCGTCGTCCTCGTCGAACTGGAAGAACATCTCGTCTGTGGGCAGCTCGAACTGCAGCTGGCTGGGCATGCTGACTGTGTCTGTGCCTGCCTTTGTATCGGCCTGAGTGCTGCTTGCTGCGCGCAGTGCCTTGGCGTTAGCGACAGCGTTAGTGCCAGCCGCATCGGAGCTTGGTGCGTAATCCAGAACCACCTTTATGGTAGGAGTCGTTGCCCCAAGCATGGTGTTGTTTTCAATGGTAGTGCTGATGTAGTGCTTTCCGCCTATAAGGGTGTTCTTGGCGGTAAGTGTAACATTGTCCGCGGCAAGCTTTACGGAGCCTACCATGTCGTCCAGGTCTCCGTCGTACTTGTACTGCGGCACTATATCCACGATGATCTCGTGCTCCTTGTTCTTATCCCAGTTGGGGTTGGGCTTAATGAGCACTCTGTCCACGCGGGAATCGCCGGGGTAGAGGTCCGCTCCGGAGAAGGAGTAGCTGGTCGGATCCCACTGCTGGGTATGTGTTGCGGCGTCTGTGAGCATCAGCTTCTCGCCGTTCTCGTCCTTTATGGTGTAGAAGACGTGGTTCTCCAGGCTGTAGCCGTAGTTCTTGAGCGTTACGAACATCTCTATGGCGCCCTGGCCGTCCACTACCAGGTAGTCCGGTATCCTTACCTCTGTTGCCAGCATGCCGCTGCTCGCGTTCTGGCTCCACATCTTTATAGCCTCGGTGTACTTGGCAGGGTTGGCAGGCTGGGTTGTGAATGCTATGGTAAGGCCGCTGGCTGTGCACTGCTCGGGATTGTAAGCCACCGCAAAGGTCCTTACCTCGCTGCCCTTGGCAAACTTAAGATCCAGGGGCCCGTGGAGGTTAGTGCTTACCTTGCCGGAGCTGTCCTTGTCTGTAGTAATGGTGTATATCTTGGCTATGTTGTAGCCCTTTTCAGAAGCGCCAGTCTCAAAGTTAGTCTCGTAGTCTCCGACCACGCCTATAAGGTAGAGCGCGGACTGGTTGTTGTTGCTGATCAAAGCGTAGCGGTTGTCCACGGACAGCACTCCTGCGCCGCCGTTTACCTTCTCAGCTGACCATTCGTAGCTGCTGCCGCTTCCCACCTTGTTCATCCAGTATATGCTGTCTCCTACGATAAAGTAGTTGCAGCCGTTCAGGTACTGCCAGTTGGTTATCAGAGAGTCGAACTTGACAATGCCTTTCTTTACGTCCTCCAGGGCGACCAGGCCTTCTATATCTATGCGGAAGTTGCACCTTAAGGTATCCTCGTAGAAGCCGTTGGCGCCGTAGCCCTTGACGTAGAGGTACTTATCGGAGGACTTGAGGCTGTCCACAACCCAGAAGCTCGGCTCGTTGGGAGCTATGACTCCTGTGGAGTATATCCTGTTCTTTCCGAGGTTCTTCCAGGAGCGCTGCTCCGGGGCACCGTCTGCTCCCCAGGAAATGTAGTAATCTGTATTGTCTGTAACCGCTCCGAGGGCTCCCTTAAGGCCGTCCACCGGGGCGCCGTTGCTGTCTGTAAGGCGTGTTGCAGCGTAGGAAACAGAGCAGTATCCTTCGCGGCCTGCCGGCTTCGGTGCGCTGTAGAGGTACTGGCCCTTCATAGCCGGATCGCTTGCGAGAACTGTGCTGGTCGTGCGGTCCTGGTCCATATCAACAACTATGGCGTAGACATCAGTGCTGCGCATCCTTGCGTTCTCGTCCGTAAGGGTGTCGTCCACAACAACAGCTGCTATGTAGACCTTGTCGGAATTCTCGGTCTTGTTTGGCACCACAACGAATTCGCAGACAGATCTGGTCTCGTCATCTGGGAGAGCCACCTTGTACAGGCCGCTCCACATTCCGCCGGTATCCCTGTTCTGGTGCTGGTAGTATATGTCCACCCTGCGTCCGTTGGATCCCATGCGGAAGAGGGTAGTGTAGTTCTTGGTAGCCGCAAACTGGATCTGGGATTCGGGTATGATGCTGGAGTCTATGCCTATGATCTTGGACTGTCCGCCGAGGCTCTCCTCCAGCTGGCCTGTGTTGTTCAGCACGTAGTACTCGTCCCTTGGAGCTTCGCCTTCGGCCAAAGGCATGTAGGTGAAGTCCTCCGCGCAGTCCTCAAGGGAGATTGGGGAGAACTCCAGGCCTTCAAGCAATGCTTCCTGGATCTGCTGGGAATCCGTCCAGTCGCTGTCGTCCAGACGCTTTGCGTCCTGAAGCGCGTCTATCTTTATGGTTCCGCTGTAGAAGAGCAGGTAGTACTCTATTCTAAGGCCGTACAGCACGTCTATGAAGCTGTGCGGATCCTTGGTGAGCAGGTGAGCCTGCCCCTTGTCCAGGACCGTTGCGATATCGAAATCCACGTAGCCCACCGCCGCCGCGCCGAGCGTGCCCTTAACGCCTACGCCTCCGAACACGGAGAAGCCTGTAAGCACTTCTATGCGTGCGTTCACATCAAAGCCGTCGTCCGTGGTGTACTTCCACTCCGCGTCCTGATCGTGGCCTGTGGGCGCTCTGTCCATAAGGAAGTTCAGCGCCAGCGTGGTCTTGATGTACAGATGGCCTTCAAATCCTATGTAGAGAGGGATCACCACGGGGCCTGCGGTGATGAGGAAGTACTCCGTGATGCCTGCAGTTAATCCGCCGGAGAAGAGTATTCCGCCGCTGCCGTAGCTGTCGTCCGTCTCCTTGTTGTAGCAGGACTTAAGGAAGAGGGAGAAGCTGAGCGAAAAATCGTAGTTGGGGTTGCTTACAGCCTTGATCTTCTTAGTCGAATCCAGTATCTGCTGGCCCTTCTTTACCTTTTCGGTGTTCTCCCAGAAGCTCTTTTCGAACACCTCCAGCGGGTGCTTGATGCTGGAGAAAGTCTTAGGATTCCAGGATTTCTGGAAGAGGCTGCTGAACTTGTACTGGGTGTTTGGATCCAGGCGGGTTATATCGTAGGAAGCCATCAGCATGTAAGTTCCGTCCGGGAACATGCCGAAGCTTACCGGTATCATGAACATCTGAAGACCCTGGTTCAGCCAGCCGCCGCCTCCGAGCCTGTCTTCGGTCTTGCCGTTGAGGGATTTCTGGGTGAGGGGAACGTCTGTCTCTCCGCTGCCCGGAACGCATACGGCGTTCTCAACTGTAACGTGGGGCAGGGCAAAGGTCTCGGCTCCGAAGCTGAGGCTTATTATATCCGCTTCCTTAAACAGTCCTGCGCTTTGCTCCACCCAGCGCTTGGTAGCCGAGTAGACCTTGGTGTTGGAATCGAAATCAACAGAGCCTGTCTGGGTAAGCTCAAGAACTGCAGCGCCTCTGTTGTCTGCGTTGATGGTTATCTTGTCCGGGAACTGAGCGCTTCCGCTCTTTGTTACCAGGACTTTAAGGGTAAGATCTCCTGTGTCCATGTTCATAAGGGACAGCAGAGTTTCCTCGTTCACCATGTCTTTTCCGGCAAGATCCACACCGCGTATGTAAAGATCGTTTGCCTTAGTATCTTCCATGACTATGGTGTAGTGATCGCCCTTGATCATCTCCTTGTCCAGGATGGATACCGAGCGGTAGCCTTCAGCCTGTATGTCCACAAGGCCGAAGCAGCTTTCCGGAAGATCGTCGAACACCGCTATTCCCGGGGTGTTTCCGGCTGTCGTCGTGGTGCTCTTGGTAACGCGCTGACCCTGCTCGTTCTGATAGGATATAGTTACCAGAGCCCCCGAGATGCCTGCGCCGTCTGTGTCTTTTATCATCCAGCAGATGGCGTCCTTGTCCACCACGAATACCCAGCCGCTGGCGTTGGTGCCTTCGCCAAGTATCCTTACCTTTTCCGTGCGGTTTGCGGTAAGGCCTATCTCAGCGCCAAGCTGGGGATCGCTGCTTTTAAGGTAGGCTCCGAGCCCTCCGCCGGTCATGAAGTTCTCTACTTTTCCAAGTACTAAAGTTGCGTCCTGGTTGCTTACAGGCTGGAAGCTGTCTATAAGATCTATGGACGACGCAAAGCTGCCCAGAGCCTCATCTGAGATCAGGGATTCGACTGTCTCGGCCTTATCGTTTTCTATAATGCCGTAGACATCTGTGAGCTCTGCGCGCTTGGGATAGTTGGAAGAGTCCGTGGTGTTTTCTATCATCGGACTGTCTGATGCGGGAAAGTCCTGTGCTTCCTCCTGCGCAAAGACCTGCATAGGAGTGGCTGCGGCCAGCACCAGAGCCAGGATCAGAGAAAAGATCTTACGTGCTGTTTTCATAGTTTTACCCCTTTTATGAAATAGCATATGTTGATCGGCTGCGAGTTATAAATTTATCAATTTTATATTATATAATAACTAATCAGCATGTGTCAGCTGTTTTTTATGAACGTAGTTTTACAAATTGAACTGACAGTTCAATGACAAAGCAAAGGCTGCGCAATATAATACCCCCTGCAAGAAACAAAACACACTCAAAGCTCACGCAGGAGGTATAAATATGAATCTTAAAGAAGCGTTCCGTTATCAGAACAAGATACAGGCCCTTATAGACGAGATACAGGGCATACTCACAAACGAATCAAATATAACCAAGGTAGAGAGCACCCACCTGCGCCACAAGGTAATGGCAGAAGCCAAGGACGAGACCATCCGTACTCAGCCCGAAAGCGAGTATTACAACGAGATAAACGGCCTGGTAAGGTTCATGCTCTTCCTTCTTGGGGAGAAGGAGAAGCTCTTTGAAGCCGTAAGAAAGGCAAAGGAGAGCCTTCCCATAGACCTGGACAGCGAGGTAAGCCTTAACGCTCTTCGCCAGAGCGCGGCCCGCACCTTAAGGCGCATGAACGACCTTCGAGGCAGCGAGACAATAATCGCTAACGGCGGAACGGGCTTCCGCTTCAACGCAGACGGCAACCAGGTAACTTACCGCTGCGATGTAAAAAAGGTAGTTACCATCAACTACGACCGCAATATGGTAAAAAAGGAGCTCGCAAAGCTCAACACCAAGTCCGACGAGACTTCAGCCAAGCTGGATGTCTGCCTGGTAACATCCAGGGTGTATTACGAGCCGTCTTTTGATGTGAACAGCAGTTTTGCGGAAGCATTCGAGAGCTTCATGGGCGGAAGGGCTTAGCCTTTCCGCCGCCGGCACGCCAGACAGCAATCAGGCAGATCCGGGCGCTTTGGGCACAGCAGAGCAAGGGAAGGGGAAGGACCGGTTCAGGTGCAGATGAACTGTAAGGCTGCACATTAGCGCCAAAAGGCGCAAGATCCCAAGGAGGATAATTATGTGATCACCGGAAACGCTGACCTTCCTCCGCATCAAAAAGCGCCCTGCGAAAGACCGCAGATACGCCAAACTCCCTGCCTCCACAGCATCATTCTTTTGATAATACGACTCCGAAAAAGGGCCGGGAACCCTCTGCTTTATTTAAGCAGTACGAAATACTATCAGTCCGAAGGGGCTTAAGCGCTGCAAGGCTGCGTGCCTGAAGCGCAAGGGCTTTCCGAGGGCGAAATGGTCCAAAGCTTTTCAAAGCTATGCTGTGCCCAAAGCGCCCGGGCGTTCAAAACCCAAAAAAAAATCAGAACAGCAGGCCTTGTCCTGCTGTTCTTTTACTATAGTTAAGGATGCTTTTGGTACGAGTATCTCCTCCATTGGAACTTCCAGTATGCTCCCAAGAGCGTAGAGGTTATCTACAGAGGGGAGGCTTTCGCCCCTTTGCCACTTGTAGATGGCCTGCGGCTCTTCGAAGCCGAAGAAGTTCTGGAGGTCGCGGACCGTAAGGCCGCGTTCCTTTCGAAGCCTAAGGATGTTTTCTCCTGTGGCTGGCTGGTCGATAACGGGAAATCGTTTCATTCGCTGTTTCGCCTCCTTTTATTCAGTTGCGGTATTAAAGAATAACAAAAACGCCGGTCCTTAGCAAGAACATTTTTCCTCTTTTTTAAATTAATGCTTTTCTTTTTAGTACCATTGTGGTAATATATCCGTTGCGTGGTCAAAAAGACGGTCCATTAGCTCAGCTGGGAGAGCGTCTGGGTGACAACCAGAAGGTCATTGGTTCAAGTCCAATATGGGCCACCAAACAAAACTCCGGAACATGTTTTCCGGAGTTTTTTATTTCTGAGATCAGGATACTTACTGTCATTTTCCGAGCATAGCCCGCAAATATTACATTATTGTTAAATCGATATCAATTGTGCACATTTGTGCACCTTCTTCGCCTTGAATTCTTGACAGAATTTCAGATTTTATTAAAATCAAGTTGTAAGGATATGGTTTTTGCCACATCAAAGTGTATATATTTGCGGAAAAGGAGGTCATTATGGCTGAGAGGAAAATGCTCTTATGTGTATGTGGTGCAGGCATCAATACATCCATAAACGCGGAACGCTATCTTCAGGAATACATAGAGAAGATAGGCCGCCCGGATATTGAGGTCAAGCACTGCATGGTAGGCGATATCCTGCCTTACAAAGGCAGAAAAAACATGGTGGTCGTCTGGATGACGGCTATCGATCCAACCTTCGGAAGTCCGGCTGAAAGAGGCCTTACATTCATGATAGGCGGCAAAAAAGCTAAGGAAGAGCTGGCCGCCAGGATAGTGGCCAAGCTGGACGAGATCTCGGAAGAATAGACTTCCAAAAAACATTATCAGTTCGTTTACCGTTTTCGTAATCATTCATGTTTTTTAGAAGGAGGTAATGTTATGAACGGTATTGCAACAGTTGTTTCCACGTTCCTCGGGAACTTAGGAAGCTCTGTGCTCGTAGCACTTGTAATGTTCATACTTGGACTGTGCTTCGGCGCAGGATTCTCCAAGAGCCTTCGCGGCGGTCTTTACGCAGGTATCGGTCTTTCCGGTTTGGGCGTAATAATAGACGCCGCAACAGCATCCCTCACTCCTGCCATCCAGGCATTCAGTGAGAACTTCTCCAAGGATATGAGCGTCACGGACGTAGGCTGGGGCAGCGCTGGTATAGCATTCGCCTGGCCGGGCCTTGCATTCGTAATCATCGGTACCCTTGTAGTAAACGTCATCCTCATCCTCTGCAAAGGAACAAAGACCATGTGGACGGATATCTGGAGCATCTGGCACGGCAACGTTCTGGGCGGATATGTCTGGGCTGCTACCGGCAACATGTGGATAGGCGTACTTGCCGCAGTCATCTTCCTTACACTGGGCTCCAAGTTCGCTGACTGGACCGCAAAGGATTATCAGGAATTCAACGACATGCCCGGAATCGGCGTTCCCTGCACAGTTTCTCTGCTCGGACTTATAGCTAAGCCCTTCAACAAGCTGTTCGACGCCATCCCCGGAATCAACAAGATCAACTTCAAGCCGGAAGCTATCCGCAGCAAGATGGGTATCTTCGGTGAGCTCGGTGTAATGGGTGCCATCATCGGTATCATCATCGGTATCATCGGCAAGCTGCCCTACGGCGGAGTTCTCCAGCTGGGCATCAGCGTAGGCGTACTGATGGTATTCCTCCCCAAGACCGTCTCCGTTCTTTGCGAAGGAATCATGCCTATAGCTAACGCTATCATTGAGAAAGTTACCGACAAGTTCGACGGCCGCGAGCTTTACGTAGGCGTTGACTGCGCAGCACTTCTGGGACATCCTTCCGTAATGGCTTCCGCAGTTATCCTTTACCCGCTCGTAGTTCTGCTTGCAGTTGTACTGCCGGGCAACAAGCTCCTCCCGATAGCATCCCTTGCTATAATTCCTTACTGGTGCGGCGCAGTTGCTCCTATGTTCAAGGGCAACGTATTCCGTATCGTAGTATTCACACTCATCTGGACCATCCCTGTAATGCTTATCGCAACAGCACAGGCTCCTATCAGCACACTCACCATGGGCAACCTCGGACTTGCAGATCCGGCAGTTACAAACTCCTGCTTCGATATGGCAGGCGATCCTCTGGGTGCAGCTATACTCCAGATCTTCAGGCTGATCTTCGGTAACTAAAAGATCAGTATCCTCTCATGATAACCGCAGATAAAAACCTTATCTTTCTGCATCAGCATGCCGCCTCCCGTGAAGTCATCATCGGGAGGCTGGCATTGGCTATGCAGGATGCCGGCTACATAGGCCCCATGTACGGCTACGAAGCGCTTGCAAGGGAGAGGGAGTTCCCCACAGGGCTGCCCTGCGAGGAGATCCCCGTTGCGATCCCTCACGCTTTCTCCGACGATGTCAAAAAGACAGGCGTTGCAGTTGCCGTCCTGGATGAGCCGGTGGAATTCGTGAACATGGGCGATAACGAAGACATGCTCCAGGTGGAGATGGTCATACTCATGGCCAACGCTGACGGCGGAGATTCCCACATGGACGATCTTCAGGAACTCATGGTCATGTTCTCAAGACCGGAGCTTTTGAAAAAGCTCAGGAATGCGGAAACAGTGGACGAATTTGCCTACTATTTCGAGCATCCCGAATTATTTGAAGAAGAAGAGTAAGCATGAAAAAGCTTCTTATCGCAGGCGGTCTTTGCGGCACAACTATGCTAAGGGCAGGGGAACTTATCAAGGAAAGCTGCCAGGCCCGCGGGACCGAGATACAGGTGAATATCCAGAACCTGTGGGAGACTTCCTACGTGGCGGGGCGCTACGACGTGATAATCGAGATGTTCCCGTTCTTCAAGGATCAGAAGTGCCCCGTAGTTTCCGGCAAGCCTTTTATCAACCACATTGGCGAAAAAGAAGTCATAGATAACGTTACGAAGCTGCTGTGCGGCGGAGGTGAGGCGTAATGAAGTACTTCGATCACGCGGCAACAACGCCGGTGCATCCACTTGTTGCAGAAGAGATGCAAAAGTGGCTGACGGAGGGGTATTTCAACGCCTCTTCTCTTTATCAGGGCGGCCGCATGGCAAGGGCCGCCGTAGAAGAGGCCAGGGATAAGGTGAGGGAGCTTATAGGAGCTCAGACCGGTTATCTGATATTCACCTCCGGAGGCACTGAAAGCGACAACACAGCCATTATAGGCTGCGCGCTTAAAAACCGCGGAAAGCGCAAGGCTGTTGCGGTGTCTGCCATAGAGCACCACGCGGTGCTGGAAAGCTGCGAATTTCTAAAGCAGCTGGGTTTTGAAGCAAGGATACTGCCTGTGGACGGCTGCGGCCGCATAGACATGGTGGAGTACAAAAGGCTGGTAGACGAGGACGTTCTGCTGGTATCCGTCATGTGGGCCAACAACGAGATAGGCACCATCCAGGACATTCCTGAGCTTGCCCGTATAGCGCACGAGCGTGGAGCTTTCTTCCACACAGACGCTGTGCAGGCCCTGCCTTACATCAGCCTGGATGTAAAAAGCTGCGGGGCAGACATGGTATCCGTGTCCGCTCACAAGATCTGCGGTCCTAAGGGCTGCGGAGCTCTGTGGGTAAAGGATCCTGCAATAATAGAGCCTTTTATGCACGGAGGACAGCAGGAAGACCGCCTCCGCGGAGGAACAGAAAACGTAGCGGCCATAGCCGGTTTCGGAAAAGCCGCAGAGATACTTGCAAAGACCAGGGAAGAAAACGCCAAAGGCGCCAGGCAGCGCAGAAAATTCGTTTTCGAACAGATGAAAAAGGCCGGAGCAAGGATAAACACTCCCATGGAATGCTCAGTTCCGGGCATACTGAATATAGCGTTCAAAGATGTGGAAGCAGAAGGGGTACTTTTCTTCCTTAACATGGAAGGTTTCTGCGTATCGATAGGTTCCGCGTGCAACAGCAAGAGCGTGGAGCCGTCGCACGTGGTAAGGGCTATAGGGGTCCCGGAAGAATACGCAAGAGGGTGCCTTAGGATATCGTTTGGCTGCGGCCAGACGATGGAAGATACCGCAGCGCTGACCGAAGCGGTGCTGAGGATAGCGTCCCAG
>JAZQIH010000156.1:0-3541 GCA_045541015.1 Anaerovoracaceae bacterium | reverse complement strand
CCTGGAGCCTCTTACGGCAAAGACCGTGGAGCGTATCATAGAAAAGGAGCGCCCGGACGGTCTTCTGGCAGGCCTCGGCGGCCAGACAGGCCTTACCATAGCCATGCAGCTGTCCAAGGCGGGCGTGCTGGAAAAGTACGGCGTGCGCCTTCTTGGCTCCGACATAGACGCCATAGACAAGGCTGAAGACAGGGAGCTTTTCAGGGACACACTCAAGGAGATGGGTCAGCCCGTGGTGCCTTCTGAGATAGCCCAGGACGTTGAGACAGCGCTGAAAGTCGCGGAGAAGATAGGCTACCCGGTAATAGTAAGGCCAGCCTTCACCCTCGGCGGAAGCGGCGGCGGAATAGCAGCCAACGCGGAGGAACTTGCGGTAATAGCAAGGAACGGCCTGGACCTTTCCCCTATAACCCAGATCCTTGTAGAGCGCTGCATCTCCGGCTGGAAGGAGATAGAGTTCGAGACTATGAGGGACGCCGCAGGCAACGTTATTGCGGTCTGCTCCATGGAGAACTTCGACCCCGTAGGCATACATACAGGGGACTCCATAGTTGTGGCGCCGGCGCTCACTCTTTCCGACAAAGAGTACCAGATGCTGCGCTCCGCATCCCTTGATATCATAAGCAAGATAGGGATAGTTGGCGGCTGCAACTGCCAGTTTGCCTTGAACCCGGACAGCTTCGAATACGCGGTAATAGAGGTGAACCCCAGGGTGTCCAGGTCCTCGGCGCTGGCGTCCAAGGCCACCGGATACCCCATAGCAAAGATAAGCACCAGGATAGCCCTCGGCTACACCCTGGACGAGATAAAAAACGACATTACAGGCAAGACCTGCGCCTGCTTTGAGCCCACGCTGGACTACGTTGTCGTAAAGCTGCCCAAGTGGCCTTTCGACAAGTTTGCGGGCTCTTCCAGAAAGCTTGGCACGCAGATGAAGGCCACCGGAGAGGTAATGGCTATAGCGCCAAGCTTCGAGATGGCCCTTATGAAGGCAGTCCGCGGAGCAGAGATCTCCCTGGACAGCCTCAACGCACCAACGCTTTCCAACAAGCCGCTTTCCGAAAGGCTGCGGGAGCAGGATGACCACCGCCTCTTTACGGTCTTTGAGGCTATAAAGAGCGGCGTCAGCATAGACGATTTACACACGATAACTAAGATAGACAAGTGGTTCCTTGCAAAGCTTGCCGGCATGGCAGCGCTGGAGGACCGCATATGCTTCGGGAACATCTCGGAGGAGGACTACCAGCTGGCCAAGAGCTTCGGCTACACGGACGAGGCCATAAAGCGCATCAGCGGTGTAAAGACCCTGCCGGAAAGCAACTTCTCCTACAAGATGGTGGACACCTGCGGCGCGGAGTTCGATGCCGAGACCCAGTACTTCTACTCCTGCTTTGGCGGGGAGTGCGAGAGCAGGGAGTTTGAGCGCAGCGGAAAGCCCGTGGTTATGGTCCTCGGCTCCGGCCCCATAAGGATAGGGCAGGGCATAGAGTTCGACTACAGCTCTGTGCACTGCGTGTGGACCCTCCGCAAGATGGGCTACGACGTAGTTATAGTAAACAACAACCCGGAAACGGTCTCCACGGACTACGACACAGCGGACAGGCTCTACTTTGAGCCCCTGTGCAAGGAGGACGTCTGGAACATAGTGCAGGTGGAAAAACCTGTTGGAGTCGTTGTGGCCTTCGGCGGCCAGACAGCAATAAAGCTCACCAAGTTCCTGGACGAAAAAGGCGTTAAGATCCTGGGCACTTCCGCGGACGGCATAGACCTTGCGGAGGACAGGGCGCGCTTTGACGCTCTGCTGGAGTCTTTTGGCATCAGCAGGCCGAAAGGGCACGGCGTCAATACCCTGGAGGAAGCCCTTGCTGCGGCAGAAGAGCTGGGCTACCCGGTGCTGCTGCGTCCGTCCTATGTTATCGGCGGCCAGAACATGACCATTTCCAGGGATGCGGCAACCACTGAGCGCTACATGCGCGGCATACTGGCGGGCGGCATAGAAAACCCCGTGCTGGTGGACAAGTATATGCCCGGCACGGAGCTGGAGGTAGACGTCATCTCCGACGGCGAGGACGTTCTGATCCCCGGCATCATGGAGCACATAGAGCGCGCAGGCGTGCACAGCGGAGACTCCATTGCAGTCTATCCGCCGTACAACCTTACGGACAGCCAGCTGCAGCGCATCTGCAGCGTTTCGGAAAAGCTGGCTCTGGCGCTTGGCACCAGGGGCCTGGTCAACATCCAGTACCTGATCTACGCAGGCGAGCTCTACGTTATAGAGGTAAACCCCAGGGCTTCGCGCACGGTGCCTTACATAAGCAAGGTAACTAACGTTCCCATGGTGGATCTGGCGGCCCAGGTGATGCTCGGCGCAAGTCTCAAGGACCTGGGCTACGGAGTGGGGCTGTACAGGACGCCGCCTTACTACGCGGTAAAGGTGCCTGTGTTCTCCTTCGAAAAGCTGAACGACGCCAACTCCATACTCGGCCCGGAGATGAAGTCCACCGGCGAGGTCCTGGGAATAGGCAGGACCCTTCCCGAGGCCATGTTCAAGGGTCTGACGGCGGCAGGCTTCACGGTGCCTTCGGCTGCAGAACGCAGCTGCGGCGCGCTCCTGAGCGTAGATACTAACGATTATCCGGAGATAATACCCCTGGCAAGAAGGCTCCACGCCCTAGGCATAGAGCTTTACGCCACCACAGGTACCGCGGCAGCAATAGGCGGCGCAGGCATACCCGTAAAGGCGGTCGGCAATGCCTCTGAGAGCCCCGAAATAGCCTCTCTGATGGATGAAAAGGCGGTAAGGTATATAATCTATACCGGAGCGGTAAAAGACGCTACTATGGGCGATTTTATAGCCCTGCATAGGCGCGCCATGATGCTTGGCATACCCTGCCTTACGTCCCTGGACACCGCAAACGCGCTGGCGGACATGATAGCCAGCGGGTTCACGCTCTCCAACACTGAGCTCATAGATATCAATAACATGCGCGTGTGGAGGCAGAAGATAGCCTTCACTAAGATGCAGGATTGCGGCAACGATTATATCTTTATAGAGAACTTCGACGGCAGCATCAGCTGCCCGCAGAGCCTTTGCGTGAGCCTCTGCAGGCCTCACTACGGCATAGGCGGGGACGGCATAGTGCTTATAGAAAAGTCCCAGAAGGCCGATGTTAAGATGCGCAGCTTCAACCGCGACGGTTCCGAAAGCCCCGTGGCAGGCAACAACCTGCGCTGCGTGGGCAAGTACATGTTCGACAAGGGATATGTGCGCAGCACCCGCATGAGCGTAGAGACAGGCAGCGGAATAAAACATCTGCAACTCTTCATCCGCGACGGCAAGGTGAGCTCCGTAACTGTAGACATGGGAAGGGCGGAGCTGGAGGCCGCAAAGGTCCCGGTTGACGCTGCTGCCCTGGCAAAGCAAGGCGCCTTCGGGGCTGAAAAGCTTAACGAAGAGCAGTTGTCTGCTGCGCATATAGTGGACTGCCCGGCCGTTATCGGAGGGCAGGAATACCGCATAAACTGCGTGTCCGTGGGCAAC
>JAZQIH010000155.1:0-11345 GCA_045541015.1 Anaerovoracaceae bacterium | reverse complement strand
CCATGGATATGTGCTCTCTTACCCAGCGCGCGTGCTCCATAGGTGCAAACACTGCAGTCTGCTCCGGGGTGAAAGCCTTTACCATCTCGTAGTCCACGGGGCGGTCCGTGTAGAAGCAATGTATGGCGTTGAGGTATTTATCGAAGCTCTTTGCCTGATTGATGTTGGAGAGCTGGTACTCAAGGGAGAGTCTCTCGAACTCACTCTCCAGCTGCTCCGTTTCTACCTGAGCCTCGCTGCCCTGGTAGGAATACCTGGCGTTGAGTGCAACGGCAAAATCAAACAAGTGCAGGAAGTTGCTGCCGGAAAGGTAGGTGTGCTTTACGCTCCTGTCCGCAGGCTTTAAGTCCAGAAGCACTGTAAGCGGCGCAATGCCGGTGTCCACTATCTTTTCTATGTCCTTTTTGAACTTCTGCTTTTTGCCGTACATATCGCTGTAGGCCTTAAGGCGCGGTTCCTTACCCTCCTTGGTAAGAGCCCAGCTGCGGTATTCATCCATATAGCGGTCTATCTTGGCCTTCTCTTCTATGTCGTAGGAATACGTCACCTTTATTCTGCCGCCGCCGAAATCGAAATCCGCTCCCATGGGGTGCAGCTCTGTGCGGGAGTTCCTGCCGTAGGCCGTGCGGTCCCAGCACTGGAGCTCATCGCAGAGCATAAGCATATAAGCCAGCGGATGGAGCTCTGCCTTAAGAGGTGCCTTGGCGTTGCTGCTCTTGTAGAAGGACACGGAGAACTTGTACAGGCTGTTGTGGAGCATTATAGCGGAGACAGCGTCCACGTGCATGCGCTCAAGAGGCCTTCCCTGCAGGGATCTTGTTATCTCCCTGAACAGCCTTGCGCTGCTGAAGTAGGCGTGGTCCATGAAAAGATCGCACTTTTCCGGATGCGGCGCCCTGTTGCTTATGCATTCCAGAATATAATCTTCTGTAAAGTCGTAGGCTTTTCCGAGCTTGCTGTAAATGTCGTAGGCGATAAGCGCGTCTGAATTCTTTATATCTTTTCCATACAGCGCCCTGATCTGCTTTCTGGTGTCAGCATCTATCTTCCTTATGGAATCAACGTTTTTGTAGGAGAAATAGAGGTCCTTATCCCCTCTTGCGCGTCCGCCCACCTCGTAGTAAGAGATGACCTGCTCAAAAGGCAGCTCAAACGGGTAGCCTATGTCGTGGAACAGCGAAGTAAGCCCCCAGAACTCAAGGAACTTGCAGGCTGCAGCGTGGTCTTTAGCTGCATCGCCATCTTCCGCGCCAAGGCCGTAGAAATCGCTGAAGACCTTGCGGAAGGCGCTGTTGGTCTCGTAGATGGCCAGGCCCAGGGCAAACACATACACAGAGTGCGAATAGTGGTCCCTGTGCTTCATAAGCAGCGAGCTTCCGTTAGATTCGAACTCAGACAGAAGCTCCACCATCTTCTTGGACTTGCCGTAGTGCCCGAAGAACATCTCCAGGTAGCAGTAATAGACTGTGTAGGCATCCTCCGCCACGCCGGAATCTATGAACTTTTCCAGCTCCCTTTCCAGGCAGAGGCGGTCTATATCCATCTGCATGTTGTAGGGTATCTGGCCCGCCTTTAAGGAAGCGCCCAGGTAAGTTCCTGTCCTTTCTTCCTCCGCGCTTTTTTCCGCGCTGAAGCGAAGCTCCTCGCAGCGCTCGTGAACAAAGCGCAGAGCCGCGGACTTAAGGTCGTTTCCGGAAGGCGTAACCTTGCTCAGAGCCGGCTGCACCGGGCCGAGGTCCTGACCGAACCTTTGCATGTTATCCTGCCTCATCTTTTCTATTGCAGTAAAGGACACGTGCTATCTCCTTTCATATTCTGATCGTAAGGACATTAAAAGTGGGTCTCCTCTACTTGGCCTTTTTAGCGTTTTCTGTGTAATCGCTTACGTAATGTTCCAGGACCTTAAGAGGTGTGGGGCCTGCGTTAAGTATTGCCCTGTTGAATTCAAGAGCGCTGAACTTCTTGCCCAGAGCCTCTTCTGCGCCCTTGCGCATCTCTTCTATGTACTCGTATCCAAGGCCGTAGGGCTCGTAGTAGCCCGGGTTGAGCCTCAGAAGGTCGTAGATCTGCTGAGCGCCAGCCTGGTCTACGCCAAAGCCGTAGTCTGTAAAGTGAGTTAAGGTCTTTTTTACATCCCAGCCCTCGTAGTTGATGCCTATATCTGCCATGCTGTACACCAGGTAAGCATACTTCTCGTTTATGGCTGCAAAGTCCTTGTAGCCCTGGCTGAAGCTGTTTATGTACTCCAGCGCGTGGTACTGGGAGTATACTGCATAGCCTTCCACCACGCCGTCAACGCCAAGGGTCTTGATGTAGTCGGAAGCTATGTTCTGCGCAGCGTAGGCGTACTGATACATGTGTCCGGGGAAGCCCTCGTGAGTGACTGTCATGTAAGTATCAATGGTACCTATCTCAGTATTGCTGGGGTTGACCCTCATCTGCTGCATGTGGTCTCCGTCCACGGGCGGGATTATAAAGTATGCAGCTACGTTCTTTTCGTCCAGCTTTTCTTCCGGGCTTGCGGGCTGGATCTTGTAGCGAAGATCGCTCACTTCAGGATGATCTACAAGCATCTTCTGCTTTACATCCTCCAGCAGCTGGGTGTAGTCGGTGTAGCCGGAGGAGCCTTTTCCGTTGTAGTAGTCGTTTACATCGCTGCGGTACTTCATAACGCAGTCTAAAAGCTCTCCGTAGCGGTCGTCTGCCCAGCTAACAGCCTTGGTCTTTATGTCCTGAGCCGAAGCGCCCTTAAGGCCAAGCTTGTAGTTGAGCAGCAGCTCGAAGTATTCCTTGCCGTTTGGCAGAGCGGAAAGTCCTGCGGTTATGTTGTTTCCGCCCTTCATGGCAGTAAACGCATCCTTGATCTTTACAAAGGACGGCAGGTAGGACCTTGTTAAAGCAGCGTTTATATCCGCCTTATAGCTGGCCTTCTTGTCCGCTGTAAGGTAGTCTGCCTCGTCCACCTGATCCATTATGCACTTGATAGCGTAGCTGTTAAGGCCGGAATCTATGATGTCTTGGCAACCCTCTGCTACGTCGTCGAAGTTGGTCATGAGCAGGTTCTTTTCCTGCTGCTTTTTAGCGTACTCTATGCTGGAATCCACGTAGGCCGGGATGGAATCTATAAGTGTTATGACATCCTTTACATCCTGCTCGTTTCTGAGATCCCAGGAGGTAAACAGCGCTACTATATTGGATTCAAGGCTGTTTGGAGGGGTAAAGAGCTGGCTGTAGTAATCGAACTTGGGGTCGCTTAAGGCAAGCACTGTGCCTATCTCCCACTCCAGAGCATCGTATTCGTCCTGCTGGAGCCTTGTGAGCTTGCTGCGGTCGAACCTGGCCAGCTTTTCAGAAAGGCTCTTGTAGTATTCGCGGTCTTCCTTCATGGAAGCCTCGTCCGGAGCCAGCCCGAAGCTGATCTCTATGTTTTCTCTCTTAAGCCCTGCTTTTTCCCAGTCAAGGTAGTAGATGTGCGCAGTCGAGTAATCCTGCTCTATGGAATACCTGTACTGTTCGTCCACGAACTGGGCAAACTGCTTCTGCTCGTCTGTGGGCTCTGCCGGCGCAGCGTTGTTGTTTGCGGGAGCTTTGCCGCAGCCTGCTGCGCAGATCAGAAGAATAGCTGCAAGAAACAGCGCTGTTATCCTTTTCTTCATTTTGTGTTACCCTTTCGAAATATAGTTATCCGTATAATTATATCACAAGCTAAAGCGGGTGCATAGCACTGGAGCGATCAGTGGCGCCTTGCTTTGCGCACCAAATACACTGCCAGGGCGCATATAAGCATGCCGCAGATGCCTCCCGCCGTATCGAGCAGCATATCGCTTACCTGGCAGCTCCTTCCGGGGCTTAAGGTCTGAAGAAGCTCGTCTGCTACCGCAACTGCCATGCAGCCGGCCGCAGGAAGGACCATTGCAAGCCTTTTGGCTCCAAAGATCTGCATGCTTGCAAACAGCAGCGCGCCAAGTATGAAATACTCCGTAAAATGAGCCAGCTTCCTTACAAAATGCATGCTGGCAGACGGCAGTATGATCCTTACCAGGTCCAGCACCCATGCGCTTTCCGCGGTGGATTCGTCTGCTGCTTTTAAGGACCTTGCAAATATGAACGCGACCCATAAAACATCGGCCGCTATTAGTATGTATCTTATCCAGGACCTGTTTTTCAATTAAGTTCCGGCCTTTCCGGCGCTGAGAGCCCATATACTTTCGTATCATTACGAACTATTTAATGATTATAGCAAAAAACCTTACGAATCAAAACAGTATTATTCTTGAGGCTCGAGCTTATTAGTGCTATAATACTAAAAATATTCTTGATTTTTTGTTTGAGGACACCATATGGACCGCGAATACACTTGCATAAAAGACGGAAAACTCTACTTTGACGGCTGCGACTGCGTATCTTTGGCAGAGGAGTTCGGCACCCCCGTATACGTATACTCCCAGAGCATACTCAAAGACCGCATTAGAGAGCTTAAGCAAAGCTTTACAGACGGAAGGCCCAAGAACCGCATTGCCTACGCTGCAAAAGCTTTCTGCACGGCCGCAATGCTCCGCCTCATAGCTAAAGAAGGCCTCTGCGTGGACGTTGTTTCCGGCGGAGAGCTCTACACTGCGCTTAAGGCTGGCGTTCCGGCGGAGCGCATAGAGTTCAACGGCAACAACAAGACCGCAGACGAGCTCGGCCTTGCTGTGGTGAGCGGCGTGGGCCGCATCATAGTGGACAGCCTTCAGGAGCTGGACCTTCTTGAAAGCATTTGCAAGGAAGAAGGTAAAAAGGCCAAGGTGCTGTTCCGCATAACCCCGGGCGTTAAGGCGGATTCCCACGATTACATAGTTACAGGTAAAAAGGATTCCAAGTTCGGCATCCCGCTGGACGACGACATAATACTCCCCTACGTAAAGAAGGCCATAGACAGCCAGTTTATAGACTTCCTGGGCCTGCACTTCCACGTTGGGTCCCAGCTTTTCGACAACTCCGCGCACATAGCGGCGCTGGACATTGCCCTTGCGCTTGCGGACAAGATAGCAGAAAACTTCGGCTACCGTATAGAAGAGTTCAACCTTGGCGGAGGCTTTGGCATATGCTACACGGAAGAAGTAAGAAAGCCCTACTCCTACTTCCTGGACCCGCTGCTTGCGCGCGTGGATGAATACGCAGCCCAGCGCGGCATAGACGCACCCGCCCTTGTTATAGAGCCGGGACGCAGCGTCGTTGGCGAGGCCGGGATCATGCTCTATACAGCAGGTTCCGTTAAGGACATCCCTGGCCTTAGAAACTACGCGGCAGTGGACGGCGGAATGACAGACAACATACGCCCTGCCCTCTACGGCGCAAAATACCAGGCAGTTGTTGCAAACAAGGCGGACGCCCCTGCAGACAAGACCGTCACCATCTGCGGCAAATGCTGCGAATCCGGAGACATACTCATAAAGGACGCAGTTCTGCCTGCCATAGAGCCGGGAGACACCATAGTCCTCTTCTCCACAGGAGCTTACGGGTATTCCATGGCATCCAACTACAACAGGAACACCATACCCGGCGTAGTGTTCGTAGAAAACGGCAAGGCAGAATGGGCCGTTCTGCCCCAGACTTACGAACAGATGACAGCAAACGACGTCATACCGGACAGTTTAAAATAGCATTGAGATAAAAGAAACGGAGCAATATCATGAAAAAGACCAGAATAGGCATACTTGGTTACGGGAACCTTGGACGCGGCGTGGAATGCGCCATCAAGCAGAACCCGGACATGGAGCTTGCAGCCATCTACACAAGAAGGGATCCTTCCGCTGTAAAGCCCCTTACTGAAGGCGTAAAGGTGTACAACATAGCAGCTCTGGACGAAAAGCAGAACATAGACGTCCTTATCCTTTGCAGCGGCAGCGCTTTCGACCTTCCGCAGCAGACTCCTAAATACGCTGCAATGTACAACGTTATAGACAGCTTCGACAACCACCACGACATCCCCAAGCACTTTGCAAATGTAGACGCAGCGGCCAGGAAGGCCGGCACTGTTGCAGCTATTTCCCTTGGCTGGGACCCGGGCCTCTTCTCCTTTGAAAGAGCCCTTGCAACTGCAGTTCTTCCAAGCGGCGCCAACTACACCTTCTGGGGACGCGGCGTAAGCCAGGGACACTCCAACGCCATCAGAAACATAGAGGGCGTTCAGGACGCAAGGCAGTACACCGTGCCTGTTCCTGCAGCTCTTGAAGCCGTTCGCAGCGGCGCTCAGCCGGAGCTCACAACAAGGCAGAAGCACACCAGAGAGTGCTTCGTAGTGGCTAAGGAAGGCGCAGACAAGGAAGCTATACGCAAGGCTATTGTTACCATGCCGGACTACTTTGCAGACTACGACACCACAGTAACATTCATCAGCCAGGAAGAGCTGGACAAGAACCACAAGGGCCTGCCCCACGGCGGTTCTGTTATCAGGTCCGCTAAGACCGGCTGGAACCAGGAAAACAACGAAGTTATAGAGTTCAAGCTGGATCTGGATTCCAACCCGGAGTTCACATCCTGCGTTCTGGTAGCATATGCAAGGGCTGTCGCAAGGCTTGCATCCGAAGGCGCCTGCGGAGCAAAGACCATCTTCGACATTCCCCTCTCCTACATCCAGCCCATCAGCCGCGAGGAAATGATCGCTACACTGCTGTAAGGCACTGATAAGAAAACCTAAGGCGTATCATATTTTTCTATGATATGATACGCTTTTTTTATTTTAACCAGTTGCCTTGCAGTGGTAGACTATACATGATCAGTCAAACCGGAGAAATATTATGGATTCAATGATTCTGGCCTTTAAAGCCGTGTTCCCGCTCCTTGCCTTCATGGCTATAGGAGCTTTCCTTGGAAGAATAAAACTGCTGAACAAAGAAACTGCATCCGGCATGAACAAGCTGGTATTCAAGCTGTTCCTGCCGCTGAGCATATTCCAAAGCGTAGCCGGCACCAATATAAAAAGCGCCTTCGATCTTAAAGTAACGCTCTACGTTGTCCTAAGCTGCATAGCAAGCTTTACTATCATCTCTTTTCTGGTAAAAAGGACGGAAAAGGACAGGACCGTGCAGCCGGTAATGATACAGGGCATACACAAGGCTAACTACAACCTGCTTGCGGTCTCCATAGTTACCAACTTCTTTGCGGAAGACATTGGAATGACTGCGGTCCTGATAATGATAATAACCCCTATAGTAAACACCTGCTCCACCATAGCTTTCGAGACAGCAAGGGGCGGAAACGCAAGCCTTCCCAAGATGCTCAAGAAGATAATCACCAACCCCATGGTGCTCAGCAGCCTTCTTGGACTTCTGGCTAACGTACTTGGAATAAAGCTGCCGGCGCTCATCATGAACGGCGTGGTATCCAAGCTTGCTGCAATGGCAACGCCTGCTGCAATGCTGGCCCTGGGCTCCGATTTCGACCTTGCAGCCATGAAAAAGTGGGCAAAGCACCTTACTGTTATCTGCCTGGGCAAACTGGTAGTGCTGCCGCTCATCATAGTCTGCGGAGCTGTGCTTCTTGGGATCAGGGGCGCGGACCTTATAGCAATGCTGGTCTACAGCGGAGCTCCTACTGCAGTAAACTCCTACAGCACAGCCGTTTCCATGGGCGGAAACGAAGAACTGGCAGGGGAAGTCGTTGCAGTAACCTCGCTCCTGTCAGTCTTTACTCTTTTCGTATTCCTTACCGTTATGGGAAGCGCAGGGCTCATATAGCCCTGCTTTTTTTATTGTCAGATCTCTTTTCTAGTCCTTTGTCATCAGCTGAACGGTATTGCCTTCCGTAATGCCGCACTCGTTGAAAGCGTCCACTCTTACATAGTATCCGCGGCCCTGGATCAGCGCGCCTACGCGTGTCTTTCCGCCGGAGAACACCATGAAGCTGTGGTATAGCTTTTCCGCGGAGGATCCGAAGAGTATGTTGTAGCCCAGAGCGTCTTCCTGAGGCTTTATATCTACCTGCATATCCAGGTCTCCGTCCCTTACTGCTGTAAACTCCGGTGCTTTGGGAGCTTCGCCTTCGCCAAAGCCGAACACCCTGAGTCCGGAAACGCAGGGAGCCTGTCCGTAAGGAAGCTCCACATCGGAGAGCTTTATGTAGCGGGCCTTTATGCCTTCCTCGCAGACTATAAAGTCGTGGGAAAGGTCTGTATCAACTGCGGTCTTATCTGCAAATACTGTCCAGTTCTCTCCGTCTTCGGAAACGCTGAGCTTCCAGCGCGTTACGGTATCTGCCTCTTCTATGTAGCGGGCCTGGCTTCCCGGACGTATCTCTCCGGGAACAGGGATATCCAGCTTGTCGTCCGCAAAGTTCACCTGAACGGCGTGGACATCGAAGCTCTTTCCCAGGTCTATGCACAGCCACTGGTCCTTGCCTGCTTTTTCTGCTTTCCACCAGGTCTGGACGTTTTCTTCCGCAGCCTTAGCCGGCTCGCAGCCCTCCGCAAAGCTGGATGCGGCAGCCTTTTTGCCAGCACTCAGGAGCATCCATGCAGGCTGCTGCCAGGGATCCTGCTTAAAGCCTGTCACCCTCTGGGGCCAGTCGCCGTAGCGCTGATCGCAGAAGAGCTCACCCTCGGCATCGAATCCGGCGCGCCAGAGTCCTACCCTGCGCTCGAAATCGTGGTTCTTGGATATCCTCATAGTGGAGGTGTGCCACCAGTTGCCCTGTTCGTCCTGCATGGTGGAGCCGTGGCCCGCGCCAGGCAGGAATCCGCCCGGTTTGTAGGAGTAAGGGTTGTTGTCCGCAAGCACAAAGGGTCCAAGCGGGCTGTCCGAAACGTAGACGCCGTCCGAATAGGTGTTGTACTGAGCTCCCGGGCAGGCGTACTGCAGGTAGTACTTTCCGCAGTGCTTGTCCATCCAGGCTCCTTCTATGTAGGGCTTGTTTGTGAACATGCCGCGGATGAGCGGCTTAACGTGGGCCGGCAGCATGCTTTCGGGAACGCCCTGAGCCTTAACGAAAGCCTGGTACTTGGCCTCAACATCTGCCTCGGAAGCCGGAAGCGTGGAGTTGTTCTCTCCTATCCTTTCGTAGCCTATCTCAAAGGGGTGGCCTTCCACCATGGCTTTGGGCTCTGTGAGCGGCTTCATGCTTACCGGATCCAGCTCAACGCCCCAGATGGGTGTCTGGTTGGAGCAGCCCCAGTAGAAATACACGCGGCCATCCGTATCCACGAACAGGTTAGGATCCCAGAACGGGAAGTCCCCTTCTATCTTTTCGTAAGGTCCTTCAAGTATATTCTTAGTGCGCCAGCGGTCGCAGGCGGATTCTCTTCTGGAAGCGCAGAAATACACCCAGCCGTCCATCACGCGAACGTCCGGGGCGTAGTCGTACAGAGGAAGCTCTGCAGGAAGCCTGTGGTTCTCCCAGTTTACCATGTCGTCCGACACCCAGACGCCAAGGGTCATGGACGCGAATATGTAGTAGCGCCCTTCGAAATATATCATGGACGGATCTGCGGCCTCGCGGCATATCTGTATCTTGCCCTTAAGCCTTGGATCTGCGTTGAACTGATAGCGGTAATTGATGTTCAATGGATTGCAATAGTACTTCATAGATCCTCTCCTAAAACATTTATTATCATGCTTGCTATTTCTTCAGGCGGTTCCAGGCAATCGCACTCGAGCCAGCTCTTTACAACTGTCATTACGGCGGCCCTGTAGGCCTCGTAGTAGTACATCATGTGCCTTTCGTTAAGCACGCCGTGGCTTAAAAACATAGGCCGCAGGTGCTTTTCCCACACGTTTCCGGAACCGTTCACCCAGCTTTGGCCAAGGCTGCTTTGTATATAGCTCTTGTAGAAGCTGCGGTGGTCTCCGAAGTACTTTACGAACACCGAAAGGAACTCTATGGACCTCCATTCAGGGCCAAGCTCTGCAAGCTTTTCCGCAAGAAGCTCTTCCAGCCCCTGCTGCATCTTGAGCTCCGCTTTTTCAATAAGGTCCGGAATGTCCAGGTAGTGCCTGTAGAATGTGGACCTGTTGATCTGGGCCCGCTCGCACACTTCTTTTACAGAAGGCACGATCCCGCGCTCCATGTAGTAGAACAGCGCGTCTATTATCCTGCTGTCCACTTCCTGCCTGAGCCTGTTGTTCGACTTGTTCACTTCTTCCTCCTGTCATCCGGAGACATCATAAGTATACCAGAAACTATCGGATAAGACAGCAGCGGAAGCCCCAGAGCGCAGAAGACAAAGAAGTCTTTGACTGCCGCGGACTGGACCGGGATGGCCATGCCGTCCACCGGAGCTACGTAGCCGAGCCTTGTGATCCCGAAGTTGAGTATAGCCATGGCAAGCCCTGCTGTAACTGTAAGTATAACGTTGTAGGCAGCTGTGGAAGCGCCCTCGCAGCCTGTTCCGGTAACGCGCCTTACGTCTTCCATGGCGTCTCCGAGCATTGCCGTTATCATAAAGGTCGCGGGTATGAGGCCTATGGATTTTATCACCTGGCCTATAAGGACCATCTTAAGATCCGCGGGGTGCAGCACGCAGATAAGAACGCCTATAGCTGCTATAACAAAGCCCCCTGCCATAGCGTTGCGCCTTCCGAGCTTATTGCATATGCGCCTTGCAAACAGCAGGCCGGGGCCCAGCGCGCCGTTGCCCACAACATAGTAAAGCATCTGAGTGCGGCCGTCATTGTAGCTTCCGAGCACCCAGTTGCAGTAATAGAAAGTGGATATGTGGGAGAGCCTGCCGGCCAGCTGGTAAAGTATCATGAAGAGCATAAGCACCACCCACACGCGGCTCTTAAAGCAGCATGCCAGCTGTTTCTTAAGCGGAACGGATTCGGCCTTGGAAATGTCCTCCCCGGTGGTGCGGTTCTCCTCCGTTACCCTTTCCCTTGTAAAGAAATATTCAAGGCTTATGAGCGGGAACGCGGCCACGGCTATGCCAGTCATAAGGGCTACCCAGGAGCCCGCATTCACACCTATGGCAGGTATTATCTTGGTCGGGAATATAACTGCCACGAACATGCCGGAAAGCATATGCTGCATGTTCGTAAATACAGACAGCTTGCTGCGCTCTGTCTTGTCCGAAGTTGCAAGAGGCACCATTAGCGTATGGGCCGAATTGTATGCCGTGTAGGCCACAGAATAAAACAGGTTGTAGCTGAAGAATATCCAGAGCGCTATTATGCCCTGTGAAGCCTTTGGCACTGCAAACAGCAGCACCATGCTGACGCAAAGAAGAGGCGCAGAAAGCAGTATCCAGGGCCTGGCAACACCTTGCCGGGACTTGAACCTTGCCATTACCGCGCCCATTGCAATGTATGTAAATGCATCTATCAGCTTAACGACTATGGGGAAAGTGGTAAGGAACCAACCGTTCCATA